>DAITAO010000018.1:22118-47551 GCA_036824245.1 Gaiellaceae bacterium | reverse complement strand
TGGAGCGCGATGTGGCCCTCGTGCAGGAGGAGGCGGACGAGATCGCGGAGATCGCGGCGGACGGTCAGCCGGTGCCCGCCCCGAGCGAGCCGATCCGCTCGTCGGGCGAGCTGCTCTCCGAGCAACTCGACCGCTTCGGGCGGGATCCGGTGTACGAGGCCGCGGTTCGCGCTGCGGCCGCCTAAAGAAAACCGTCGTCGCGCGTGTCGTAAGGGCAAATGAACAACTCGCGCCCGGGTGGCGCCGACGTCAAGGACCTGGAGGACGTGTATCGCCGCGAGTTCCACCGCTTCGTTCGCACCGCTGCGGCCATCGCAGGCGACGTCGAGGCGGGCAGGGACGCGGTGCAGGAGGCATTCGCCTCGGCCGTGCGCAATCGCCTGCAGTTTCGCGGCGAGGGAAGTCTGGAGGCATGGCTGTGGCGCGCCGTTGTGACGCGCGCGCGCAACGAGCGGCGGCGAGCGCGTGCCGTGCCGGCGGGCGATGCCCGCGCCTCGCACGCGGAGGTGACGCTTGAGGCCCCGGTGCGCGCGGCGGTGTCAGCGCTGCCGGAACGGCAGCGTCTCGTGCTCTTCCTGCGCTACTTCGCCGACCTCGACTATGGCTCGATCGCCCGCGCGCTGGACATCAAGCCGGGCACCGTCGGCGCGACGCTCAACCAGGCGCACGCCGCCCTGCGCAGCGAGCTCGAGGAGGTTGCTGCGCCGTGAGCGACCGCGACCCGCAGCTCTCACAGCTGCTCGAGCGCGCCTATCCCGCGCCGGCCGACCAGGACTGGCTCGACGTCCTGCGGCGCGCGCAGGAGCCGGAGAGCTTCCAGATGCGGCTCCGGGTGCGGCTGACCCGGCGCGTGCTGACGCCGGCGATCGGCGGCGCCGTGCTGGTCGTTTTGCTGGCGGCGGTGGCGCTGGTCGGGCCGTCCGGCGACGAGCGCCCGACCTCGATCGTGCAGCGCGCGCAGGCCGCCGTCGGCGACGGGCCCATCCTGCACGTCGTGTTTCGCGAGCGCACGGTGACGGGGGAGCGCTACGAGACCGCGACCGGCAGGCCGGTTCCGGTCGTGACGCTCGTGGAGACCTGGGCGGACCCCGAGCGCGGCCGCGGTCGTGAGATCCGCAGGCGCGGCGGCACGGTCGTCAGCGACGTCGCGTACACGGGCCTGCCCGGCCCGGCGCGCGGGCCGCTCGACCTCGCCGCGCAGTACCGGCGGCAGCTCGAGAAGGGACAGACGGAGCTCGTGCGGGCGGGTGTCGTCAACGGCCGTCCCGTGCACTGGCTGCGCTTCACGGGGGCCCGAACCGTGGAGTGGGCCGTCGACGCACGGACGTACCAGCTCGTGCGCGTGCGCAGCGTCGCGGGCCCCGTTCGCAACGTCCAGGACTACCTGACGATGGAGGCCGTCGAGCGAGACGAGGACGACTTCGAGGTGGAGCACGCGGCGCCGCGGGCGATCAGGCAGTCGCGGCCTCCCGGAACGCGCACCGGCCCGGCCGGCGCGCTCCGTGCAGTCGAGCAGGCGCAGTGGGCCGGCCTACGGCTGGCCGGCCTGCCGCTCCGCGAGCTGCGCGTCATGCCCTGGCGTGGGACGCTCGATCCCGACGCAGCAACCGGGGTGGTGAAGCCCGACGGCGACGAGCGCGATGTCGAGGGCACGATCCTGATTGTCGCCTACGGCGAGCGGCTCTCCTCGCTCGAGGCGCCGGTGGAGGGCATGCCGACCGGAGTCGAGATCGTCCAGGCGGCCGACGAGGACGAGGCACGTCACTTCCTGCGCCCGGGCCGCGAGGCGTACCCGCCGCCGCCCGAGGGCTCCTTCGACCTGAGCGCGGAGGATCTCGGGGCCGGCGCGCTGCACGCCACGGGCTCTCTGCGGAAGCCGGGGGTCTGGATCCTGATCCGCGCGAGCAGCCGTGAGCTGCTCTTCGAGGCGGCTCGGTCGCTCAGGCCGATTCCGAGCCGCTGAGGGCAGCGACGATCTCGTCGTGCAACGTGCCGTTCGTGGCCAGGAACGACGAGCCGTCGCGCAGCGGCTCACCGCCGAAGTCAGTGCAGCGGCCGCCGGCCTCCTCGACGATCAGCTGTACGGGCACGTAGTCCCAGGTGTTCATGACCGTGTCGAGCGCAGCGTCCACCGAGCCTTCGGCCACGAGCACGTGCTGCCAGAATCGCCGAGTCCACGGTCGGACCGGGCGCGGGCGACGAGCGCGAGGTAGCGGTCGGCCAGACCATGACGCACCAGGCTGTTCAGGCCGGTGCCAGAGATCGATGCTTCCTCAATGCGCGCCACCGCCGAGACGCGGATCGGCTTGCCGTCTACGAAGGCCCCGCCGCCCCGCATGGCCCACCAACGACGTCCGAGCGCAGGCGCCGACACGACGGCCACCTGGGGCTCCCCGTCGCGCTCCCGCGCGATCAGCGTTGCCCACACGGGCACGCCGCGCACGTAGTTCGACGTTCCGTCTACGGGGTCGATCACCCAGCGCACGGGCGTTCCGTCGTCGCCGCGCTCCTCGCCGAGCACGCCTTCGCCGGGACGCACCCGCGCGATGCGCTCCCGCAACGCATCCTCGGCGGCGCGGTCGGCGTCGGAGACGACGGTGAGGTCGGCCTTCGTGTCCACGCGCAGGTCGAGTGCCCGGAAGCGCGGCATGGTGATCCGGTCGGCGAGGTCGGCCAGCTCGTGCGCGAACGCGAGGTCGTCCACGGAGACGACCCTAGCCGGGGCCGCTACGGCAGCTTGCCGGTGACGCCGATCCAGGCCGGGAAGGCCGGGCCCTGCCGGTACGTCCAGATGACGAGCCGGTAGCGCTCCACCGTGCGAACGGCGCCGGACACGACGAGGATCGGCTGCTTGCGCTCGGCGGTGCCGCGGAAGCGCGCCTGCACGAGTGTTGCCTTCTTGGAGCGCAGCATGCGCCCACTCACCACGCGACCCTTCGGCCCGCCCAGCAAGAGGCGCACGCCCGGCTTCCACCGCTGCGGGTGCGCGATGACGACCGACACGCCGCGGGCCCCCGGAAGAACGTCGAGCGGCACGTACTGCGCGGAGAGCGGCGAGATGGGAACGAACGAGCTCGTCGCCTGCACGGCTCCCTTCGGAACGACGCGGCCTACGGCGCCGACGTCGAGCCCGCGCCGGAAGAGGACAACGGAAAAAGCGGTGTACGCATCGGCGAGCGTGCCGAGCTTCCGGCCGCGCAGCAGTGCGGCGAGCGCGTCCAGCCCGAAGCCGCGGCGCGCCTGCTGCGAGGCTGCCAGCCGCTCCAGGTACGTCTTGATCAGGCCGAGGCTGCGGCGCTCGAGGTACTCCCACCACCAGGCCGAGCCGTAGCAGCGCAGACACTGCTCGCGCGCGTCGTGAATGGGCAGCCACGGCTCCTTGAGCCACGACTCGAGATGCACCCGGGTCGTCGCGTCCTCGATCGCGGGGAACACGCGTCGCTGCATAGCGACCGCTGTTCCCTCGGCCAGCCAGCCCGCGAAGTCGCCGGTCGGCATGTACGCGTACTGGATGAGGTGAAACAGCTCGTGCGCGACAGTGACGTTGAGGCTGCGGTCGACGATTCCCTGTTCACCTCGGTCGAGATCGGGAGCCACGAGCAGGAAGCTCTCCTTGACGAGGGCCGTGCGCGCGAACGCGACTCCGAGTACGCCCTCCTTGAGCCCCTTGACGTAGATGTCCGGCTGCGTGTCCGGCCCGCCCGTATCGGCCGCCGGCACGCGGAAACCGCGAGCTGCGTAGAAGGACAACGCGAACTCCGCCGCGGCGCCCAGCTGCTCGACATAGCCGGGGTGCCGCTGAGATCAGTGTCTTCGAGGAGAGGCGCGTCCGGCCCTTCCGTCACGTAGTGGACGACGATTCGGCCTGCGTCGTAGGGCGCCGCCTCCGGGACCGCGTACGCGTAGTCACCGCCCTCGGTCGGCCGGGTGATGTTGGCCTTGGTTACGACCAGGCCGGCTTGCGCGGGCGCCGCGCAGGCGAGCGCGACGACAGCGACGGCGATGAGACGGATCCGCATCCCGTTAGTCGGCAGTCGGCGGCCCGGTCGCCCTCACTACAACGAGGGATGCTCGAGCAACTCGCCGGCGGCGAGCACCAGATCGTCCGCGCCAGCCTTCCCAACCAGCTGAACCGACGCGGGCACTCCCGCCTCGGCGGCTCCACAGGGCAGCGCGAGCGCCGGCCAGCCGAGCACGTTGAACGGAAACGTGAGGCGGATCACCGCCTCCCGTACGTCGAGGTCGTCGACGGGAAGCTCCGGGGCTACGAAGGCGAGCGTGGGCGTGACGAGGAGGTCGACGTCCTGCGCTGCCTCGGCGATCCGCTCCCGGTATTCGGCCCTGGCACGCAGGGCTGCTTCGTACTCCGCGTCCGTGACCGCGAGGCAGGCTTCGATCTTGGTACGCACGTTCGCTCCGTAGCGGCTCGACTCCTCGGCAAACAGCTCGCGATGGACCTCCGCGACCTCGCGCATGAAGGCGGTGCCGACGCCGTTGGGCAGCGGCAAATCGATGTGGCGTCGGCGTGGGAATCGCCCGGCAGCCTCGGCCACCCGCTCCCGCACGAGAGGCTCGCAGCCGTCCAGCCATGCGATGCCTGCTTCGACTTCCTCGAGGCCCTCCAGCCGCTGCTGCCGAAAGCCGGGGACGAGCGCCTCCATAATCACTCGGCACTCCGCGACGCTGCGCGCCATCGGTCCGGCGTGATCGAAGCTCGGCGCAAGCGGAAAGCAGCCTTCGATCGGAACGAGGCCGTAAGTGGGCTTGAAGCCGACCACGCCGCAGCACGCGGCGGGAATGCGGATCGAGCCGCCCGAGTCCGAGCCGAGCGCCGCATCGGCCAGGCGGGCCGCAAGCGCCGCGGCCGACCCACCGCTCGACCCTCCGGCCATGCGTCCCAGCGCGATGGGATTCGGGACGGTGCCGTAGTGCGGGTTCACCGACGTGATGCCGTAGGCGAACTCGTGCAGGTTTGTCTTGCCGACGTTCGCGTAGCCGGCCGCCTCCAGCCGCCGCGCCGCCTCCGCGGTCTGCTCCGGGACATGGTCGGCGAAGATCGCCGAGCCGTAGGTCGTCGTCAGTCCCGCGGTGTCGAAGAGGTCCTTGACGGCGAGGCGTATCCCGTCCGCGGGCGACTCCGGGCGCGCCAGGAAGATCCCGGCCGTCTCGTTCAGCCTTCGAGGTCCTTGCCCATCGCGACGGCGATCTCGCGATAGCCGAGTGACCGGTACAGCGAGCGAGCGAGATCGTTGCCGCCGAAGACGTTGAGCTCAGCTCGGGTGTAGCCGCGCTCGCGGACGTGGCGTTCAAAGGCGAGCATCGCCTCGCGCCCGAGTCCCTGGCCGCGTCGCGGCTCGTCGATCGCGATGTCGTACAGCCACACCCTTTTCGAGCCGAGCGGGCGCTCGGCGTAGTGCAGTCTGCCGACAGGCTCGTCCGACTCCGTCTCCTCGAGGACGAAGACGTACTGCCCCTCGATCGGCTGGCCCGCCGGGAAGAGCTCCTCGAAATCGCGTGCTGCCTTCGACTTTGCCTCGGCTGCGGTGAAGCCCCCGTCCTGCTCGACCGCCGCAGCGTACTCGGCGCGGCTGCTCGCGAGGTGGGCCGGAAGCTCGTCGTCTGCGATCGGTCGTAGCCGGACGCGCCCCACGTCTCAGTCGAGTGCGAGGTAGATGAAGGCGACGACGACGGTGCCGGCGAAGAGCAGCATGAAGACCCCGAAGAGCAAGAGCCCGAAGCGGACGTTGCGGCGCGCTAGCGCGAGCTCGGCCGCGGGATCCGGCGGCTCGTGGCTGGTGCGCGGGACGGGCGGCTCGGGAAGCGGCTCGCTCACAGCACCAAGGGATCGACAGCCATGGCCACGAAGAGCAGGGCGAGGTAGGCGAGCGAGTAGTGGAAGAGCGCCGCTGCGCGGGGCGGAGTTGTCTCGCGCCGCAGGCGCCAGGCAAGCCAGAGCAGCGCGGCGCCCAGCACCCCCGCCGACAACGCGTAGACGAGCCCGAACATGTTCCACGCGACGGGCAGCAGCGTCACTCCGACGAGCACGGCGGAGTAGAGCAGGATCTGGCGCGTGGTCTCGCGCTCGCCGCGCACCACCGGCAGCATCGGGACACGGGCGGCCTCGTACTGCCGCCGGATCAGAAGCGCGAGCGCCCAGAAGTGCGGGGGCGTCCACAGGAAGACGACCAGGAAGAGAAACAGCGCGGGCAGCGTCAGGTTGCCGGTCGCCGCCGCCCAGCCCACGAGCGGGGGCACTGCGCCGGCTGCGCCGCCGATCACGATGTTCTGCGGCGTCGAGCGCTTCAGCCAGCCCGTGTACACGAGCACGTAGAAAAGGTTGCCGACCAGCGCGAGCACCGCCGTGAGGACGTTGGCAAGGCTGGCGAGCAGAACGAACGAGCCGGCCGACAGTGCGAGCCCGAACTCGAGCGCCCGCGACGGCTGCACACGCCCGGACGCGACAGGGCGCCGCTCGGTGCGCTTGCCCATCAGGCGGTCGATGTCGCGGTCCATAACGTGGTTCAACGCGCTCGCGCCTCCGCAGGCGAGCGCGAGGCCGACCAGCATCACCCCGAGATCGCCGAGCGGCGGCACGCCGCCTTCGCCGACGAACATCCCCCCGGCGCCGGTGACGAGCAGCAGCGACATGATGCGCGGCTTGGTCAACGCCACGTAGTCGCGCGCCACCGACCTTGTAACAGACTGTTGCTTGCTCGTTGGAGCGTGCAAGGTGAGCGCCGCGCTCACTGCCGCAGCCGCCAGTGCGGCGGCCGACAGGGCCACATGGAGCTGGGGCGTGGTGATGAGCGCTGCGAGCCCGAAGAGCATGAGAGCGGCAACCGCAGGCGCCAAGAGGCGCCTGTGGGCGATCCACGCCGCCACGGCGAGGGCAGTGAGCGGCGGGAGCGCCAGCGCGGAGAGCAGCCGGTGCGTCGTCCCCGGCTCGAGCGTGCCGCTCACGACCGCCAGCGCGCAGGCCGCCACGGCCACGAGCGCCGTCAGGCGCAGCCAGGGCCCGGGGGCCACGCTAGGCATTTGCCTCCCGCAGTCGTCTACGCAGGTCGCGCAGCGGGCGCGCGCTCGTCACGTAGGGGACGCGGTCGAAGTTGTGCGGCGGCGGCGGTGAGGTCGTGTACCACTCGAGCGTGTCCGCGAGCCACGGATCGTTGCCCGCCCGCCGTCCGCGTCTCCGCGTGATCACCACGTTCGCAACGAAGATGATGATCCCGACTCCCATCACGTACGAGCCGAGCGAGGAGATGAGGTTGTATGTGTTCCAGATCGAGTCGTCCTCGTACGTGTAGACCCGTCGCTGCATACCGAGCAACCCGAGCAGATGCTGTGGCTGGAAGGCGACGTTGAAGCCGATGAAGAAAAACCAGAAGGACAGCTTGCCGAGCCGCTCGTCGAGCATGCGGCCGAAGATCTTCGGCCACCAGTAGAAGATGGCCGCGAAGAGCGCGAACGACGCGCCGCCCATGAGCACGTAGTGGAAGTGCGCCACCACGAAGTAGCTGTCGTGCACCTGCCAGTCGAATGGATACGCAGCCGTGAAGATGCCGGAGAGCCCGCCGATCGTGAACACCACGATGAAGCCGAGCGCGAACAGCATGGCGGTGTCGAACTGGAGATTGCCGCGCCAGGTGGTGGCCACCCAGTTGAAGATCTTGATGCCGGTCGGCACGGCGATCACCATCGAGGCGATCATGAAGAACGCCTGCAGCCCGATGGGCATCCCTACCGTGAACATGTGGTGCGCCCACACGAGCAGTGACAGAAAGCCGATCGCGGCGGTCGAGAACGCGATCGCCTTGTAGCCGAAGATCGGCTTCCGCGAGAAGACGGGCAGCACCTCCGAGATGACCCCGAAGGCGGGCAGGATCATTACGTAGACCTCGGGGTGGCCGAAGAACCAGAAGACGTGCTGGTAGAGGACTGCGTTTCCGTTCTCGTCTGGCAGGAAGAAGTTCGTCCCGGCCTGGCGGTCCAGGATCATCAGGGTCAGGCCCGCCGAGAGCGCCGGCAGGGCGACCAGCAGCAGCCACGAGTACACGTAGATCGCCCAGACGAAGAGCGGCATGCGCCCCCACCGCATGCCGGCGGTGCGCATGTTGCGGATGGTCACGATGAAGTTGATCGCGCCGGCGAGCGACGAGATGGTGAGGATGTGCAGCGCCAGGATCCAGAGGTCCTGGCCGTTACCCTCCGTCCGCAGGGAGAGCGGCGGGTAGCTCGTCCAGCCCGCCTTCGCCGCGCCGCCTTCGGCGAACCAGCTCGAGTAGAGGACGATGCCGCCGAGCAGGAACATCCAGTACGAGAACGCGTTCAGGCGCGGGAAGGCGACGTCGCGGGCGCCGATCATGAGGGGGATGAGGAAGTTGGCGAAGCCGGCCCATACGGGGACGATGGCCAGGAAGATCATCGTCGTCCCGTGCATCGTGATCACCTGGTTGTAGTCGTCCCGGACGATCAGGTCCTGATCGGGCTGGATCAACTGCGTCCGGATGAGCAGCGCGAGCACCCCGCCGGCCGCGAAGAAGAAGAGGCTCGTCGCCAGGTACATGATCCCGATCCGTTTGTGGTCGGTCGTGGCGACCCAGCTCGCGAAACGGCCGCTCGTCCACGGAACCGGGTAGATGGGGCTCTCGGTCCTAACCGCCATCGCCGTCTCCCGGCGCGATCGTCGCGAGGTAGCTCGTGAGTGCGTCGAGCTCGGTCTCTGTCCAACCACGGCCGACCGCGGGCATTCGTCCCCGCCCTTCCGTGACGATGGTCCTGATCTGCTGCGCGTCGCCGAGCAGCGGGCTGGTTGCGATGTTGGGGGCGTACTCGGGCGCGGCGAAGTGGCACTTCGAGCAGACGTTCTCGAACTGCTCGCGACCGAGATCGGCCGCCTCACCCTGCTGGTTGCTGCGCTGCTCGTCGAGCCAGCTCTCGAACTCGTCCCCGGACAAGACCTCGACGTTGAACACCATGGCCGAGTGCTGGATGCCGCACAGCTCGGCGCACTTGCCGTCGAAGATGCCGAGCTGCTGAGGCTGGAACTTGAGGTGGTTCACGACGCCCGGGATCGCATCCACCTTGCCCGCGAGCGCCGGGACCCAGAAGCTGTGAATCACTTCGGAGCCGGGGGCCGTGATCTCGAGCTCGACGACCCGATCGACGGGCAGCCGCAATCGGTCCAGCGCGATCACCTCGCCGGGGTAGACGTAGCGCCAGTAGAACTGCCTTCCTTCGACGTCGATCTGTAGCGCGGCCGGCCCTCCCTCTGCCGCGGCGGGGTTCTGGATCCCGTCGGACTTGTAGAGCGTGTACCCGCTGATCACGAGCACGATCGCGAGCGGGATCGCGGTCCAGAGCAGCTCGAGCCGGGTGTGGCCACGGACCTGCGGCCCTTCCGCCTCGCGCGGGAGACCCCGCTCCCGGTAGCGGCCGAGAATCAGCGCCAGGGGGATCATCACCGAGAGGAAGATCAGGACGGCGAAGACGCCGATGAAGATGTACAGGTGGTCGATGCCTTCGGCGCTCGAGGAGGCCGGCTCGACCGGCGTCAGGCCCTGTCTTCCCGAGATTCCGAACCAGCTCGCGCCCAGCAAGACGACGCCCGCGACCAGCAGTGCTGCGACGAGCGGGCGCCGGGGCACTAGCTGCTGAAGCCGACCTGCTGCACAGCGTCCGGCATTCTACGAGGGTGCCCGGGACCGGGGCGACATTGGAACGCTTGTCGCATGCCGGCGAGTAACGGCCGGTCGCGCGTCGAGCTGCCTCGCGACGCCGGGGCGCATTTCCAGGTGTTCGTGAACGGCGTGCCGCAGCAACGTGGCACCGACTTCGACGTCGAGGGCACGACGCTCGTATTCGAGCGTTCGCTGGCACGCGAGGGGCGCCTCGGCTTCTGGCGTTGGCTTTCCATGCTGCTCGGCGTCGCGGGAACGTACCGCCAGAACGACTCGGTGGACGTCATCTACGAGAGTGGCGGCCGGCGAGTCGTGGCAAGTGGCCTGCCCATCTCTCCCTCGTAGCGAGAAAGAGCGCTCCCAGACCGAAGAGCGTTCCTGTTGCGGCGACGCCGCGCTGCTGGCACCCTCGAGGCATGCGTGTTCGGCTTGCCGTCGCGGCCGTGGTGGTGGCCGCTCCGGCCCTCGTCGTCGGCGCGGTGCTGGCGCAGCCCTCGAGCTCCGGGTCGCCTCAGGCGCTGCGCGGACTCCCCAGGGACATCACCGGCTTCCAGAGCTGGACGAAGATGAACTTCAAGCCCCTCCCCAATCGGGGCGGCACGGCCCACCAGGGCGTCAAGAACGTCTACGTCAACCACGGCCGCAAGGCGCTCATGCGAGCGGGGAAGCAGCGCTTTCCGTTCCCGAAGGGCACGATCGTGGTCAAGACGGCCGCGACGAACGGCGTGGTGACGCTCGTGGCCATCGCGCGCAAGAAGAAGGCCGGCAACGGCGCCTGGCAGTGGGTCGAGTACACGCGCTCGGCGGCGGCCGCCAGGTTCGCGTTCCTGGCCAGTGGCTCGGTCTGCACGGGCTGCCATGTCGGCGCCAAGCAAACCGACTGGATCTTCACGCGGATCCGCTAGTGGTAAGGAGGGTTTGACGAAACACAGTCTGGGCCGTCGGGCCGCGCTGCTCGCCCCGATGCTGCGTCCTCGGTCGCGCCGATAGCGTTGCTATCGGCGCTCACGTGAGCCGCGAAGCGGCGAGCGCCTTGCCTCGAAAGCATCGCGCCCCGACAACGAGCGGTGTTCCGCCAAACCCTCCTAGTAGTCCATTACGGCCGCGTCGGCGTTGCCGTTCTCGGCACGCCAGGCACGCAGGTACGCCTGAAGCTCCACCCGCGCCCGCTCCAGCTGGAAGCGTGCGTCCCCGTTCAGTGGCGCGCCGAGCGCCCGCCCGTTCGCTCCCTCGTCGCGGCAGTCGTGGCAGCGCGGCGAGCCGAGGCGGCTGAGCGTCTCCTCGATCGGCCACCCGCATGCCGAGCAAGCGACAACGTCCTGCCCGTCGAGCGCCAGCGAGCTCGCGTCGCCCGAGCTCGGCCGGTCGAACCCCTCGTGGAGGAGCGGCGGCGGCCAGACGTCGAGAGCCGAAGGGCCGACCTGCTCGGCGACGCACGCTCGCCCTCGCAGAAATGCAAGCAGCGCACCGGCGTGCGCCGGGTCGGCGAGGCGGATCTTCAGAGGCCGCAGATTGTCCATCGCTCGGGTACGACGCATTGCGCCGCTCACTCGAACGGTGGAGGAGGGCCGGAGGCGCCTCAATGCCTCCATCGAGGGAATTTTGCGTGGGGCTCCGGACGGCGCCAGGGCCGGCCAGGCCAATGTTTGAGTTCCGTTACGCTCGGCAAAGGATTTGTATAGAGGCGCTCGGCCGGCTCAGGGACCTCCTCCCTGCCCCTCCTTGAGGCACCCTCCCCCGAGGCATCCTCCCCAAGGTCGGCCGGCCGGGCCCTCGGCCCTTGACGCAGCCCGGCGGCCACGCGGTAGGGTGAGCGCCGTGCGGAAGTGGCTGCTGCTGCTCGTGGTCGCGGTGGGGCTGGCCTTCGTCGTCGCGGCGTGCGGAGGCGACGACGACGACGACGGCGACGCGGGGGGCACGACGACCGCCGCGGCGTCCTGTGAGAAAGACTCGCTCGACCTCGTCACTCCGGGCACGCTGACGATCGCCACGGACAATCCCGCTTTCCCGCCGTGGTTCCAGGGAAGCACGCCCGATGAGCCGTGGGATCCCACCAAGGCCCCGACCAAGAAGGGCTACGAGGCAGCCGTCGCCTATGAGATCGCCGGCCGGCTCGGCTTCACCGACGACGAGGTCGAGTGGACGGTGGTGCCGTTCACCCAGGTGTTCCGCCCCGGTCCGAAGGACTTCGACTTCGACATCAACCAGGCGTCGGTCAGCCCAGAGCGCGCAAACGCAGTCGACTTCAGCGATTCCTACTACGACGTCGAGCAGGCTGTCGTCGCCGTGCAGGGCACGCCGATCGCCGGCGCGAAGTCGCTAGTCGACCTCAAGGACTACAAGTTCGGTGCCCAGCTCGGCACGACGAGCCTCGACGCGATCAACGAGACGATCGAGCCGAACGCGGAGCCGTCCGTCTACGACACCAACAACGACGCAATCTCGGCGCTCAAGGCGAAGCAGGTGGACGGGATCGTCGTCGACTACCCGACGTCGCTGTACGTCTCGGCGGTTCAGGTAAAGGGCGGCACGATCGTCGGACGCCTGCCGCGCGCCGAAGACGCCCCGGAGCATTTCGGCCTCGTCTTCGAGAAGGGCAGCGCGCTGGTCGGCTGCGTCAACGAGGCAATTGCCGCGCTCCGTGCGGACGGCACGCTCGACCGGCTCGAACAGGAGTGGATCATCGGTAGCGCGCCGCCCGTGCTGGAGTAGCACGCCCGTTCCGTGAGCGCGGTGTCCGGCAGCCGCGTCTCGCGCATCCTCGGCGGCGGCGGAGCCGCCCGCAGCACGCTCATAGCGGCGGTGAGCACGATCGTGTTCTTCGGCGTGCTCGTCGCACTGGCGCTCAGCGCGCCGGGCTGGCCGGAGGTGCGCGAGCAGTTTTTCGACGGCGACATCTTCAGGGAGTCGTTCCCGGAGATCGCGCCGCGCCTGCTCGTCAACGTGCGCATCTTCCTGATCGCCGAAGTGTTCATCCTGGTGTTCGGCCTGTTGATCGCACTCCTGCGCAGCCTTCCGGGTCCCGTGTTCTTTCCGGTCCGCCTGCTGGCAGTCGCCTACACGGACTTCTTCCGGGGCGTTCCGACCATCCTGGTCATCTACCTGCTCGGGTTCGGTATTCCGGCGCTCGCCATCTCGGGCGTGCCGCGATCCGAGTTCGTGTGGGGGATCGCCGCCCTCGTCCTCGTGTACTCCGCCTACGTGTCCGAGGTGTACCGAGCGGGGATCGAGTCCGTGCACCCGAGCCAGGAGGCGGCGGCACGCTCGCTGGGCCTCTCGCACGCGCAGTCGCTGCGCTTCGTCGTTGTGCCCCAGGCGGTGCGGCGGGTGGTGCCGCCGCTTCTGAACGACTTCATCGGCCTGCAGAAGGACACGGCGCTCGTGGCGCTGATCGGGCCCGTGGAGGCCTTCCGTCAGTCGCAGATCGAGGTGGCCCGCAACTTCGACTACACGCCCTACTTCGCGACCGCGCTCCTGTTCGTGCTGATGACGATTCCACTCGCCCGTTTCACCGACTGGCTGGTCGCACGCGAGCGGCGCAGGCGGCTGGCGCTCGGCGGTGGCGGATGAGTGAGGCGCTTCGCCTCGAGGGGGTGCACAAGTCGTTCGGGAGCCACGAGGTGCTGCGGGGGATCGATGTGGTCCTGGCCGAGCACGAAGTCGTCTGCATGATCGGCGCGTCGGGCTCCGGGAAGTCGACGCTGCTGCGCTGCGTGAACCTGCTCGAGCCGGTCGATGAGGGGCGCATCGTGGTGGCAGGCCAGGAGGTGACAGCTCCCGGCGTAGACGTGAATCTGGTGCGCAGGGGCATCGGAATCGTCTTCCAGGCGTTCAACCTCTTCCCGCACATGACCGTCCTGCGGAACGTGACCCTGGCGCCCCGGGAGGTGCTGGGCACGCCTCGTCGGCAGGCGGAGGAGCAGGCAGAAGAGCTGCTGGCGCGCTTCGGGCTCGCCGGCAAGCGAGACGACTACCCGGACCGGCTCTCGGGCGGCGAGCAACAACGCGTGGCGATCGTGCGGGCGCTGGCAATGCGTCCGCAGCTGATGCTGCTCGACGAGGTGACGAGCGCGCTCGATCCCGAGCTGGTGGGGGAGGTGCTGAACGTCATCCGCGAGCTCGCCGCCGGCGGGATGACGATGCTGATCGCCACTCACGAGATGAGCTTTGCGCGCGAGATCGCCGGCCGCGTGTGCTTCCTCGACGACGGCCTGATCCTCGAAGAAGGCCCGCCGGAGCAGATCTTCGCCGCGCCGCGCGAGCCGCGCACGAAACAGTTTCTGCAGCGGATCGTCGAGGCAGGCCGGCTTTAACACGGGGGAACCCCGTGGTTCTGGCACGGGGAACCCCTGGTTCCCCCGTGAGCCCCCTCCTTGCCGGTGTCCGCGGCTGACGGAGGTTGGCGGAGCCGGCGGCTCTTGTGGTGGCTCGGAGGCTGCCTCTCCTTAGTGAGCCTCCCGCCCGGCCAAGCCGGGCTCCGGCGGCGTTTCGCGGTGGCTCTCGGAAGTAACACGGGGGAACCCCTGGTTCCCCCGTGAGCCCCCTCCTTGCCGGTGTCCGCGGCTGACGGAGGTTGGCGGAGCCGGCGGCTCTTGTGGTGGCTCGGAGGCTGCCTCTCCTTAGTGAGCCTCCCGCCCGGCCAAGCCGGGCTCCGGCGGCGTTTCGCAGTGGCTCTCGGGAGCGTGGGTTGGGGAACCTTCGGTTCCCCTTGCCCCCACCCGTTGTGGCGGTACGTTCCTACTTGTCGGGGTCGGGCGCCTTCTTTGGCTTGTCTGCGCCGTTCTGCTCGAAGCCGAGCATCGCGCGGCGGAGCAGCCGGTTCAGCTGCACGAGCTCCCGCTCGCTGAGCACGGCGGCGAGGTGTGCTTCCTTGGCCGCCTGGACGCCGACCGACTCGAGCCAGACACGATGCCCTGCCTTCGTGAGCTCGACCTGCACGCCACGGCGGTCGTCAGGATCGGGCAGCCGCCGGACGAAGCCGGCCTTCTCCAGCTGGTCGAGGCGGTTAGTCATCGCCCCACTCGAGAGCCCTGCGTGCTCGGCAAGGGTGCCCGGCGAGGCGCGGTACGGCTCGCCTCCGAGACGGAGATCGCCGAGCACCGCCCACTCGCCCCAGCTCAGCCCGACGTCGCCGAGCGTCTCGTCCATGTGCTTGCGGACGTAGCGGCCGAGCTTTTGGATCCGCTGGACGGCGGCCTCCACCTCGAGGTCGATGTTCGGCAGTTGCGGGGCCCATCTGGCCAACAGGCGGTCGACGGAGTCCTTTCCTGTCTGCTCCTTCGACTTCGTGGCCACGCCTGAATTGTGACCCAAATTTCTCTTGACGTCAAACTACTTCCGCAGCTATACTCTCGATAGAAAGTATTTTGATATAGAGAATCTTCAGAAGGAGGTGACGCAGATGTACGTTATGGATGTGCAGACACGTAGGGAACTGGCGCGCGACCACGTCGCGACACTCGCCCGCACACGCGAGACGCAGCCGGCGTCGCCTGCGAGCACCAGGGCCCGCCGGCGCGTCGGGCTGTGGCTCGTGGAAGTCGGCCTTCGGCTGGCGTATGACCGCCCGCTGCCCACGCGGGCGTAACCAACCAGGAGGAGGGAGTCGGATGGCAGCTGTCGAGACCACGAAGGCTTTCGACGTCGTCGCGCTTGACGAGATCGAGCACGGCGACGAACACCAAGGGCGCGTCCGCCGCAACGTGCGCCGTCACTTCGACATTCGGGCGTTCGGCGTCGGCGCGACGCGGGCTGTCAGCGGCGACGCGCAAGTGGTCGGCGAGCACGACGAGACCGGCATAGGAGCCTCCGGCCAGGAGGAGCTTTACGTCGTGCTGTCCGGCAGCGCGACGTTCACCGTGAACGGTGAAGAGGTACCCGCCGCAGCCGGCACGCTGGTCTTCGTCCGCGATCCTGCCGCGCGCCGCGGCGCCGTCGCCCACGAGGAGGGCACGACCGTGCTGGCCGTGGGCGGCACGCCGGGGCAGGCGTATCGCCTGAGCCCGGGCGAGGTGATGCAACCGATGTGGGAATCGTACAACGCCGGCGACTTCCAGACTGCGCTCGAGCGCCTCCAGGAGGTGCTGGCGGAGCGTCCTCAAGAAGGACTCGTGCTCTTCAACGTGGCGTGTGTCGAGAGTCGCCTGGGCCGCCTGGACGACGCCCTCGAACATCTGAGCGCGGCCCTCGAGGTCGAGCCGCGCCTCAGCGAGAACGCAGCGAACGACGAGGACCTCGACCCGCTTCGCGACGACCCGCGCTTCAAGAACATCATCAAGGACTCCTGAAGCCACGGGCATCGAGGGGCGGAGGCGCCCACCGCCTCCGCCCCGGCGGAACCCCGATTCAGCGAAGCGCCGGCCGACACGTCGCGGCCGAGGATCTCGATGGGCTCGAACCGCGTGCTGCAGCTATCGCGGGTACTCGAGCGTCCCGCACTGCGATAGGCCCTGCTCAGGGACAGACGCTGGGGACCAAGCCCTGCTGATCTTGGATCCGAAATGTGCTTTAATCAACCTTTCTACGGGGAAGGAGCGCATGGAATGAAACTTCTTGGATCCAAAGGCCAGCCAGTTCGTCGCTGGGAGCGCCTTCGGCTCGTGGAGCCCGTACGGCCCGTTAGACCGTTGCGCGGCGCGATTCCGACGTCGCAGCTCGCCGAGTGCACATGTCCCGACTTCTGCGAGCGCGACCACGACAACGAGTAGCTAATGGCCGTCAGCATTGCGATGGAGATCCTGGCACCGGTCGAGGGTCGCGGCGAAGCCATTCTTACGCCGGACGCGCTCGACTTTGTCGCGCGCCTACATGGCGAGCTCGACCCCGAGCGGGGCCGGCTCCTCCGGCGCCGCGCCGAGCGCCAGGCCGAGCTCGACGCCGGCGTCCGGCCGGACTTCCTGGCGGAGACCCTCGATGACCGCGACGGTGAGTGGCAGGTCGCGCCCGCCCCGGCGGATCTCCAGGACCGTCGGGTCGAGATCACCGGGCCGGTCGAGCGCAAGATGATGATCAACGCTCTGAACTCGGGCGCGACCGGGTTCATGGCCGACTTCGAGGACGCGAACTCGCCGACCTGGCGCAATGTCGTCGAGGGCCAGGCGAACCTCGTCGACGCGGTCGAGGGGACGCTCGCGTTCGACTCGCCCGAAGGCCGCGAATACCGCCTGAACGAGGAGCGCGCGACGCTCATCGTCCGGCCGCGTGGCTGGCACCTGCCCGAGAAGCATGTGGCCATCGAGGGCGAGCCCGTGTCCGCGAGCCTCTTCGACTTCGGGCTCTTCGTCTTCCACAACGCCGAGCGCCTGCTCGAGCGCGGCAGCGGCCCGTACCTGTACCTGCCGAAGCTCGAGAGCCACCTCGAGGCGCGCCTGTGGCGCGACGCGTTCCGGATCGCCGAGGACACGCTGGGGCTCGACCGCGGCACTATCAAGGCGACCGTGCTCATCGAGACGGTGCTCGCCGCCTTCGAGATGGACGAGATCCTCTGGGAGCTACGCGACCACTCGCCGGCACTGAACGCCGGCCGCTGGGACTACATCTTCAGCGTCGTCAAGAAGTTCCGCGAGGACGACGACTTCGTGCTGCCGGACCGGGCGCAGGTGGCGATGACGGTGCCGTTCATGCGCGCCTACGCCGAGCTGCTCGTGAAGACCAGCCATGCCCACCGCGCGCACGCGATCGGCGGCATGGCAGCCTTCATCCCCAGCCGGCGCGACGCAGAGCTCAACGAGCGCGCGCTCGCCCGGGTTCGCGAGGACAAGCAGCGCGAGGCGGGCGACGGCTTCGACGGCACCTGGGTGGCGCATCCCGATCTGGTTCCGGTCGCGCGCGAGGAGTTCGACCGCATGCTCGGCGATCGGCCGAATCAGCTCGAGCGGCGCCGCGACGACGTTGCGGCCGACGCGGGCGCGCTGCTCGACGTGCGCATCCCGGACGGCGCAGTGACGGAGGAAGGCGTGCGCGGCAACGTCGCGGTCGGCCTGCGGTATCTCGACTCGTGGCTGGGCGGCGTGGGCGCGGCGGCGATCTTCAACCTGATGGAGGACGTTGCGACCGCTGAGATCTCGCGCGCGCAGGTGTGGCAGTGGCTTCGCCACCGCGTCGAGCTCGACGACGGCCGGCCCGTCACTCGCGATCTCGTGCGCGCGATCGCGCGCGAGGAGGCGGGCTCGCTCCGTGACCCGCGCGCAGCCGAGCTTTTCGAGCGTGTGGCCCTCGCCGAACACTTCGAGGAGTTCCTGACCCTGCCGGCCTACGACTACCTGGAGGACTGATGAGCACGAACGGCAAGCCCCTGAACGAGGCGGAGAAGCTCGAGCGCGAGTGGGCGAGCGAGCGCTGGGCCGGTATCGAGCGGCCGTACAGCGCCGAGGACGTTGTACGGCTGCGCGGCTCCGTGCGGGTGGAACACACGCTCGCACGGCGCGGCGCCGACCGGCTCTGGGACCTGCTGCACGGGGACGAGTACGTCGCCGCCCTCGGCGCGATGACGGGCGCGCAGGCGGTGCAGATGGTGAAGGCCGGCCTCAACGCGATCTACCTGAGCGGCTGGCAGGTGGCGGGCGACGCCAATCTCGCCGGCCAGACCTATCCTGACCAGAGCCTCTACCCGGCGAACTCGGCGCCGGCGCTCGTGCGCCGCCTGAACAACGCGCTCGTGCGCGCCGACCAGATCGAGTGGGCGGAGGGAGCTGAAGGACGCGAGTGGCTTGTGCCGATCGTGGCCGACGCCGAGGCCGGCTTTGGCGGTCCGCTCAGCTCCTTCGAGTTGATGAAGTCGATGATCGAGGCAGGCGCGGCCGGCGTTCACTTCGAGGATCAGCTCGCGTCCGAGAAGAAGTGCGGCCACCTGGGCGGCAAGGTGCTCGTGCCCACGAGCCAGTTCATCCGCACGCTGGTGGCGGCCCGGCTCGCCGCCGACGTGCTCGGCGTGCCGACGGTGCTCGTGGCGCGGACGGACTCGCTCAGCGCGAAGCTCCTGACGAGCGACGTCGACGAGGCCGACCGGGGTTTCCTCACCGGTGAGCGCTCGGCAGAGGGCTTCTACTTCGTGCAGGACGGCATCGACACGGCGATCGCGCGGGGGCTCGCCTACGCGCCGTACGCAGACGTCGTCTGGTGCGAGACGTCGACGCCGAACCTCGAGGAGGCGCTCGCCTTCGCGGAGGCGCTGCGCGAGCGGTTCCCGGGCAAGCTGCTCGCCTACAACTGCTCCCCGTCGTTCAACTGGCGCGCGCACCTCGGGGACGACGAGATCGCGGCCTTCCAGGACGAGCTCGGCGCCATCGGCTACCGCTTCCAGTTCATCACGCTGGCCGGTTTCCACTCGGTCAACGCCGGCATGTTCGAGCTTGCCCGCGCCTACCGTCAGGGCGGGATGGCCGGCTACGTGCCGTTGCAGGATCGCGAATTCGAGCTCGAGGAGTTCGGGTATTCGGCGACCCGCCACCAACGCGAGGTCGGCGCCGGCTACTTCGACCAGGTACTGGAGACGGTGACCGGTGGCCAGGCTTCGACGCTCGCCCTGCGCGGGTCGACGGAGACCGCGCAGTTCGCGTAGCGTCGCGGAACATGCCCGAGGGCACCAAGGCAGACGACCTGGCGATCGCGCTCGAGCAGGCGATCGTCCGCGGTGAGTTCGCGCCGGGTCAGGTGCTGCGGCAGGAGGAGCTCTCCGAGCGGTTCGGCGTCAGCCGCACGCCGGTGCGCGAGGCGCTCCGACGGCTGGCGGCGCTCGGGCTCGTGTCCTTCGAGCCCAATCGGGGCGTCCGCGTTCGCACGCTCTCGCGCGACGAGCTGCGGCAGGCGTTCCTCGTGCGCGCTGAGCTCGAGAGTCTTGCCACCGAGCTGGCGACGCCGCGGATGGGCGCGGAGGAGCTGGAGGCGCTGGCGGCGGCCGAGGAGCGGTACGTGGCGATCACCGCTCGGATGAGGGACAGGTCGCGCAGCGAGGAAGAGCGGGCGGCGCTGA
Organism: Gaiellaceae bacterium; assembly: GCA_036824245.1. Classification (GTDB taxonomy): domain Bacteria; phylum Actinomycetota; class Thermoleophilia; order Gaiellales; family Gaiellaceae; genus JACVRM01. Next base: position 27,904 of record DAITAO010000018.1, on the reverse strand, counting down.
CAGGCGAGTGGCTGGCCGCCAACTACGCCTTCCACGACGTGATCTATGAGGCGGCCGACGCGCCGCTCGTGGGGCGGATTGCCCGCAGCGCACGGCGGACCTTCCTCGGGCAGGCGGTGTGGGCGCCCGGCGGGCCGGAGATGGACGAGCTGTACCAGCGCAACGTGGCGCAGCACCGCGCGATCCTGGATGCGATCGCTGCGGGGAGCGCCCCGGGAGCTCGCGCGTTGGCGCGTGAGCACGTAATCGACTCGGGGCACCTGCTCGAAGTGATCCTCGACCACGTGGCCGAAGCGGCAACCAAGCCGGTTCTGCGCGCGGTCTGACGGGGCAGGCCCCGCTCGCGCGACGGGCTGTACGGAAACGCTCCGCGGCCCGCGTGTGGTGATGCCGATCAGCAGCAGGTCGTCTCCGTGCCGGCTCACACCTCTTAACTCTCGATCGCCAGGCAGACGCGCATCACTCCCTTGAGAGACGGTCAGCCGCGCTTTGGTTGCTTGACTTCCACCGCGCCTTTGGTTGGGATGCTTGCTGGTGTCCACCCATCCACAGGCAGCTCGCGTCGAAGTAGTCCCCAACCAGACACCCGTCGTGCGGATGGAGGACGTCCGCAAGAGCTTCGGTGACAACCTCGTGCTCGACGGCATCGACCTCGAGGTCCCGGCCGGGCAAGTCCTCGTCATCATCGGCGCCAGCGGCAGCGGCAAGAGCACGCTTCTTCGCTGCGTGAACCTGCTGGAGCCGGTCGACTCCGGCCGCATTTACCTCGAGGGCGAAGAGATCACGCGCAAAGGCGTTCAGGCCTCGGCGGTTCGCCAGCGCATCGGGATCGTCTTCCAGCAATTCAACCTGTTCCCGCACCTGAAGGCGATCGACAACGTCACGCTCGCCGCCCGGCGCATTCGCAAGCTCGATCGTCGCGATGCCGAACGGCGCGCGATGGATCTGCTCACGCGGGTCGGGCTTGCGGAGAAGGCGCACCAGCATCCGCATCAGCTGTCGGGCGGCCAGCAGCAGCGCGTCGCGATCGCACGGGCGCTGATGATGGACCCGCACGTAATGCTCTTCGACGAGGTCACGTCGGCGCTCGACCCAGAGCTGGTCGGCGAGGTGCTTGTCGTGATGCGAGACCTTGCCCTTGTGGGCATGACGATGCTCGTCGTCACGCACGAGATGCAGTTCGCCCGCGAAGTCGGGGACCACCTGATCTTCATCGACGAGGGGCGGATCGTCGAGCAAGGCGTTCCCGCCGAGTTGCTCGACCGCCCGAAGGAGGAGCGGACGCGACGCTTCCTGCGCCGCTCGCTCCAGCTCGCGCACTCCCTGGAAGAATTGGAAATCAACCAAGAAGGAGGGGTCGAATGAAACGACTTTCTGGGGCGTTCGTCGCCGTCGCGGTGCTCGCGGCGGGACTGGCAGCTTGGAGTGCCGCGGCGCCCACCGGTAGTGCGAACGCACCGGAGGCGAGATCGGCTCCGAAGGCGTCCGCGGCCAAGGCACCAAAACTTCCTCCGCTGCCCGCCGAGGTGCGGCAGCGCAAGCGGTGGATCGTGGGCGTCAAGTGCGACGTGCCGCCCTTCGGCTACATCAACATCAAGGGCGAGAACGCGGGCTTCGACGTCGAGGTCGCCAAATGGTTCTCCCGTTACGCCTTTGGCAGGGCGAATCGGGTCAGCTACGAGTGCGCGCCGACTCCGGCCCGCGAGCCGCTGCTTACGTCGCGGCGCGTCCATCTCGTCATCTCCACGTTCTCGTACTCGGCGGACCGCGACACCCGCATCGACTTCTCGACCCCCTACTTCAACGCGGCCGGGAAGCTGCTCGTGCCGAACAGCGGTCCTGTTCAGGGGTTGAACGACATCCGAGGCAGGCGCGTCTCGACGACGAGCGGGTCGATCTACTCCCGCTGGCTGACACGCTGCTTCCCCACCACGCAGGCACTGACCTTCGACAGCTTCACGAACGCGTTTCTGGCGCTGAAGCAGGGTCGGGCTGACGCGGTCATGTGGGACGACACCGGCATGGCCCCCATTGCCGCCGCCGAGCGTGACTACAAGCTGACGGCGGACACGTTCCTGGCGGGGCCGTACGGAATCGGCATCAGGCAGGGCGACACGGCGATGAAGCGGTGGGTCGATTCGAGGCTCAACATCATGCGCAAGAAGGACATCTTCATACGCATCCTGCGCAACAACATCGCCGCGCGGTTCGTCCCCGGCTTCTTGAGGAGCATTCCGCGGCCGAACAACAGGCTTTCGTATCCGCCGGCCGGGGCGCCGAGCGCCGACACGGTGTGCCCGTCGTAGCGCGGCGAGGCCATTCGAATCGCAGGAGCGGCCGCATGCGCGGCCGCTCCTGATTTTCTGCGCGCCGCTGTGCTCGCCGTCACCTTCGAGCTGAGGTCGTTCCTCGAGGAGAACTGGCGCGTGCTGCTCGACGGCCTCCAGAACACGCTCGAGGTGTCGGCGATCGCGATCGTCGGCGTGTTCTTCATTGGCGCTGTGCTCGGCGCCGCTCGCGCGCATCGCATACCGGTGATCAGCCAGCTGGCGGCCGTCTACGTCGAGGTGATCCGAAACACACCCATCCTCGTCCAGATCTTCATGATCCACAGCGGGCTGGCGCAGCTCGGCATCGTGCTGGACGTCTTCACCGTCGGCTGGCTCTCGCTCACTGTCTGGGGCGGCGCGTTCAACACGGAGAACTTCCGCGCCGGCTTCCTGGCCGTGCCGTACCGCTACCGCGAGGCAGGGCTGGCGCTCGGCTTCGGCCGTTTCCGGACGTTCGTGAACATCACGCTTCCGATCGGAGGCCGAATCGCGCTTCCGGCGTCGATCAACACGTACATCGCGGTGCTGAAGAACAGCTCGCTGCTCTATGTGATCGCCTTCGCCGAGCTGACGTACACGGCGTACCAGATCAACTCGGACACGCTCCAGACGACGGAGACGTTCTTCGTGCTCGGCGTCACGTATCTCGTGATCGTCTGGACACTCTCGGCGCTGATCCGGCTTCTCGAGTCCCATCTCGCACTCCCGGAGCGTGGCTGAATGCCAGATCTACCCGATTGGGTTGAGCCGGTTGCACGCTACATGTGGGAGGTCGGCGTCCCCGGAACACTGCGAATCGCAGCCATCTCCGTCCCCGTCAGCTGCATCGTCGGGATTGTGCTCGGGACGCTCCTCACGATCCGGTTCCTGCCGTCTCGAGCGCTCATCCGTGCGTACATCGAGATCTGGCGCGGACTGCCGCTCATCGTGACGATCTTTGTCATCTACCTCGTGTTGCCCTCTCTGGACCGGCGACTCGAGTTCGATCCGTTCACCGCGGCCGCGCTCGGCTTGTCGCTCTGGGGTAGCGCCCAGATCGCAGAGGCAACGCGGGGGGCGGTGGAGTCCATTCCGCGCGAGCAGCACGAGGCGGCGTCTGCGCTCGGCTTCGGCTGGCTGGGGCGGCACGCGTTCGTCATCCTTCCGCTGTCGTTCCGTCGGCTACTGCCGCCGCTCGTCAGCCTGCTCGTCGGCGTCATCCAGAACACGACGCTCGCACAGGTGATCGGCGCGGCCGACATCCTCGAGACCGGCGAGCGGTCGGTCGAGCGCCTGACCGCGGCCCCGCCGGCGGGCATCGGCGAGATCCACGCCATCGAGATCTACGGCGCCGTCGCCGTCGTCTTCTTCATCATTTCCTTCCCGCTGACCCGGCTGGCCGCCTACCTCGAGCGGCGGCTCATTTAGATCTCAGGGCGGCGAGAGCGATCGGATCGCGTCGCGTGCGCGCGCCAGGAACGCCTCCCTCGACTCACCGTCTCGGAGGCGCATGGCGCGGCCGAAGGTAAGGCTGCTGATGCTGGGCATGGGGAGGACGCGTCCCTTCGGCAGGACCTTGTGGACACCACGGATCTGGACGGGGACCAGGTCGAGATCGGGTCGCGCACGTGCGATGTGGTAGAGGCCACTCTTGAACGGCGCGATCGTGGCGCCTGAGCCGCGGGTGCCTTCCGGAAAGAGGATCAGGGAATGCTCCCCGTCCAGCGCTTCGAGCATGCGGGACACGGCCTCGCTGCGCTGCAGGGCGTCCTTCGTGCCATCGCCATCGCGCTCGAACGGCACCCGCTCGATCAGTACGGCGTTGAAGACGCTCCGCGCAAGATAGCGACGGATCCGTTCGCGCTCCCAATAGTCGCGTCCGGCGACGGGTCGAGTGCGCTCGCGAGCGTCCTTCGGCAATGACGACCAGACGAGGATGAAGTCGAGGTGGCTCGTGTGGTTCGCGAAGTAGACGCGCTGCCGCTGTCCGCTGATCGGCTCGACGAACCGAACGGACTTCCCGGCGAGTGCGTGGGCGGCCAGCGTGAGGAGCCATGCGACCACTCGCCTCCGGAGGCACCACCGGGGGGATGACGAGCGAGCAACGCGACTGGGTCTCATCACGAGCTCTACGCCGCTGCCTTAGAGCTCGCCGCGGCTGCGAGTCCCCGGATGACGAATCCGTCGAAGCGGCGGAGCTCGCGGAGCTGTCTGAGAGAGGCGGTGGGCCGCGTGTGGTCTAGCGTCTCGGTGATCGTCAGCCGGGCAGTGGGAAGGGCACGTGCCAACGCGATCGCCTCGTCCAGCGGGAAGTACACGTCGCTCGGCGGTGCGATCAGCTCTGCGCGAGCGCGCAGCCCACGACGCGCGGTCAGCGGGGAAAGCTCATCGAGAACGGAGCGAATTGAATCCGGCAGCGCGGCATAGAGCTCGCCGAAGCGCGCTGGGTCGGTGTTCGTGAGCAGGCGGACGACTGCGTCGGCCTCAGGGCCCACCGGAGGGAGGCCCTCCGAGAGATGCTCGATAGCGTCGCGATCCTCGCGTTCGAGACGGTCTAGCTGCTCGAGAAGGCGCTGTCGGTCGGGGCCGTCGCTTAGGAGCGCGACGAGGGACCCGGCGACGATGCGACGATGGAGTTCGGTGACCTGGTAGCGGCCGGGGTGGCCGTTGTCGCCGTAACAGCGGGTCGTCCCCAGGCAGATGAGCTTCCGCAGATCAGCGAACGGAGCGACTGCGGCCACGACCGAGACGCGGTCGTCGAGCTCGGGGCGGGCAGCGACCAGGAGCGCCAGCCCTGCGCCCATCGACGCGCCTACGAGCGCCACGCGGCCGTGGCGCACATCCGATAGCCGCGCGGCCGCGTCCGCCACGGCCACGGCCGCATCGAACGTCGTCTGCGTGATCCTGCCCTCGCCGAGACCGGGCAGGTCCGGCACGACGACGAGGTAGCCGGCGCGGGCCAGGCCACGCGACAGTCGAGTCACCACCGGCTCCTGCCGTCTAAGTGGATGCGCCCCGTTGATGAAGATCCACGCCGACCACGGACCGCCTCTTGCGGGGCGCACGATCTCGACCGGAACGCCGTCGACTTCGGTCGTCTCCACGCTCGGAGGGCCTGTCAGAGCGCTTACGAGGCGTCGTGCCACCGGTACGTCGAGGACGATCGCCAGCAGGACGATCGCTCTGACGCGTGCCCGCAGGCCTGCCCGGAACGGCAGTGCGTCAGCTAGCAATGAAGACATCCCGGTAAGCGCGATACCACTCGCTCTGGAAGACCTCGTGCGGGTCGTACTGCTTCTTCCGCGCAAAGAAGTCACGGATCTGCGGGTAACACGCCTCGACGTGATCCGGGTGCGCCCAGCGGTGGTAGGTCAGGAAGAAGCTCCCCTCGCGCGCGATCGCCATGTCGATGAGCCTGCGGAAAGCCTCGGCGGAGTGGCCGAGGCCGGCTTCCGTATGGGAGGTGTGCAGGTTGAA
>DAITAO010000018.1:0-22018 GCA_036824245.1 Gaiellaceae bacterium | reverse complement strand
GCTGGCCGGCGGGAATCGGCGTCTCGTCGGGGACTGGCCGGTAGCACGAGAAGACGCCGTGATGGAGGAAGCCGTCGTCGGCCGGGTCGATCGCAAACTGGAAGTCGCCGTACAGGAATCCGTAGGCGATGCGCTGCTCAAACGCCTCGATCAGCCCATGGACGCCCCGCAGCTCAACGACCCGCTCGAGCTTCCGGAGCGGGACGAGCCTGAGCTTGAGTGAGTAAACGACCCCGAAGAGGCCGTAACCACCGGCAACGAGCCGGAAGAGCTCGCCGTTCTCGGCGCGGCTGCACCTCAGCATGTGACCGCCCGAGTCGACCAGGCTGAACGCCTCGACATCGGCGATGATTGGTCTCATGGCGAGGCCGCGGCCGTGCGCGTTTGCCGACAGCGCTCCACCCAACGAGAGGCGGTCGGCACCGGTTTGCTTCTGAGCGAATGCCCACGCCTGTTCGTGATGAGAGCTCCTCTGCTCGTGCAGAAAGCGCCGCAGTGCCGGCCATTGCAGGCCGGCCTCGACCTCGATCGTTCCCGCCTGCGGGTCGTACTCCAGCACACTGTCTAGCGATCTCGTGTCGATGAGCAGCCCGCCGCGGCAGAATTGCTGGCCTCCCATTGCGTGGCGACCACCCGCGATGCACACCGGCACACGGAGCTCGCGGGACTGCCCGACGGCGGACTGCAGTTCTTCGAGCGACGACGGACGAACGACGCCCGCGACGACGGTCGCGTTCAGCTGCGAATGGATGTCGTTGACGGTTGTCGGAGCGAGTCGGCTCCAGGCAGGTGTCGAGGTCATCTCGGTTTCGGTGTTGGAGCGTACGCCACCGGAAACCAGGGCTGGGCAGTGACGACCAGGGTCGAGAAGCCGCCGTACGAGCCGGGGGAGATCCTCGCCGGCACTACGGACCATGTTGCAAAGCTCAAGGCCGCGTGGCGCATCGTCGCCGAACGGCACGCGGCCGGGACGCTCTTCGACTTCACAGGCCTGGAGCGCTCGCTCGTCGTGGCGGATACTCCTCCCGAGCTGCTCGACGACGAGCTTGCGCCGGCCCTCTACGGCGAGCGTCTGACCGAGCTCGCGCTCGACCACCTGGGCGGTTCCGCCGGTTTGCACGACGTGTTCGTCGCCAACCGGCTTACCGCCGCGTTCGTGGCGGCGATGCAGGTGCTCGTACAGCCGGGCGGCACCGTGGTCGGCGTGTCGGCGGGCTACACGCACCCTGGTCTCGTCCGCGCCGTGCGCCTTGCCGGCGGAGACTTCGTGGACGCGCGGGGCTACGACGCGTTCGCCGCGCGGCTCACCGAGGTCGCAGATCCTTGCCTCGTCGCGCTCACGCGGCTCGCCGTCACCTACGAGGTGCTGCCTGCTGCCGATCTGGCGCGGATCGTGGACGCTGCCGACCGCGCCGGCGTGCCGGTGTTCGTCGACGACGCCGGGGGAGCGCGCGTCGGGCCGGCGGTTCTCGACCAGCCGAAGATGCTCGAGCTGGGCGCGGGGTTGGGCGCGACGGGGCTGGACAAGTACGGAACCTCCGGCCCGCGGCTCGGCCTGCTTGCCGGGGAGCGCGAGCTCGTCTCGCAGATTCGCTCGCGCGCAGTCGAGCTCGGACTCGAGGCGCGACCCATGCTCTACCCGGCCGTCGTGCACTCGCTCGAGCAGTACCGGCCGGAGCGGGTTCGCGAGCTGGTGGCGACGACGGCCCGCCTGGCGGACGCCCTCGTGGCGCGGCTGGGCGATTGGGTGGTGCGGACTCCCGTAGCGGTCAAGCTGGAGGGCGAGGATGTGCTCGGCGAGGCGACTCGCCGCGCGGGGACTGAGTCGTCTCTCGTTCCAGTGGAGGCCACGGCTGCCCTCGCCATGCTGCTGCTGCGCGACCACGGCATCCTCACGGTGCATTTCGCCGCCATGCCGCCCGGCACGTCGGCGCTGCTGCTCAAGTTCGTTCCGCCAGAGACGCTCGACGCGTTCGGCGGTGCCGAGGTGTTCGCCGCGGCGGTCGAGGCCTCGCTCGACGAGCTCGGCTCGCTCATCGGCTCGCCACAGCGGCTCCGAACCCTCCTGGGTCGCTGATCCAGGCTGCCCCGCCGGGGCTGGTCCGATCCGAGGCATGTTGTCGCTGCCGGCCGGGTACCGTCACCGGCGTGAGACTCGCGCTCGGCGTCCTCGCTGCCGTGCTCGCCGTGCTCGCCGGTTGCGGCGGAGACGACGAGCCGTCTGCCGAGGGCTGGGCGAGCGACGTCTGCGGACGTGTCGACGAGTGGCTCGGTGACGTACAGGACATCGTCACCGAAGGTGGCGACGACGACCCGCTCGCTCTACTCGAGGAGAACCTCGAGAGGGTCGTGGACGAGACCGACGAGCTTGTGGACGATCTCCGGGACATCCCACCGCCGGATGTCGAGTCCGGCGAGGAGGCCGAGGAGGAAGTCGAGGCGCTGGCCGAGCAGCTCGAAGAACGCGTCGACCGCGTGCGGGAGCAGACGCAGGACGTTGTCGAAGTTCTCGACCTAACCGAAGCGCTGGAGGTCCTGGCGGGCGTGACCAAGGAGCTCGAGGGCGGCCGCGAGGATCTCGAGGAGAGCCTCGACCGCGTGCGAGAGCTCGACGCCGACGGCGAGCTCGGCGACGCGGTCGAGAATGCCGACGCGTGCGAGGAGTTGCGCGAACGGTCGGGCGGCTGAGAGAGCGCGAACGGGTGCTCAACCACGACTGCGCACTGGCTCATTCCATTGATGCGATGGCGCGACGACCCCCACACGAAGGCCTCAACCATCCGTCAGCGAGCGTACCGCGGCGGGCAATGCCGCCCGCCGGAGTCAGCTCGCCTGTGCGTCCGCGAGCGACAGCACCTCGTCGAGGATGCCGAGACCCTCGTCGAGCTCCTCGCGCGTGATGTTGAGCGGCGGCGTGATCATCACGACGTTCCAGTGCACGAACAGGTACAGGCCGCGATCCAGGGCGGCCTTCGTGAGCTCGGTGACCGGTGCGGCAGCCGGGCCGCTCGCGTTGAAGGGCACGAGCGGTTCGCGTGTCTCACGATCCTTCACGAGCTCGACGCCCCAGAAGAGCCCCTTGCCGCGCACCTCGCCGATCGATGAGTGGCGCTCCGCGAGCCGCGGCAGCTCCTCGGCCAGGGCGTCGCCCATCGCCGCCGCGTTCTCGACGATCTGCTCCTCGCGGAAGGCCTCGATCGACGCGACCGCGGAGGCGCAGGCCAGCACGTGGCCCGAGTACGTCAGCCCACCCGCGAAGTACTTGTCCCGAACCCAGTCGGCGAGCGGCTCGTCGATCACCATGGCGCCGAGCGGCACGTAGCCCGAGTTGATGCCCTTGGCGAGCGTGAGGATGTCCGGCACGACGTCCCAGTGCTCGCATGCGAACCAGCGGCCGCTGCGCCCGAATCCCGCCATCACCTCGTCGAAGATGAGGACGATGCCATGGCGGTCGCAGACTTCGCGGATCGATTGCAGATAGCCGTCCGGCGGCACGATGATCCCGTTCGTCCCGACGATCGTCTCCATGATTACGGCCGCCACCGTGTCGGGGCCCTCGTACTGGAGGATCTCCTCCAGGTGCGGCGCCCCTGAGCAGACCGGGCACGGATCGGGGTGACCGGCCGGGCAGCGGTACGTGTAGGGGTCGAGCATGCGCACGACGCCGGGGATACCGGGTTCGGCGGGCCAGCGCCGCGGGTCGCCCGTCAGCGTGATCGCGGCTCCGGTGGCGCCGTGGTACGAGCGGTAGCGCGCGATCACCTTGTGCCGTCCCGTGTACCAGCGCGCCAGCTTGATCGCGTTCTCGTTCGCCTCCGCGCCGCCGTTCGTGAAGAAGGACATGGTCAGGTCGCCGGGCGTGACCTCGGCCAGCAGGCGCGCCAGCTCCGAGCGTGCCTCGTGCGCCATCGGCGGGCCGATCGTGCAGAGCTTGTCGGCCTGCTCCTTGATTGCCGCCACCACCTTGGGGTGCTGGTGCCCGATCGAGACGTTGACGAGCTGTGAGGCGAAATCGAGGTAGCGATTGCCCTCGTAGTCCCAGAAGTAGCGGCCCTCGGCGCCGGCGACGGGCAGCGGGCTGATGGCGTCCTGGACCGACCAGGAGTGGAGGACGTACTGCTTGTCGAGCTCGCGGACGCGCTCGCCGGCCTGCGGATCCGCCTCGACGATGGCCATGCCGCGATCCTAGCGCGGCTGCGGTGGCCGCCCAATTCCTGCTCGACCTCCGCGATCCAGTCGAGTTGCGCCTGGAGCGCGGCAGTTTGTGGCTCAGAGCCACAAACTTGGATGCGCGATACCCTGGGCCCGAGCGCATGAGGAGGCAGTAATGGCAAAGATTTTGCAAGCGCCGAAGGAGCGCGACGTCGCGCTCAGGCGTATCAGCCACTGGATCGGCGGCAAGCCGTACGAAGGGCAGTCGGGCCGCAACGGACCGGTCTACAACCCGGCGAAGGGTGAGCAGGCGGCGGTTGTCGACTTCGCGAGCGTCGAAGAGGTCGATAACGCAGTCCAGGCAGCGAAGAAGGCATTCCCGGCCTGGCGCGAGTTGTCGCTCTCTCGACGGCAGGAACTCTTCTTCCGCCTCCGCGAGCTCGTCCACCAGCGCAAGGACGACTTCGCGCGGATCCTGACCGCCGAGCACGGCAAGGTCTTCTCGGACGCGCAGGGCGAGGTGCAGCGCGGCCTCGAGGTGGTCGAGTACGCGTGCGGCATCCCGACTCTGCTCAAGGGCGGCTTCACCGAGCAGGCCTCGAGCGGCATCGACGTCTACTCGATCCGGCAGCCGCTCGGCGTCGTCGCGGGCATCACGCCCTTCAACTTCCCGGTGATGGTGCCCATGTGGATGTGGGCGCCCGCGCTCGCGTGCGGCAACACATTCGTGCTCAAGCCGTCCGAGAAGGATCCGTCGGCGTCACTCCTGGCGGCCGAGCTGCTCAAGGAAGCCGGCGTCCCGGACGGCGTCTTCAACGTCGTGCACGGCGACAAGGTCGCGGTTGACGCGATCCTCGAGCATCCCGACATCTCTGCCGTGAGCTTCGTCGGGTCGACGCCGATCGCCCGCTACATCTACGAGACCGGTACGAAGCACGGCAAGCGTGTGCAGGCGCTCGGCGGGGCGAAGAACCACATGGTCGTCCTTCCTGACGCCGACATCGACATGGCCGCCGATGCGGCCGTGAGCGCGGCCTACGGCTCGGCGGGCGAGCGCTGCATGGCCATCTCGCACGTCGTGGCGGTCGGCGATGCGGGGGACGAGCTCGTGAAGGCCATCAAGGAGCGGCTGCCCAACGTGAAGGTCGGGCCGGGTATGGAGCCGGAGAACGAGATGGGGCCGCTGATCACGCGGGAGCACCGCGACAAGGTGGCGTCCTACATCGACAGCGGGCGTGAGCAGGGAGCGACGGTCGTGGCCGACGGGCGCGAGACCGCACCGGACAACGGGGGCTTCTTCCTCGGCGTGTCGCTACTCGACAACGTCACTACGGAGATGGACGCGTACAAGGACGAGATCTTCGGGCCGGTGCTCGGCGTCACCCGCGTCGACACGTACGAGGAGGCCCTGCGCCTCGTGAACGAGAACCCGTACGGGAACGGCACGGCCATCTTCACCCGCGACGGAGGGGTGGCCCGGCAGTTCCAGTTCGACGTCCAGGCCGGGATGGTGGGCATCAACGTGCCGATTCCGGTGCCGGTCGCGTACTACTCGTTCGGCGGCTGGAAGGCGTCGCTATTCGGCGACTCGCACATCTACGGGCCGGAGGGGATCAACTTCTACACGCGCGGCAAGGTCGTCACGAGCCGCTGGCCGGACCCGGCCACCAGCAAGGTCGACCTGGGCTTCCCGCAGACCAGGTAGCAAGCGATGGAGCTCGTCGAGCGCGGCCCCTACCTCGCCGCTCTCGGCGAGCACCTGGCCGCGGCTACGGCGGGTCAGGGCCGCCTCGTGCTGGTCGGCGGCGAAGCCGGCGTGGGCAAGACCTCGCTCGTGCGAGCGTTCGTCGACCTGCACGGCGGCGACATCCGTGTCCTCTGGGGCGCCTGCGACGGGCTCTTCACGCCGGAGCCGCTCGAGCCGGTCGTGGATCTCGCCGAGCAGGCCGGCGGCCGCATCGCCTCCGCACTCGCTGCGGATGCCAGGCCGCTCGAGATCTTCTCTGCCGTGCTGGCCGAGCTGCAGTCACAGCCGACAATTGCCGTGCTCGAGGACGTGCACTGGGCGGACGAGGCAACGCTAGACCTCCTTCGGTTCCTCGGGCGCAGGCTGGACCGGGCTCGTGCGCTTGTCGTAGCCACCTACCGGGACGATGAAGTCGGTCCGCGGCATCCGCTGCGCATGGTGCTCGGCGATGTCGCGAGTCTCCAGGCCGTCCGCCGCATCCTGCTCGAGCCGCTCTCGGTCGATGCGGTCGCAAGCCTGGTCGCGAGCGCGGCGCTTGACGCGACGGAGCTGCATCGTCTGACCGGTGGAAACCCCTTCTACGTCAGCGAGGTGCTGGCGGCGCCGGGTGCGAGCATCCCAGCCAGCGTTCGTGACGCCGTGCTCGCACGGGCGGCGAGACTGGGCACCGGGGCGCGGGACGTGCTCGAGGCCGCCTCGGTGATCGGCTCGCGCGTCGAGCTTGAGCTGCTCGATGCGTCGCTCGGAGGAGGGTCCGCGGGACTTGACGAATGCCTGGCGACGGGCGTCCTGCGGTCGGATCTCGTTGGGGTCGCATTCAGGCATGAGCTCGGCCGCATGGTGATCGAAGATGCGATCGAGCCCGCGCGGCGGCTCGACCTCCACCGCCGGGTGCTCGCCGCCCTCAGCGAGCTGCCGGGCCCGGTCGACGACGCGCGAATCGCTTACCACGCGGAGCACGCCGGCGACGCCGATCGGGCGTTCCGTCATGGGGTCGCGGCTGCGGACCGGGCCGAGAGCCTCGGCGCGCATCGGGAGGCTGCCGCCCAGCTGGCGCGAGCCCTGCGCTTCGCGGAGGGCGTGTCTCCGCACCGCCAGGCCGAGCTTCTTCTGCGACGTACACAGGTGTGCTCGCGCACCGATCAGGCCGATGAGGCGCTCGAAGCGGCGCGGGTTGCATACGAGCGGTACCGGACGGTCGGCGATCCTCTCAAGGAAGGCGACGCGCTGCGCACCGTGGCCGGTCTGGCACGGCTTGCGCTACGGCACGACGAGGCACGCAAAGCGGCTGCCGGTGCCATCGAGCTGCTCGAGCAGCAACCGCCCAGCCCCGAGCTGGCCAGGGCCTACGGGCTGATGGCCCGCCACGCACTCATCGAGCTGGATGTGGAGGCCCAGGTCCAGTGGGCGGGGCGAGCCCTTGAGCTGGCGGAGACCATGGGCGAGCAGGATGTGGTTGTTCAGTCCCTGATCGACATCGGGTCGGCTGACATGATCCGAGATCGCGGGTCTGCCCGGCTCGAGCGAGCGCTCCAGCTCGGCCTCGAGCTCGGCCTCCACGACCACGCCGCGCGTGCGTACGGCCAGCTGGCCTTCCTCGCGACGCGGCGCCGAGACTGGCCGCTCGCGGATCGCGCGCTGGGCGAGGGCATTCCCTTCGCCGAGGAGCACGAGCTCCACGCGATCTGGCTGTACTTGGTGGCCTGGCGCGCATCCGGGCTGGTTGTCCGCGGGCGCTGGGACGAAGCGACCCTGGATGTGCAGAGGGTCCTCGACGCGTCACCGAGTGAGCTCACCCGCGCCTGGCCGCTTCTGGTGCTCGGCGTGCTCAGGGCACGTCGTGGCGATCCAAATGCTTTTGCCCCGCTGGAGCAGGCGCTGTCCCTGGCAAGCCGAGAGACCGTCTCGCCACAGCGACTCGCGCCCGGCGCGCTCGCGCTGGTGGAAGCCGCCTTCCTCGGGGGTGACCACGAACGCGCCCTTGCTGCAGTCTCTTCGCACCAGCTTGCATCGTTTGCCGACCGCTGGATCGCGGGCGCGCTCGCCGTGTGGCGGAGACGGCTCGGCGTCGACGTCGGCGAGACCGGCGAGCTGCCCGAGCCTTTTGCCCTCGAGCTAGCGGGTGACCACGCGGGAGCAGCTCTGGCCTGGGAGCGGCTCGAATCTCCCTACGACGCCGCCCTGTCGCTCGCCGGAAGCGATCACGAGCACGATCTGCGTCGCAGCCACGAAAGCTTGCTTGACCTGGGAGCGCGGCCGGCGGCCGCTATCGTCGCGCGGCGGCTGCGCGAGCTGGGGGCACGCGGCATCCCCCGCGGCCCGCGCGAGACGACGAGGGCGCATCCTGCAGGCCTCACGCGCCGGGAGGTGGAGGTCCTCGAGCTCGTACGTGACGGGCTGAGGAACGCGGACATCGCCGAGCGGCTCGTCATCTCCGAGAAGACGGTCGACCATCACGTCTCCGCGATCCTGCGGAAGCTCGGTGTTCGCTCCCGTGCGGCGGCGGCGAGAGCGCTCGCAGACGCCGGAGATAGGGAAGCAGCCGAGCAAAGATAGGGAGTTCTCCCGCTGCGGCCGCAACCGGCCGGCTCGTACCGTCGAGCGCGTACCCGACGGAAGGAGTGGAGATGGAGCTCTACGCAATCCTGCGCCGCAGCGGCTGGCGCTCAGCCGAGGAGCTCGAGGGCGGCGGCGGAGCGCTCGACCGCCGAGGGCGAGCGGCTCGGCGACGTGCGCTGGATTCGCAGCTACGTGCTCGAGGACCAGGGCGGCCTCGGCACGGTGTGCATCTACGAGGCGGAGAGCCCTGAGGCGATCCGGCGGCACGCCAAGGCCGCCGACTTGCCAGTGGATGAGATCGTCAAGGTCGCGGACACCGTGATCGTCCGGCCCGATCCTGTGCCCGCTGTCTCTTAGAGGAGGACCGATGCGCAAGCTAGTTCTCACAACGCTCGCTCTTGTCACTGTGGCCGGACTGACGGTGGCGGCGGCCGCAGGCCGATCTGGTTCCCAGAGCAGTCCGCCCGCGCACGACCACTCGATGCATGCGTCCGCGGCGCCCGTGCCCGAGGGGCTGGCGCCGCTGGTTGCCAAGGCTCGCATCGCGACGGCGAAGTACGCCACGAGTCTGAGAAGGGCGCAGCTCGACGGCTACCGCGTGATCGTCACGCGGCACCTGACGGACATGGGCTGGCACTTCTTGAACCCGGACATCGGTGGGGAGTTCGACGTCACGAAGCCACCCATCCTGGTCTACGTGAAACGCGGTCAGCACTGGCAGCTCGTGGCTTTCGAGTGGGTGTTCACGGAGCAGCCGGCCACGCCGCCGCTACCGGGTGCCACCTACGGCTCGTTCGGCGCTGCGTGCCACTACGAAGACGGCACGTTCTTCTTCGAGCCGGTGCAGGCCAACTGTCCGGCGACGAGCCCCGAGACGGGCGAGCAGTTCGCCTTCTGGCACCCGGATTTCGTGACGTTACACCTGTGGCTCTGGTACCCGAACCCCGCGGGCATCTACAACGGAACGAATCCGCTGATCAACCCCTGGAACGCCGGCTAACCAAGTGCAAGAACTGCCCCCGCAGGGGACTGACCCGTCAGATTCCGCCCCTTACGGGGGTCCGAACGGACTGTGGTGAGGGGCGTGGGCTGACGAGTCAGTCCGCCTGACGGGGGACAGACTCTGACTTTCCGTCGTAGATCGCCGACCCGTTCTCCGGGTCGAAGAAATGCAACCGCCGGACACTGACGAACAGGTCGATCCGCTCGCCCTCACGGGCGCGGCTCTCGCGGTCGACGCGTGCCACCCAGAGGCCGCCCTGCGTACGCGTCTTGACCTCCGTGGCCTCGACCGCCTCCTCGCCGACTGCGGCCTGCACGTCCTCTCCGCGCACCGGCCGGCCTCCGACGCCGAAGTGGACGAACACCTCCGAGCCCATGTCCTCGCGGATGTCGACGTCCGCGGCAATCGTGCGGCCCGGGCTCACGTCGCCCGCGAGGCTGGCGTCAGCGATGTCCTCGGGCCGGATGCCCAGGATCAGCGGCTTCCCGACGAAGCTCTGCAGTCCGGGTCGCGCTTCCAGCACCTGCTCTCCGAGACGCAGCGCGTGCTCGCCGAAGCGGGCGACGAGGCCGCCGTCGGCGCGTTCGATGTCAGCGCCGACCAGGTTCATGGCGGGCGAGCCTATGAACTCGGCCACGAACAGGTTCACGGGCTGGTCGTAGAGCCGCTGGGGGATGTCAACCTGCTGAAGCAGGCCGTCGCGCATGACGGCGACGCGGTCACCGAGCGTCATTGCCTCGGTCTGGTCGTGCGTGACGTAGATGGTGGTGACGCGCAGGTCGCGCTGGATCCGGGCGATCTCGGCGCGCATCTCGACTCGCAGCTTCGCGTCGAGGTTCGACAGTGGCTCGTCCATGAGGAAGGCCTGCGGCTCGCGCACGATTGCGCGGCCCATCGCCACCCGCTGGCGCTGTCCGCCTGAGAGCGTCCGTGGCCGCTTCTTGAGCACGCCCTCGAGGCCCAGCACCTCCGCCGCGTCCGTCACGCGCCGTGAGATCTCCTTCTTCTCGATATTCCGCAGCTTGAGCCCGAACGCCATGTTCTTGTATGCGGACATGTGCGGGTAGAGCGCGTAGTTCTGGAAGATCATGGCGATGTCGCGATTCTTGGGCGGCAGGTCGTTGACCACCCGACCGCCGATCCGAACCACCCCCTCGGTGATCTGCTCGAGGCCAGCCACCATCCGCAAGGCGGTGGTCTTGCCGCATCCCGACGGCCCAACCAGCACGACGAACTCGCCGTCGGCGATGCCGAGGTCGAGCCTGGACACCGCCTCCGTGCCGTCCGGATAGACCTTCGTGAGCTCCTCGAGCTGGATTTCAGCCACTGGAGCCGCAGTTTTCCACATGCTCTAGGATCTTCGCCGCCGTGGCGGCGGTCGCGCAAGCAAGAGCAAGGCGCCCCCGGCGCGACCTCTTCGAGGAGCGACGCTTTCTTGCGCCGCTTCTGATCGGCCCCGCAGTGCTCTTCATCGCCCTGCTGGTCGGCGGGCCGCTGCTGCTCGCCATCTACCTGAGCCTCACCGATGCGACCGCCGGCTCGCTGACCGGCGACTTCGTCGGTTTCGACAACTACATCGACGCCTGGGACAGCCCGAATTTCCGGCGCGCTCTGCGCAACACCGTCATCTTCACGGTGGTATCGCAGATCGTCGTGCTGCTCTCTGCGGGATTCCTCGCACACGCCCTGATCAAGAAGTTCCGCGGTAAGTGGATCTTCCGCTTCCTGATTCTCCTGCCCTGGGCGACGCCGATCGCCCTCGGCACGATCGGCTTCCTGTGGATCTTCGACTCGCTCTTCAGCGTGGTGAACTGGACGCTCATCAACGACCTGATGCCGGGGTCGCGGGAATTCCATCTCTACAACGTCGTGAACTGGCTCTTCGCACGCGACTTTCTGCCCGACCGGATCGAGATCGCTCCGATCGATCCCTTCGATCCGCCGCAATGGCTTGGCGAGCCGACCCTGGCGATGATCACGATCATCGCCGTCCACACGTGGCGCATCATCCCCTTCGCCACGGTCATCTTCCTCGCCGGGCTGGCTTCGATCCCCTCCGAGGTCGACGACGCCGCCAAGGTGGACGGCGCCACCGGCTTCAAGAAGTTCTGGTACGTGACGCTGCCGCTGCAGCTCCCGATCGCGACCGTCGCCCTCCTCTTCGGGATCGTCTTCACGGCGACCGACATGACCGTCGTCTTCATCCTCACGCACGGCGGTCCGTTCAACAGCACGCACATGCTGACCACCTGGGCCTTCGACACCGGCATCACGTCGAGCAACCTGGGCCAGGGCGCGGCGATCTCGCTCTACCTGCTGCCTGTGCTCGCGCTGGTGGCCATCCTGATGCTGCGCTTCGCCCGCCGGGTGGAGGTGAGTTAGGCCGGTGCTCGCGCGACTGAAGGAGCAAGGGCTCGCATACCTGGTGGTCGGCCCCTTCGCGATCGTGCTCGCGTTCCCGTTCTACTGGATGTTCATGACCGCGCTGAAGACGGAGACGGACCTCTACAACCCGGCGAACGTGCCCTTCAAGTTCAACCAGGACTCGCCGACGTGGCGCAACGTCGACTTCCTGCTGAACGACACGGCCTACCTCGACTGGGCCGAGAACACCGCCATCGTGGGCGCGATCGTCGTCGTCATCACGCTGGTGCTGTCGCTGCCGGCCGGCTATGCGCTCGCCAGGCTGTCCGGCGGCTGGGGGCAGAGCGTCGGCGTGGGCATCTTCCTGACCTACCTCGTGCCGCCGACGCTGCTCTTCCTACCCATGTCGCGGGTGATCGCCGAAATGGGCCTCCAGGACCGGCTGGCGGCGCTCGTGCTCGTCTACCCGTCCTTCACGGTGCCGTTCTCGACCTGGCTGCTGATGGGGTTCTTCAAGACGATCCCCGTGGAGCTCGAGGACGCTGCGCTCGTTGACGGCGCCTCGCGCCTGCGCACGCTGGTCTCCGTGGTGTTCCCGATCTCGCTGCCTGGGATCCTGACCGTGGTGATCTTCACGTTCTCGTTGGTGGTGAACGAGTTCGTCTACGCCATCACCTTCATCACCACCTCGAGCGAGCGCACCATCTCTGCCGGCGTGCCGACCGAGCTGATCCGTGGCGACGTCTTCTTCTGGGGACCGCTCATGGCGGCCACGCTCATACCGGCCATTCCGCTTGCCCTGCTCTTCAACGTGTTCCTCGATCGCTTCATTGCGGGGTTCACCGGTGGCGCTTTTCGGTAAAGATCAATCCACAGCGATCGAGGAGGTGAGACCGTGAAGGACGACCGACCTCGGGTCGACATGACCCAGGTCTCCGACGAGGTCACCAGGCGCGAGATCTTACGTCGTGCTGGCCTCGGTGCGATCGTCCTCGTCTACGGTGGCGTCGGCGCCAAGTCCGCAGTGGCCGGCGCTCAGAAGTACGCGAACCGGCAGCTGCAGGGCGAGCTGAAGATCCTCCAGTGGAGCCACTTCGTGCCGTCCTACGACAAGTGGTTCGACGGGGAGTACGTCAAGCAGTGGGGCGAGCGGAACGATGTGGAGGTGAAGGTCGACCACATCAACCTCGCCGAGCTGCCGGCGCGGGCGGCCGCCGAGGTGGCCGCGCAGAGCGGTCACGACCTGTTCCAGCTGCTGTCGCCGCCGGCGGCCTTCGAGGATCAGGTCCTCAAGCTCAACGACATCGTCCAGGAGGTGACGCGCAAGGTCGGGCCGATGGGGCGGGTCGGCTACCGCTCGACTTACAACCCGCGGACGAAGAAGTACTTCGGCTTCCCCGACAACTACGTGCCCGACCCTGTGCACTACCGGCGTGACATCTGGGGTGCGCTCGGCAAGGCGCCGAACTCATGGGAAGACATCCGCCAGATCGCGCCGAAGCTCAAGGAGCAGAACAAGCCGGTCGGCATCGGCATGTCGCAGGAGCTCGACTCGAACATGGCGATGATCGCGCTCATGCAGTGCTACGGCGGCTACATCCAGAACGCCGAGCACCGCGTCGTGATCAACTCCAAGGGCACCCGCAACGCGCTCAAGGTGATGCGCGACATCTTCCGGCGCGGAATGACGAACGAGGTCTTCGCCTGGACGGCCGCCTCGAACAACCAGGCGTACCTGGCGGGGAGGCTGTCGCTCGCGCTCAACGCCATCTCGATCGCGCGCACGCTCGAGGGGCCGCCGTGGGTCACGTCGCCACAGAACACCGACCTCATGAACAACACGTGGGTTGCGCCGATCCCGCGTGGGCCCGTGCAGCGGCTGGGGCTCGAGCACGTGATGGGCGTCTACGTGATCTGGAAGTTCGCGCAGAACAAGGCCGCGGCGAAGAAGTTCCTGGTCGACATGCAGACGAACTACACGCCGCACTTCCAGAACAGTGGCTTCTACAACTTCCCGGGCTGGCCGGGAGGCGTCAAGGGCGGCTTCAAGCAGATCCGCAAGCTCGCCGCTGCGGACAAGCACAAGCCGCTCGGCAAGTACACGATTCTGACCACGATCGCCCAGAAGCACACGGCCAACGTCGGGTATCCGGGCTTCTCGAACGCCGCGATCGACGAGGTGTTCAACAAGTTCCTGATACCGCAGATGTTCGCCCAGGTGGCACAGGGCAAGATGTCGCCGGAGGATGCGGCGAGCGCCGCACAACGAGAGATCGGCACCATTTTTGCCAAGTGGCGCCGCCGCAAGAAGGTCTAGGTCAGCGCACTATCGGCTCACGGCCGGCTCGTGACTGCACGGGCCGGCTGTCGGCCTGCTCGCTCGGCTGCGAGGTGAGGAGGGCCTCGAGCTCGTCGTCGCGGATCTGCCAGTCGGGTTCAGGGCACGCCGAGCCCGTGCGGCGGCGCCGCAGCGCCAGCACCAATCCGGCGCCGACGGAGAAGCCGCCCACGAGCCAGCCCGCGTAGCCCCACCGGGATGGGCCGGGGCGCTGCTCGGCGCTCGCGACCCGCTGCTCGAGCCGCCGGAGCTGCGCGCCCACAGAAGTGGCCTCGGCGCGAGCCCCACGGGCCGCCGTGCGCGCTGCCTGGCGCAAGCGCGACTGACGCGCAAGCCGCTGCTCCAGGCGATCGACGCGCGTCGCGAGACGCGCGGTCGCCGCGTCCGCCGCGATCGTGAATCCCGGAGTCGGCACGATGTCGCCAAGCGGATGGCGGCAGCCGGCGTCGCAGAACATGAGTGAGTAGCCGCCCGGTCGCAGATCCGGCACCGTGAACGAAGCACGCACGGCGCCGGTATGTCCGGAGACGTCGAGCACGACCGGCCCTGCTCGCACCGCCTCGGCGCCCCGGAGCGACCAGCGTGACCACCAGGCGCTGGGCAGCCGCGGCAGCTCGAGGCTCGTCTGGGCGAAGCCGTGCAGGACGTACACGTAGAAGGGCCCGCCACTCGCTGCGTTCCGGGCGGCTCGGGCTGAGGTGAAGTAGACGGTGGCCCGCGCGGTGACTCGCTGTCCGGCGGCGGCCGTCGAGTGCTCGAGTTGAACGATGTTCCACCAGCCGCCGGCCGCTGCGTGCGGTGTGAGAGCAAGCGCCGTGAGCGTGGTCGCGAGGATGACGGTGCTTGGTCGAGACATTGCGCTCCCTTCAGCGGACGGATGCTGTCTGATCCGATTACGACCGCGACGACCACGCAGGTCCAGGACGTAACAAACAATCCGATCGGCAGACTTAATGACATGACGAAAGTGCAGAAGACCGAGCAGGAGTGGCGCGCGGAGCTGACGCCCGAGCAGTACCACGTGCTACGCGAGAAGGGCACCGAGCGTCCGTTCACAGGTGAGTACGACCACACGTTCGACGAGGGGACGTACCGCTGTGCGGGTTGCGGTGCCCAGTTGTTCACGTCCGAGACGAAGTACGACTCGGGCTGCGGTTGGCCCGCGTTCTACGCCCCGGCGAGCGCCGACGCAATCGAAGAGGAGACCGATGTCGGCTTCGGCATGGTTCGCACCGAGGTGCTGTGCTCGAACTGCGGCGGCCACCTCGGCCACGTTTTCCCCGACGGGCCCCGGCCGACCGGGCAGCGCTACTGCATCAACTCCGCGGCCCTGAAGCTCGAGGAGGAGTAGCCGTGCGTCTATTTTCGCGCGACAAGACGAACATGGTCGAGCCCGCCGGCGCGCTTCCCGGGCGCGAGGCGAGCATGCCCGTGCCCGACCGCCACGACGTGCTCGGCACGCCCCTGACGCCGCCCTTCCCGGACGGCTTCGAGCAGATCGTCGTCGGCATGGGCTGCTTCTGGGGCGCCGAGCGGTTCTTCTGGCAGACGCCCGGCGTGTACACGACTGCCGTCGGCTACGCGGGCGGCTATACGCCCAACCCGACGTACGAGGAGGTCTGCAGCGGCCGTACCGGCCATGCCGAGGTCGTGCTGGCCGTCTTCGACCCTGCCAAGACGAGCTACGAGGAGATGCTGCGCGTTTTCTGGGAGAACCACGATCCCACGCAGGGCATGCGGCAGGGAAACGACGTGGGCACGCAATACCGGTCGGGTGTCTACTGGATGGACGACGCAAAGCGCGCCGCGATCGAGGCGTCCCGTGAGATGTACCAGCGCGAGCTCGCCGGGGCCGGCTACGGGGAGATCGCGACCGAGGTCGCCGAGGCCGGACCGTTCTACTACGCAGAGCCGTACCACCAGCAGTACCTGGCCAAGAACCCGAACGGCTACTGCGGCGTGGGTGGCACCGGCGTCACCTGCCCGGTCGGGCTGGCGACCGGCTAGCTGCGAATGCCGTGATCAACTGAGGCAGGGCCGGGCGCACGATCGAGACAGTCGGCCCCGCAACCGGCCGCAACTAGCGAGCAACTGCCAGTGTCGCTCTTTGGCGGAACTGCGACACGCTCCCGATTGCTTACCGCACGAAATGAACTGACTGCCTCGGCGCTTGCGGCAGTGGGTCGGTCGGTCTGTTGGCTCCGAAGGCCCGGTGCGCGGGTAAGAGTGCCGCCATAAGGAGGCCGGTTGCGATTAGCAGGAGCGCTGAGACTGCGCTCAGCGTCGCCACGCTTGCGGCGAGGATGACGACAGGCGCAAGCCCCACGGCGGCAGAGCTGCCGAGTGCGCGTGCGGCGGCAGTCCACGCGAGTCCCTCGGTGACGTGGCTTGCGCGTGGGTCCGATGCCACCTTGCTGTCCATCGTTCCTTCGAACGCGGTCATGAAGAGGCCGGCCAGCAGTTGGGCGGCAAGGAGGCCTGTCGGGTGCCAGGGCGCGATGACCCAGCCCGCAATCATCCCGGCGCCTAGCATGGGCCAGGTCGTGAGAGGTGACAGCCTCGACCGCTCGACGGCGTTGGCGAGGGCGGGCGCGAGGAGCGAGCCAATGATGAACGCGGCGGCGGCCGCGGCTACCCAGGACCGGCCGTGCAGCTCGGCGGCTAGCCCGACGGAGAGAAGGGCGGGTCCCGATCCGAATAGCATGACGAGTAGGCCGCCGGTGAGGGATCTAGCACGCCGACGGATGCGGGCCGGCAGCTCGCCGGCCGACGAGCGCACTACGCGCGCTCCGCGGGCGACTTCAATTGTCGGGAAGAGGCAGAGCACGTAGAAGGCGAGGACCGCGGCAAGGAGGCTGTCTCCGACTGTTCCCTTTGCTCCGATTGGAAGCAGGGCGGCTGTGGCTACGCCCAGCGCCTCGACGGCTGCGATACAGACGACGTACCACGTCATGGCGGCGGCTCGGCGGTCGACGGCGGCGACCTCGGCTCGCATGCCGGCGTAGCCGGTCCAGGCGACGACGTTCGTGAGCGCGACCGCCACGGCGACGGCCGCCACGGGGAGGCCGTGGAGAAGCGCCAGGAACGTGCCGACCCGCAGTGCGGCTTCGAGCAGAGCGGTTCCGACGAGCAAGGGCCCGCCGTCGAGGCGAGCGCACAGCCATGCCGTTGCGGGCGCTGAGAGGGCGATTCCGATCAGCATCGCGGCGTTGTAAACCCCGACGGCGGCGAGGCCCTGCGTTTCGAACGCGTAGAGGTTGAAGACGGTCCAACCGAGCGCGAGGCCGAACGAATCGATTAGTCCGGCCGCCAGGAGGCCGTGCAGGCGACTAAGGCGCATGTGCTTCGAAGGCGCCGACCGGCTCAGGCATCCCCGAGGTACAGGAGCGTCGGCGGCGGAAAGCCGTTGAAGCTCGAAGCGTAGCTGAGCGTATACGCGCCGGCGGAGCCGATGTAGATTCGATCTCCGACTTCCAGCGTTGAGGGAAGAGCAGCGCCGACGAACATCGTGTCGGAGCTGTCGCATGTCGGGCCGGTGAGCGTGTAGGGCTCCTGCGGCGCGATCGCGTGGTCGTTGCGTGAGCTCCAGAGTGGGAAGCGCCAGGCGTTGGCCGTCTGGTGCGTCTCGATCAGGCCGTTGTACGCGCCGACATCGAGGTACAGCCAGTTCTCTCCTGCGCGCACCTCGCGTCCCAGGACGCTCGCCACCATGACCGAGCTCTCGGCGACGAGGTAGCGGCCCGGCTCGGCGGCCAGGTGCGGGGGTCTATAGGGCAGGAGCTCGTCGAGGGCCAGGTGAATGGCATCGGCAATCTGTTCGAGCGACGGGACGCGTTCCACGTAGCGCGCCGGGAAACCGCCGCTCAGATTGAGCATCTCGAGCTCGACGCCGTCGTCGGCCAGCCGGGTCAGCAGTCGCCCGGCCGCCGCGATCGCCTGTCGCCACGTGGTCGGCGACGTGCACTGGGAGCCGACGTGGAAGGTGACGCCGTAGGGGCGTAGCCCCAGGCTGCGGGCGAGCAGCATGAGCGCGCGGGCCTCGTGCGCTTCGGCCCCGAATTTTCGTGAGAGCGGGAAGACGGACGTGCTGTCGTCAACCCGTAGCCGTACGTATACCGCAGAGCCGGGCGCATGCTGAGCAAGCTTGTAGAGCTCGCCTTCGGAGTCGAACGCGAACCGCCAGACGCCGGCCTCGTGGGCGGCGGCGATATGCGAGTTCGGCTTGACGGTGTTGCTGTAGATGACGTCTCTAGGGTCGACTCCCACGGGTGCCAGCGTCTCCAGTTCGCCGATCGATGCGACCTCGAATCGAGAGCCGAGTCCAGCGAGGGTCTCGAGGACTCGAAGCGAGGGGTTGCACTTGAGCGCGTAGTAGCACTGCACGCCAGACAGAAGATCGGTGAAGCGCCGATAGCGGTCCTCCACAGTGCCAAGGTCACAGGCAAGAAACGGCGTTGGATGATCGACGCTTCCGAGAGCACGAGGATCCAGCGCGGTCGGCCAGTGACTGGGAAGTTCGAGCTGGAGTTGCTGGTCGATGAGTGTCGTACGCACGAGGTTCTCCTTAGGGCCGCAGGGGCGGTATCTCTCATCAAGTAGCCCGCGACGAGCAGTGGCACATCCCCCAAAAAGGGCAGGCGGCCGTTGCAGAGGCCCCCCATAACGTGACGAAATGATCGCATTCATTCTCCGGCGCCAGTACCAGGTCACGTGCACGGTCCTGGCCGTGATCGCAGGCCTCTGGACTCTGCTCCTAGTGACCGGCTACGGCGGCCCGACCACCGCGCAAGCGGTGTCCAACCTCGGCCTGGCTGCGGTGGCGCTGGCCGCTGCGATGGGATGCTTCCGCGCCGCGTATCGGAACCAGGGACGCTTGCGGCGCACGTGGGCGCTGCTTGGCCTTTCGATGCTGTCCTGGGGCACGGGTCAGGTGATCTGGAGTTGGTACGAGTCGGTGCTTGGTCGCGAGGTGCCGTTCCCGTCGCTGGCCGATGTCGGCTACCTCGGTGCGGTGCCGTTCGCGGCCGCCGCCCTCCTGACGATGCCGACGGCGTCGCAGAGCGTGGCTGGACGCATCCGGACCGTGATCGACGGGCTCATCATCGCCGCCTCACTCATGCTGACCAGCTGGGTCCTCGTGCTCGGCACGCTGTTCCACGCAGGCGGCGACGATTTCCTATCGCAGGCGATCAGCGTCGCGTACCCAATCGGAGACGTCGTGGTCGTCACGATCGTGCTCTACGTCTCCCTACGAGTCAGGCAGATCAGCGGATCGAGCCCGCTGCCACTCTCTCTGATCGGCGGTGGCCTAGTCGCCTTCTCTGTTGCCGACAGCGGCTTCATGTACCTGACCGCGACCGGGTCCTATTCGTCCGGAAACCTGATCGACATTGGTTGGTTCCTGGGCTTTCTCCTCATCCTGCTGGCTGCGCTCAAGCCCACCGCCGCGCCGGAGAGCGAGGCGGAGTCGGCCGAGCACGCTCGCCCGCTTGGGATGCTCCTCCCTTACCTAGCCGTCGGCATCGCCATGGCTGCGACCTCGTTCGAGCTCTTCGAGAGTGGAAGTACCGAGGCATTCACCGCCTGGACGCGTACGTTGATCGTCGTCCTGATGATCGTTCGCCAGCTGCTCACG
This sequence comes from Gaiellaceae bacterium, assembly GCA_036824245.1. Lineage (GTDB taxonomy): Bacteria > Actinomycetota > Thermoleophilia > Gaiellales > Gaiellaceae > JACVRM01. The sequence continues at coordinate 2,220 of DAITAO010000018.1, read as the reverse complement.
CTGCTCGAGAACCTGTCGCTCACGCGGCACCTCGAGGCCAGGGTCGTCGAGCGTACGACCGAGCTCCGTGCGAGCGAGCAGCGCTTCGAGGGGCTCGTCCGGCACAGCTCCGACGTCGTGACGCTTGCCGACGTCCACGGAAACGTCCTCTACCAGAGTGAGTCAATCGAGCGCGTCTTCGGTTACTCGCCGGATTCCATTCTGGGCCATTCGCTCACGACGCTTCTTGACGCCGACAATGCCGCCCGCTTGCTCGAAGCGCTCGAGCAGGCCGCACGCGAGCCGTACGGCACGCGGATACTCGAGCTCTCAGTGCGCCACCAGACGGGCCACCTCTGCCACGCAGAGATGACGATCACAAACCTGCTTGAGAACCCCAGCGTCAACGGACTCGTCCTCAACACCCGTGACATCAGCGAACGAAAGGAACTCGAGGATCAGCTTGTGCACGAGGCCTTCCACGATTCCCTCACCGCGCTCGCGAACCGGGCGCTCTTCAAGGACCGCGTCGAGCACGCGCTCCAGCGCCGAAACCTCCAGCCGCGGTCGGTGGCGGTCCTGTTCCTGGATCTCGACCGCTTCAAGGAAGTGAACGACAGCCTCGGCCACGCCTGCGGAGATCTCCTGCTCGTCCAGGTGGCCGACCGGCTGCGCTCGTGCGTTGGCCGGGGCGACACGGTGGCGCGCGTCGGCGGCGACGAGTTCGCCGTCCTGATCGAGGACGCCGGCGATGGTGTCGCGGAGCTGGTGGCCGAGCGCATGACGGAGGCGCTGCGCGGAGCCTTCCTCGTCGACGGCCAGCAGATCCACATCCGCGGCAGCGTCGGTATCGCACCAGGGGACGCTGGCGTGGAAGGAGCGGATCAATTGCTGCGCAATGCGGATCTCGCCATGTATCGCGCCAAGGCAGCCGGAGACGGCGGCATCGAGAGCTACGACCCCGAGATGCACGCCGACCTCGTCGACCGCCTGCAGCTGGGGGCAGACCTTCGCCGCGCGCTCGAAGCCGGCGAGCTCGTGCTCCACTACCAGCCCACGCTCGCGCTCTCATCAGGCGAGATCACAGGCGTCGAAGCACTCGTCCGGTGGCAGCACCCGGTGCGCGGGCTCGTGCCTCCCGTGCAGTTCATCCCGCTCGCCGAGAGCACCGGCCTCATCCAGGAGCTCGGCCGTTTTGTCCTCAACGAGGCCTGCCATCAGGCAGTCGCCTGGCAGAAGCAGTACCAAGGCCACGGCGAGCTCACGATAGGCGTCAACATCTCCGGCCGTCAGCTCAAGAATGCCGAACTCGTGGAGGACGTCGCCCAAGCCTTGGCCGCCAGCGGCCTCGACCCGGGCTGCCTCGTCCTCGAGATGACGGAGACGGTGCTGATGGAGCACACGGAAGAGAACCTGGAGCTGCTCAGCCGTCTCCGTGAAATGGGCGTACGTCTCGCAATCGACGATTTCGGCACCGGTTACTCCTCACTCAGCTACCTACACCGGTTTCCTGTCGACATCCTCAAGATCGATCGCTCGTTCGTCGATCGGCTGCGTGGCTCGTCTGAGGACGCTGCGCTCGTAAGGACGATCGTGCGGCTCGGCCAGAGCCTGCGCATGGTGACAGTCGCCGAAGGCGTCGAGGACCACGCTCAGTTCCTCGCTCTGCGACGGCTCAGCTGCGAACTCGCGCAGGGCTATCACTTCTCAGAGCCCCTGCCTGTCTCAGGGATAGACGCACTTCTGCGCGAAAGCGAGCCCGAACGACAGCCACGCCGTACGCCCGCCTACTTGCCGCAAACGAAGCTGCAGCAAGCTTCCTAGGCCCACCAGCTCTGTCAGCCGCCGTCACTTTCCTTGGGCCTCAGAGCGTCCGCCGCGTTACGACGTCGATGCGTTTTGCGGGTCAGCCGGTTGGCGGCGCTGCGAGGCGGTTCCCGCGCCGGGTAAGGGCGGATCTTCGCCCGCTCGAATTACGACTGCTTGCGTCCGGCGAGGGCGAGGCCGGGGACGAGGCGCGGGAACGGGCCCGCTTGCGCGGCTCTCGGTCGCCGTCGGCGGGGCTCGCCTCTTTCGGTGGCCGACAAGGCAGACTCAGTCAGATAAGCGGTGTCGATCACGCCGCACGCCGAGTACCCGGTTTCCGACGCCTCCTCTGCCTCGGCGAGCAGGTCTAGTAAGGGAAGATCCCCCTTCGGGGGGACGTCCCTTTCCCCGCCGCGGGGGACAACGTGGACATGC
>DAITAO010000136.1:0-5014 GCA_036824245.1 Gaiellaceae bacterium | reverse complement strand
TCGCAACCCGTAGGCAGCCATTCGAGGGTCTGTCCCCTCGGTAACCCACGCCCGCCAACAACCTCGCCCCTAACGCCAACCCCACGCCCGCGCGTCGGGGACTGACCCTCACAGAAGCAGCAGGTCCGGCGAAGGCGCCGGAGCGCACGGCGAACGCGTCCGCACTACAAGCGTGGTCGCAACCCGTAGGCAGCCATTCGAGGGTCTGTCCCCTCACCCTTGTCCCGGACTTCGTCCTCGGCCTTGCGGCGGAGCAACACCTCGAACCTAGACTAATGAGGGTGGATACTGTCTCGCACCCGCCCTCCAGCGCGCCGCGGGCACGCGATTTCATCGGCGTCTCAGGCCCTGACGCCGAGGACTTCCTCCAGCGGATGCTCTCGAACGACGTGGGGGCGCTCGAGCCCGGAACCGGCTGCGACGCGCTGCTGCTCACCGCCAAGGCACGAGTAATCGCGCCCGTCCGCGTCATCCGGCGCGCCACCGACGACTACCTGCTTCTGACCGAGGCCGGGCTCGGCGCGACGCTGCGCACCCACCTGCTGCGCGCCCGCTTCGCGGCCAAGGTCGAGATCGAGCCGGAGGCGCACACCGCGCACGTACTGCTCGGCGAGGACGCTCGGCCGCCGGAAGGCGCGCTTGCCGTTCCGATCTCCGACTACGGCGTCCCGGCGTATGAGCTCGTGGACGAGGTGCCCGACGGCGCGCGGCTGACCGACGAGACGCTCGAGCGCCTTCGCATCGCCGCGCGCACGCCGGCGTGGGGCCGCGAGCTGGACGAGCGTGTGCTGCCGGCCGAGGCGGGCCTTGTCGACCGCGCGGTCAGTCTCACCAAGGGTTGCTATCCGGGCCAGGAGCCGATTGCGCGGCTGCACTACCGTGGCCACGCGAACCGGACACTCCGAGTGCTCGGGATCGAGGGCGACGGCATGCCCGCGTACGACGCGGAGATCCGCCTCGGCGAGAAGGTCGTCGGCCGCGTGACGAGCGCGGTCTCGCCGGCGCACAACGGCTCCGTCCTCGCTCTCGGCTACGTCCGCACAGAGGTTCCGGAGGGCGCGCCGGTCACGGTCGACGGGCGAGCAACGCGGTTACACTAGTTCGCCCCGCGCCCGTAGCTCAGGGGATAGAGCGCTGCCCTGCGGAGGCAGAGGTCGCATGTTCGAATCATGCCGGGCGCACTTATCCGTGCAAGAACCGGCGGCTTCGCTGTCATGACGTTCTTGCACGGGTTTCGCGGCTCCGGGCAGCGTTTAGTCGGCTGCAGTGCGCAAAGCCCGACGCGGCGGCGATCACGGGCGGAGGACGATCCGGCCCGTGACCTCGTTCGCCTCGATCAAGCGGTGAGCCTCGGCGGCTTGCTCGAGCGGCAGCTCGCGCTCGACGAACGGGTGGAGCTCGGCGCGCGCGACCATCTCGAGCAGCCTGGCGACCGCCTCGGGCGGCGCGTCCTGCGCCGAGATCCCCTCCAGGCGGGCGCGCTTGCCGACCAGAGCCCAAACACTCAGCGAGACGTTGGCATCGCCGACCGCGCCCGGCGTGACGAGCCGCCCGTCTCGACCGAGCGCCTCGATGCTGCTCTCGAACGTGCGGGCGCCGAGCGGCTCGAAGACGACGTCCGCGCCCAGCTCGGCGATGCGCGGATCGTCGTAGACAAGCGGCTCGGCGCCGAGCTCCCTCAGCCGTCCGTGCTTCTTCACGCTTCCCGTCGCGAACACCGTCGCTCCCTGGGCGCACGCGAGGTCGATCGCTGCCTGCCCGGTGCTGCTCGAGCCGCCCTGGACGAGCAACGTGGCGCCGCTCGCGAGGCCGGCGCGCTCCAGGGCCCACCACGCCGCGCGGTAAGGAGTCGGCACGGCAGCGGCCACCGAGGCTGAGACTCCCTCAGCGAGCGGGTAGACGTTTTGCGTTCGCGCGACGGTCAGCTCGGCGTACGTGCCGCGCGCCGACGTGACGACCACGCGCTCGCCCGTGTCGACTCGCGCGCCCGCGGCGTCCTGGCCCAGGACGGTAGGAAGCCTCGTGGCGCCTCCGGCCCGCTGGTTGACGTCGAACCGGTTGACGGCTGCTGCCTCGACGCGCACGAGCACCTCCCCTTCGCCGGGCTCCGGCTCGGGCCACTCCACGAGGCGCAGGACCTCCGGGCCTCCGGTCTCGCGCAGCACCACAGCGCGCACGGGGGAACGATAGAACGAAAGGCGAAACCTGGGTCGTGGCCGAGCCTCCGGACGAGCTGACGCTCCGGCACCACCGTGACCTGACGGGTCGGGAGCGGCGGCCGTGGACCCGGCGCGTGCTCCTCGCGCTCGTGGGCGCCTTCTGCTTGGCGGGGCTCCTGAACGCCTTTGGCCAGCGTCCTCAGACAACGTTGAGTGAGACGGGAGCGGCGCGGCTGGAGGTGTACTCGCCGAGCCGGCTGCGCGGTGGTCTCTATTACGAGTCCCGCTTCACCATTCACGCGCGGCGCGAGATCGAGAAGGCCACGCTCGTTCTCGACCCCGGTTGGCTCGAGGGCATGACGCTGAACACGCTCGAGCCGTCTCCGATCGGGGAGGCGAACCGAAACGGCCGGCTCGCGCTCGAGCTCGGACGCGTTCCGGCCGGCACGAAGCACGTGTTCTTTCTCCAATTTCAGGTCAACCCGACGAACGTGGGCCGCCGACCGGCGGACGTCGAGCTGCACGACGGCGAAACCATGCTCACGCACGTCGACCGAACAGTGACCATCTTCCCGTAATGGATCTAGTCATCCGCGCGTTCGTCGGCTTTTTCTTCGTGCTCTTTCTGACGCGCGTGGTCGGCCGGCGCGAGCTGTCCTCACTCCAGCCCTTTGACCTGCTCCTGCTGATCATGATCGGTGACCTCGTGCAGCAGGGCATCACGCAGAACGACTTCTCGGTGACCGGGATGGTGCTCGTGGGCGGGACGATCGCCATCCTGACAGTGGCCGTCTCCTACAGCAGCTTCAGGTTCCCCCGCCTGCGCCCGATCATCGACGGCGAGCCGGTGATCGTGCTGGAGGACGGTAAGCCGATCGAACGAAACCTCGCTCGCAACCGGATCACGCTCGGCGAGCTCGCTGCCGCTGCCCGATCCCAAGGCATCGCGAATCTGTCCGACGTGCGCTGGGCGGTGCTCGAGACCAGCGGCAAGCTGAGCTTCATCCGAAAGTAGGCTGCCGCGGCGTGCCGCTGTACCTGACGGAGTCGGACGTCGAGTCGCTGCTTACGCCCGCGGAGGCGGTCGAGGCGGTCGAGGGCTCCTTCAGGCATATCGCTGCGGGCGCGGTGGAGAACCGCCCCCGTTACCGGCTCGGACTCGATGAAGGCCGGCTGGCCGTCATGGCGGCCGCTGATCTGGAGTTGGGCTACGCGGCGGTGAAGGCGTACGGCGCCTTCCACATGGGCACGCGCTTTGCGGTGCTGCTCTTCGACGCGCGCGAACCAGAGCTCCGCGCCATCATCGAGGCCGACCGGCTCGGCCAGCTGCGCACTGGGGCGGCGACCGCCGTGGCGGCGAAGTACCTCGCGCGGGAGGGTGCGAGCACCCTCGGAGTGATCGGCTGTGGCCGGCAGGCTCGCGGGCAGGTGGCAGGCGTGCGGGCGGCCGTCCAGCGGCTCGAGCGGGTCGTCGCGTACTGCCGGACGCCCGAGCGACTCGACGAGTTCTGCCGCGAGGTCGGCGCCGAGCCCGCCGAGAGCGGCCGCGACGCGGCCGAGCAGGAGATCGTCGTCACGATCACGACGTCACGTGATCCCGTCCTGCGCGGCGAGTGGCTGCTGCCGGGCGCGCTCGTCTGCGCTGCCGGGGCGAACAACGGCCGCTCACGGGAGCTGGACAACGTCGTTCTGGAGCGTGCGGTTTTCGTCTGCTGCGACTCATTGGAACAGGCCCGCCTCGAGTCGGCCGACCTCTTCGAGCCCGTCGAGAGCGGCGTGCTCGACTGGCTCGAGGTACACGAGCTCCACGAGGTGGTGGCCGGCGACCTCCGCGGGCGGCAGTCCGCCGACGACGTGGTGGTCTTCAAGTCGAATGGAATCGCCGCGTGGGATGTGGCGGTCGCGGCGGCCGTCTACGAGCACGCCCGCGATCGCGGCGTAGGGATCGAGCTCTAGGGCCCGGTGCGAGTCCGCGCGACCACGTCTCTGCCGATCGCGCGGACGACTTCCGGGTTGTCGAGCAGCCGGTTGCGCTGCTCGGGCGTGGTGCGGTTTCGGATGTAGGGATCGTCAAGGATTTCCGCGAGCGGGCGGCCGCGCTCGTGCTCACGGATCACATACGTGGCGAGCCGGTCGAGCTGGCCGCCTTCGCGGCTGAAGAGCGAGCCGAAGGGGTTCCGCAGAAACTCAATGAGGCGACCCACAGAAGGCGATGTTAGAGCACGAGCAGCGCATCTATGATCCGGGCCGTGCGCCCCAGGTCTTCCGGCGTCTTCGCGGAGCGGGTCGTGGACGGGCTCGACGACGGCGGCGCGCCGGAGCGGGTGGTGATCTGGATCGAGCGGCGTCCGGGCGCTGTGTGGGCAGTCGGGCGTGCAATCAACCCTCAGCACAGGCCGAGCAACGAGCCCCGGCCCGACGACTTCGTCTTCCAGGGGTATGAGCTGGACGATGCGCTGGAGGCGGCGAACGGGACGCTCGAAGACGACGTGCGCGTACTCGAACAGGACGGCCGAGACGCATTGGTACGGCCGTTCACCCGCAAGGAGGTCTTGCCCCTGCTAGAACGCTGGTTTTTCGGGAGGCGTTGACCAGCGTCCCTGGCCGGCGACCTCTGCGGCCGGCGGAGCCGGCCTCCGCGGTCGCCTGACGCCGCTGGACTGCAGGATGCAGCACGGCGGGCGCTTGTCCGTACCCGCGTACTGTCCTGCGCGCCCGCCGCACTGCCTCCTTTGCCAGCGGCGTCCCAGGAACGCTGGTCGACGGTGACCGTGCCAGCCGACGTCACTGGCCGGAGACTTCTGCGGCCGGCGGAGCCGGCCTCCGCGGTCGCCTGACGCCGCTGGACTGCAGGA
>DAITAO010000017.1:0-48205 GCA_036824245.1 Gaiellaceae bacterium | reverse complement strand
ACCTGTCCTGCGTGGACGTCTGCCCGGTGGACTGCATTCACCAGGCCGACCGCATTCTCGTCATCGACCCGGAGGAGTGCATCGACTGCGGTGCGTGCGAACCGGAGTGCCCCGTGGAGGCGATTTTCCCCGAGGACGCGCTACCGGACAAATGGGAGCCGTTCGTCAAGATCAACTACGCGTACGGCGATGGGCTCGACGTCGTCAACGAGCTGACAAACGCTTACGCAACAGAACACAACGTCCAAAACCCCCCGCTCGAGACCTGAGGTCGACGAGCCCTTCGAGCGCGGACTGGCGCTCGCCCGGGCCGGGCGCTTCTTCGACGCGCACGAGGAACTCGAGCTTGCATGGCGCGCCGCCGAGCCCGGCGAGCGGGACTTCTTCCAGGGGCTCGTGCACGTCGTCGTCGCGTGGTACCAGGCGGGCCGGGGCAACCGCGTGGGCTGCGAGCGGCAGATCGACAAGGCCACCCGCCGGCTCGCCCCCTTCGCGCCCAGCCACAGAGGCGTGGCGGTCGGCGACGTGCTCGCCGACCTCGAACACGCCCGCGGGACGGTCGCGGACGGCTCGCTCGAACTAGGAGAGCCCGAGGCCCTCCAGCGTGCGGCTGAGGAGCACGCGTAGCCACCAGTCGCGGTCGAAGAAGAGCAGCAGGCCGAGCACCACGAGGACGGCGCCGCTGACCACCTGGATGATGCCGTAGCGGTCGCGCAGCCAGCGGAAGCTGCTCATCGCGCGCGTGAACGCGACCCCGGCGAGCAAGAACGCGACGCCCAGCCCGGCTGAGTAGGCGAACAGCACCACGCCGCCGCGCACGATGCTCTCGGTGTCGCTCGCGAGCACGACCACCGAAGCGAGCACCGTGCCGATGCAAGGCGCCGCGCACACCGCGAACGCGGCCCCGAGGGCGACACTCGACCCGGTGCGGCGCGCGCCCGCCAGCAAGCCGGGGAGAGCCATCCGGGCGGGCAGCGGCAGCAGGCCCATGAAGGCGAGGCCGAGCACGACGAGCACGAAGCCGGCGATCGCCTCGCGCGCCTCGGCGTCCACGATCCGACCGATCACGGCCGCGCCCGCGCCGACGGCTACGAAGACGACCGTGAAGCCGATGATGAAGGGCACACTGCCGAGCAGGACGCGCCTGGTGACGCCGCGCTCTCCCAGACGGCCGGCCTCGACCGCCGACACGGCGGACAGGTAACCCGGCACGAGCGGCAGCACGCAGGGCGTGATCACGGACACGAAGCCGGCCAGGAAGGCGATCGGGATCTTGCCCGCCACGCGGTACTACGACTCGAAGCGCGCGAGCTCGCGCTCGAGGCGCTGTTCGGCCTCAGGCTCGAGTCGATCGGACGCGGCCGCGGGCTCGCGCACCCTGCTCCAGCGCCACGCCGCGTACCCGATCGCCGGCACCGCGAGCGCAACGCCCAGCAGCGGCAGCACCCAGGCGAGCAGGTTGAAGCCCTCCTTGGGCGGCGCGGCCAGTACCTCTTCACCGAACGCAGCGACCAGTGCGTCCTCGATCTCGCCCTTCGAGTCGCCGGCCGCGATTTGCCTGCGAATGAACATCTTCATCTGCTGAGCAACCGGCGCATCCGACTGATCGATCGTCGTGCCGCAGACCGGACACATGATCTCGCCCTCGAGCTCCGCGAGCGTCGGCCTATCCTCGCTCGCGGCCGCGGGGCCGGCGAAAGCGAGCGCGACGAGCGCCACGACGGCCGGCATTAATCTCACGCCGGCTTGCCTCGCGCGCGGGTGATCTGCCGCTTCAGCTCTTCATCGTCGAGGGCGCCGTAGTAGTAGCCGACGATCCGCCCGTCAGGTGAGACGAAGAAGGTCTTGGGCAGCGGGATGCCGCCGTAGCGTGCGATAACGCGTCCAGCGGCGTCATAGACGTTCGGATAGGTCATTCCGTACCGGCGCAGCGCGCCGCGCGCGTCGCCCTTGAAGTCTTGCGTGTTCACGCCGATGAAGACGACGTCCTCATTGCGGTAGCGCACCCAGGCGTCCTGAAGCCGTGGAAGCTCCTCGCGGCACGGGCCGCACCAGGTCGCCCAGAAGTTGAGGACGACCACTTTCCCCCGGAGCGAACCGAGATCGAGCGTCCCGCCGCGGTCGAGCCGTGGTAGCGCGAACGACGGTGCCACCGGCTGCTCGTTGTCGGCGAGATCGTCGAGAAACTCACGCCCTTCCTGGTGCGTCAGCTTCCAGCCCAATAAGCCGAGGAGCCCCGCGACCAGCACGAGTGCGAGCGCCTGGGCTGCGAGCTTCAGCCGCAAGGCCATGCAGCCAGTCTACGCGCGCCTTCTAGGCCGGGACGATGAAGACCGGGGTTCCGATCTCCACATGGTTGAACAGCCACTCGGCCTGCGGGATGAGCATGCGTATGCAGCCGTGCGAGGCTGAGTAGCCGATCGAGGAGGGGTTGGGCGTGCCGTGGATACCGACCCCGGGCGAGCTGAGACCCATCCAGCGCGTTCCAAGCGGGTTGCCCGGGCCGGGCGGGATGGGGTTGCCCCACGCCCCCCGCGCCCAGTCCGAGTCGGGCGGATACCACCACGGGTGCCGCCACATGACCACGATCTCGTGCCGGCCGAGCGGCGTCGGGTACGCGGACTGCCCGACGGCGACGCCGAACGTACGCCAGTGCTTCATGCCGCGGTAGAGCCAGAGCCGCTTCGACTCGCGCCGAATCACGATCACCGGGCCGGCGTTCGCACGCGTAATGCGCTGTTGCAAGGGGCGGAAGGGCAGCCGGACGGGATTGCGCGAGTTCGTCCTCAGTGCGTTGACGAGCGCGAGCGTAGCCCAGCGCTGCGAGACGGCTCGGCCGGGCCTCCCCTTGGTGACGAACGGGTGCAGGCCGCGCCTCTGGATTTCCGAGTCGACGGGCGTGCGGTCGAAGCGCCGCGCTGCAGCACGCACCCACGCACGCGTTCTGGCGCGGTTGACAGAAACGTTCAGCGGCACGCTGGTGCCCTCGACCGCGTCCAGGGCACGGTCGACGGCGGCCCCCACGCGGGCGGTGGCGCCGAGACGCGCGGGCGCGACCAGGAACGCGCGACCTCCGAGCACAACCTTGAGGTGCGCCTCGAAATGAGCACGCACGAGCTGTGTTGCGTCGGCGCGGGCAAACCCTCCCACGTCGACGCCTCCCACCTCGACGTCGTCGGCTACGACCGCCGGCGGTGGCGGCGTCGTCGTGGTCGGCGTCGTCGTGGTCGTAGTTGTTGTGGTCGTCGTGGTGGTCGTTGTGCCGGTCGTGCCCGTGGTCGTGCCCGGCGAGCCGCTTGCCGATCCGCTACCGAGCGAGAGCGCGCTGAGCAGCCCCGCCGCGCAACATGCGAGCAGGCAGAAGCCGACCAACCCCCGACGCATCACAAGCGAATCTTAGCCCGATTCCAGGGGTTGCCAGGAGTCAAGGCGCAGTTGGCAGAGACGTCTCGTCGAAGTCGCCACCCTCGGCGGCCCACTCCACGATCATGCGGTCGGTGACCCACTCCACGGGAGAACGGTCGTCCGTCCACGGATCACCCGCGCGGGCGATCGGGCGCATGCCCGCGGCGAGGAGAGCAGTCAACGAGCGCAGACGCTCCGGGGCGCGGGCGAGACGCCTTGCAGTTTCCTCCCGGCCGACCGGCTCGGTCAGTCCCAGAACGAGCTGGTTGAACCGCAGCGCCTGCCAGCCGGCCACCTGCGGAAACTCGTGGGCGAGCGTGCCGCCGATGCCACGTACCAGCCCATGGTCGCTCGGAACCGTGGCCACGTTGAGAGCGACGATGCCGCCCGGTCGCAGCCGTTCGCGCACGAGACTGAAGAACTCGCGCGTGGCCAGGTAGAACGGCACGTACGGCGGCCGGTAGGCGTCCACGAAGACGAGGTCGTAGCGCTCCTCGGTGCGACGCAGGAACGGGCGGGCGTCGGCCGTGTGTACACGCAGACGCGGGTTGTCGTCCAAACCCAGGAAACGGCGCCCCGCCGACGTGACATCCCGGTCGAGCTCCACGCCGTCGATCAGCGCCGCGGGATAGAAGACGCCGAACGCGCGAGCCGTCGTGCCGCCGGCATTGCCGAGAATGGCAACACGCTCGACCGGTCGCCCGAGCAGCGGCGGCACGGTCAGAAAGGCGTCCCAGATTCCTCCGGTGAGCACGGTGCTGGGCCGCCAGACCGAGTGCGTGGCGATGCCCTCGTCGAGGTAGAGACGCCGCGCATCTCCGCGCTCCACCACCTGGATGAACTGGTAGCGCGACTCGCGCTCGTAGAGCACGCCTGCCTGCGCCTTGATCGTGCCCGGCGGGATCGCGAGCAGCCCGGTCACGCCCGCCGCGACGACCAGCCAGCGCCGCCCGAGCAAGAGGGCTGCGCCCAGCGCGATCAGCGCCGCGCTGGCCAGCAGCGTGCGCTGCGTGCCGATCGCAGGGATGGCGACGAGCGCCGACAGGAACGTCCCGAGCAAGCTGCCGACCGTGGAGAGCGCGTAGTAGCGGCCCGCGACCGATCCCGCCGTGGCGACGTCCGTGACGCCGAGCCGGATCGCGAACGGCGCCACCATGCCGAGCAGGGTGACGGGCGGCGCGAAGAGCAGGAGCACGGCGAAGAAGGAGCCGATCGCCGCCCCGGCCGAGACGTCGTCGAGCCCTTCCACGGAGACGTCCAGAAAGGGCCGCGCGACGAACGGAACTGCGGCTACGCCGAGCGCCGCCGCGAGTACGAGCCCGCCGAGCAGCCGCGGGCTGGGGCGCCGGTCTGCCAGCCGGCCCCCGAGCCAGTACCCGAGCGAGAGTGAGGCCAGCACAAGCCCGATCACGTTCGCCCAGACGATCGTGGAGCTGCCGTAGTACGGCGCCAGGAGCCGAGATGCGCCGATCTCGGTGGCAAGCGAGCCGACGCCTGCAGCGAAGACGAGCAGCGAGAGCGCCAGCTGAAAGTGGGCCCCCCGCTCTGCAGTTGGGTCTGTCACACGCGCTTGACGACCACGACCGCGCAATCGTCGAGCAGCTCGCCTCCTGCAAAATCGCGGCAACCGGCAAGCACGGCAGCCGCGAGCTCGGCGGCCGTGGAGCCCGCGTGAGCGCGTAGAACGGCGTCCAGCCTTGCCTCGCCGTACAGCTCACCGTCCTGCCGCGCTTCGATCACGCCGTCCGTATAGAGGACGACGGCATCCCCACGAGCGAGCTCGGAGCGCAGCTCCTCGTACTCCTGTCCCGGATCGACGCCGAGCGCGACCCCGCCGGCTCCGAGACCCTTCACTTCGCCCGCGCTCACCAGCCGTGGCAGAGGGTGCCCGGCGGAGGCGCAGCGCAGCTCGCCCCGCTCACCGTCGACCGTCAGGTACGCGAGCGTGATGAACTTGCCGACGGACAGCTCGCCGACGACGACCTCGTTGGCGGCTGCCAGGAAGTCCGCGGGCTCCGAATGCTCGCGCGCGAGCGAGCGGAACACGAACTTGGCCATCGCCATGTCGGCGGCCGCCTCGACGCCGTGACCCGTCACGTCGCCGAGCACGACGGCGAGGCGGCCGTCGAGCGGCATAAAGTCGTAGACGTCACCGCCCACCTCGAGCCGCGCGGACGACTCGTAGGCGTGGCCGAGCTCGAGTCCCGGCACGTCGGGCAGCGACGCCGGGAGCAGTGACTGCTGCATCGCCTCCAGGAAGTGCTTCTGCTGTTCGTAGAGCCGCGCCTTGTCCACCGCCAGCACGGCGTGGCCGGCCAGCGAGGCGGCTGCGCCCAGGGCCTCCTGTCCGATGGCGCGCTCGGCGTCGAAGGACACGACCGTGAGTGTCGCCATCAGCTCGCCCGCGCTTGCGATCGGGACGATTGCCGCGCTGCCGCCGCGCTCGAGAAACGGCGCGAGCAGCTCGTACGACCCTCCCAGCTCGTGCGCAGTCCGCGGCGTCAAAAGGACCGGTTCGCGCGCCTCGACCAGCGCCTGCGCGGCCTCGGTCTCGAGCGATTGCGGGCGTCCGAGAATCGCCTCCACGACCGGTGCCAGCCGCTCCTCGGCCACGTGGACTGCCTGTGTGACGAGTGTCGCCCGCCGCGCGTCGTGCGTTCTGATCGCCCCTGCGTCCGCGTCGAGCAACTCCACCGCCGCGCGGGCGACCGCCGACAGCGTCTCCTCGAGCGAGAGGTTCCGTGTGAAGGACTGTGAGATCTCGAAGAAGGAGCGCAGCAGGCTGGCCGCCTTCTGCGCGGAGTCGAGCGCACGGGCCCGCTCGGCGCTCTCGCGCTCGACCTTCTCGTGCAGCTGTGCGTTCTGCACGGCGACGCCGAGCTGTGCGGCGAGCGCCGTGAGCAGTGCGGCCTCGTCCTGGGTCGGCGTGCGCCCACGGTCGAGGTAGGCGACGAGCAGCCCGATCGAGTCGTCGGCGACGACGAGCGGCACGGCCACAGCAGCTTCGATCCCCGCCTCGGCGACCGCGCTTTGGACGTGTGCGAGGCGGGTGTCCCAGGCGGCGTCCTCGACGACGAGCACGCCGCGTGCGCGGAACGGTCCCAGCGCCAGCTCGAGTAGTGCGTCGGCGACCTCGAGGTGGCCGGCTCCGAGGCCGCGCTCAGCGGCGGGCCGCAGCCCCTCGTGGCCGCGCAGGTAGATCGCGACGCGGTCGATGTCGAGCAGCTCGGCGACGCGCGCTACTCCGGTCTCCAGCGTGTGCGAGAGCGACAGCTCGGCGATCGCCTGGCCGACGACCGCGAGCAGGGCCCGCGTGCGCTCGAGCTCGGCAGCCGTCCGGCTCGCGCGCAGCCCGCAGCGCAGCGCCTGCCCCGCCCGCGCGCCGAACGCGACCAGGGCCTCCAGCGAGGCGGGATCAGGCTCTACCGGTAGAAAGAGCTGGAGGAGCGGCGAGGGTGGATCGCCGAGGCGAATCGTGACCGCCGCGGCCGCGCCCCCCGGCAGGCCGCCGGCGCCGGCTCGCACGATCGTCGTGCCGCCGTCACCGGGCTGCGGCACGCTCGGTGTGAGTGACTCGGGCGCAGCGTTCGCAGGCAGCCCGACCGTGGTCGCAGGCCGCAGTCGTCCGTCGTCGGTGGGCTCCCAGAGCACGGCCGCGGCGGCGCCGCTCGCTCGGGCGGCAAGACGGGTCAATGTCGGCGCCAGCCTGCTGCCCTCGGCCGCCGCGGCAAGCGCATCGCCGAGCGTCTCGAGCGATGCGGTCTCTGTCTGCGCCACGGCGCCGTTGGCTCCCGAGGCACCCGCGAGCAGGGCCGCCTGGCTCGCCGCGAGCCGCGCGAGCAGCTGCTCAGCCTCATCGAACGGCCGTCGGGCTCGAAGGAGCTCGAGCGTCCCCAGCAGCCGCTCGCCGGCCGCGATGGGCAGCCGCAGCACCGCCTCGGCCCCGGCTAGCCGGGCGAACCCGCGCAGCGCTTCGGGCAGCTCGGCCGGATCCTGCACTTCGCGACCCGCGTCGGCCGAGGGAGTCTGAGACCCCTCGAGCTCGGCGGCCAGGGCGGCCGAGCCGGAAACGACTGCGCGGGCAGCCAGCGCTCCGGCAGCCGGGTCGAGCAGGCGCACTACTACCGTCTCGGCGTGCGTGGCAGCTGCAGCCGCCTCGGCGAGCGCGCGGAGCCGCTCGTCGAGCCCCCCGGTCCCGGCCAGCACCCGGGCAGCGTCTTCGAAAGCCGCGAACGCCGACGGCAGCTCGCCGTCGCGCCCGCTCGTGCGCGCTCGTCTGCTATCAGCCACAGGCACAGTATGGCCGCCCTCAACGGCTTCGCCCCAGCCAAACGGAGGGGACACACGTCGCCCTCACCCCGCTCCCATCCGCGCGCGCCACTAGACTTCCGTCGTGGCCGAGCCAGCGCGGCGCACTCCTGCGACCGACGAGCCCCCGGTTCTGGATCCACGCGCAGTCGAGCGCGCCTACCGGCGTCAGCGAGCCCGGCGGCGCGTCTTGGTGGAACGCAAGCTCGAGCGGCGGCGTGCGCGTCTGCGCTTTTGGCTCGTCCTCGTGATCCTCATCGCGTTGAGCGTCTACCTGGCGCTCACGGTCTGGCAGCAGGTCGAAGAGCTGTTCGGGCTGTGACCGGCGCGGCGAGCCAAGCTCCTCCGGCGCACATTGGACAGCGCGGTAGCCGCCGGGCCACGGATACGCCGTAACCGCAGTCGGCGCAGCGGAACTCCCCGGCGACCAACTCACCCGCAGTGCAGGCGATCTTCTTCGCCACTTCGTTCGCCTTCACGACCATCCTCCGCAGCCCCCTGAGCGCCACGCGCTGAATTTCTCCTCAAACATGCCCATACTTCACGCCGTGGAAACGCCGCCGGTGCCAGCCGACCCCCCAGAGGCCGACTTCATCCGCCCGCGCCCGCAGGGCGGCTTGTGGGGTGCAGGCGGCTGGCTGACCTGGGTAGCCGGGCTCGTCCTCACGCTCTCGCCGCTCATGGGCTGGTACGTGGGCGGAGACGGTGGGCCCACGATCGCGGTGATCGGGTGGCACACCGGCGTGCTGGGCAAGCTCGTCTTCGTGCTCGGGGCGGCGGTGCTGGCGCTCACGGCGCTGCACGAGTTCGGCATCGAGCTGCCCGCAACACTCCCGGAGAGTCTCGTGATCATCCTGCTGGGCTCGCTGGCCACGATCTTCGTGCTCATCCGGCTGATCTCGATCCCGGAGGAGTTCGTGCCCAATGACGGACGAGGCGTGGGCATCTGGATCGCCCTGCTGGCCGCGCTAGGCGTGATCGCGGCCGGCCTTCTCCGCGCCTCCGAAGAACTCTAAGCAGCCAAGGTTGGGGGCGAGGGAACCGCAGGTTCCCATCAACACGCCCTCGGAGGCCGAGCGAGCGGCCGCCGGAGCCGGGCTTGCCCCGGCGGGAGGCTCAACTGCGAGAGGCGACGCTTGCGCCGCGCCGCGAGCGGCCCGCTCTGTCGACGCCAGAACCCACGCGAGCGCCCGCAAGGAGGGGCCCACGGGGAACCAGGGGTTCCCCGTGCGAAAAAACCAGGGGTTTCCCCCGTGCTACTAGACCGGAAGGAGCTGCTTCGTCGACTCGATCAACTGCTGTGGGTTGAAGGGCTTGCCGATGAAGGCCTGCGCCCCCCGCGACTCGGCGTCCTCCATCGTCTGGTCGTCGACCTTGCCGCTGAACATCACTACCGGGATGGCCCCAACGCCGTGGCGCTCCTGGACACGCCGCAGCATCTCCCAGCCGTCCACCTGCGGCATCATCACGTCGAGCAAGATCAGGTCCGGGGATTCATCTTCGAGCGCCGCGAGACCTTCTTCGACGCTCCTCGCCTCGCGCACGACGTAGCCCTCCATCTCCAGGTTGACGCGCACGAACTCGCGTAGGCGGTCGTCGTCGTCGACGATCAGGATCGAGGGTCCCGCGCCGGTGCGGCCCGGTGACGCCGAGCGCTGCAGGAAGGCATCGAGGTCGCTGCGACGGAACCGTCTGTGCCCGCCGGGCGTGTAGAAGGCCGGGAGGCGCCCAACGTCGGACCACTTGCGGATCGTGCTCTGGGCGACCCCGAGATACTTCGCAGCCTGTCCGAGCGTCAGCCAGTCCGGCTCACCGGAGGGGACCGGCCGCCGAGCGCGTTCATTGCTCTCGATGGAAGGCACCCTCCGAATCTATCTAAAAATGATGTTTCCTGCTTGCTTTGTTAGCGCAACGACACAAGCGCTCAGGGCGCGGGCTCGGTCACGGTCACGGTCACCGTGGGCGGCGCGCTGAGGGGCAGTGGGCCGAGCGTGCGCTCGAGCGTCTGGGAAGGGCTCCGCTCGGGGTCCGGGTTGTCATCGAGCACGGCACCGACGGCGAGGCCGAGCACGAACAGCACGGCCGCCAGGGCGCCCCTCAGCAGCCAGCGCGCCACGGGCGAGTAGCGCGGCCGACGAGAGGGCGGCCAATCGCGCATCACGGTCAAGGCCGGTAGTCGACCGCTCCGCGTGAGTAGAGGTGAAACGCGGTGTCCTCGAGGAGCGCCGCGTGGCGATGGGACCCCTCCTCTGCGCGCTCCTCGAGCACTTCGCGACTCCAGCGGTCGGCGTCGCCGTAGGCTGCAACGAGCTGCCGCAGGGTGAAGTGCTCGCCGACGCGCCGGCGCAGCTCCTCGATCACGAGCTCGAGCTCGGCAAGCAGCCGCCGGTAGCGTGCGGGATCGGTCGCGAACTCCTCGAACCTCTTGTGCCCGTCCTCCCACTCGAGCCGAGCGCTCTCCACCACGGCCGCCTCCGTGTCCACGGCGCGGAAGGCTAGCGCCGCTCGACCAACCGGTCGAGGCAGCAGCGCCCGGAGGGCCAGCGCTGCGTGACCTCTGCGAGGATCCGCTCGCCGAGTGCGTAGCCCGGGCGCGCCAGGGCGTAGGCGACATGGGCATGCAGGCACTTGAGCCGCTCCGGCGCGGCCGCACCGCCGATGCCAAGCTCGAGGGAGGCGCCCTCGTCCCGCCCGCGCTCGTCACCCGCCAGCTCTCGACGTAACGCTCGCTGGTCGGTCGTGGCCGCATCCAGGCTTGCGCGCAGGCCGTCGTCGCCTGCGGCCGCCGCTCCCCAGCGTTCCACCCCGGCTGCAGCCTCGAGCCGGGAGACGGCGGACACCAGGTGGGGGCAGGTCAGATAGAAGGTGGTCGGAAAGGGCTCGCCGTCGGCGTCGTACGGTGCCTGCTCCGTGACGGCGGGCCGACCGTACGGGCAGCGCACCACGACGCGCCGGAAGGCACGTGGCGGGCGGCCCAGCTGAAGCGCCACGAGCTCGCGGTCGTCCACGGGATCGATGGTAGTAGGCGCTGCTCAGCGGTCCGACGCACGGTCGTGCGCGCGGCGCCATTCAGCAACGCCGCTGACGATGAACAGTCGCTCACCCGGGCGCACCATGCTCAGCTTGCGTGCCTCCAGCCCGAGCGCCCGCGCGCTGGCCTCTTCAGCCCGTCCACGTTCCAGCGCACGCCGTTCGGCCTGCAGTGAGCGCACCTCGGCGGCGCGCCGGTCGAGCTCGGCGCGGGTCTCGACATAGCTGGTGATCGGCCGGTAGTACAGGAACGCGACGAGCGCCAGCAGCGCGACGGCGAGGCGCGCGCGGGTGACGCGAAGTCGCCGGCGTCTGGCCGCGCGGCGCTGCGATCTCTTCGGCACGCGGCTCCGTTCGCCGCACCCCTACAACGTCCTGCTCACAGCCGAGTCCCCGGCGCGGCCGAAGGCCGGCGCGCGGTCTAGCCGGCGTGGACCTGGCCGGTTAGACGACCTCGACCTTGATCACGTTCGTCGTGCCCGGCATGTTGACGGCCGTCCCCGCGGTGAGTACGACCAGGTCGCCCTTCTCGACCGTGCCACTCGCACGGGCTCCCTCCAGCGCGCGGGACCACAGGTCGATGACGTCCTTGCCCTCGGGGATGACGATCGGAGTCACACCCCATTCGATCGCCAGCTGCCGCGCGACTCCGGGGCGGTGCGTGAGCGCCACGATCGGGCGGCGAGGGCGCAGCCGTGCTACCGCCGATGCCGTGCGGCCGCTGAAGGTGGGCACGAGGATCGCCTTGACAGTGAGCGCCTCGGCCAGGTCGCACGCCGCGTTCGACATCGCCTGTCCGACGGTCGGGTGCTCGTCCGGTTGGGGCAGCTCGTGGCGGTAACCAAGGCTCGGCTCGATCACCCGCGCGATACGGTCCATGTAAGCGACCGCCTCCACCGCGAACTCCCCCACAGCAGTCTCTCCTGAGAGCATGAGCGAGGAGCTGCCGTCGAGGATCGCATTGGCGACGTCGCTCGCCTCGGCGCGTGTTGGCTCCATCGCGTGCAACATCGACTCGAGCATCTGCGTAGCCGTGATGACGGGTTTCCCCCGCTCGAGAGCCGCCGCGATGACGCGCTTCTGGACGAGCGGCACCTCAGCAGCCCCGATCTCGACGCCCAGGTCGCCGCGGGCGACCATCACCGCGTCGGCCTCGGCCAGCACATCGTTGAGCACGTCGAGCGCTTCCGCCTTCTCGATCTTCGCGATCACCCGCGCGGCCGACCCCGCATGCTCGATCAGGTCCTGCAGATCGCGCACGTCCGCGGCCGAGCGCACGAAGGACAGTGCGATGTAGTCGACGCCGAGGTCGAGGGCGAACTCGAGATCGTCCAGGTCCTTGCGCGTCAGCGAGGGGATCGGAACGGGCACGCCGGGGACGTTGACGCCCTTGTGAGCCGTTACGACGCCCCCGGCGAGCACAGCGCAGAGTGCTCGCCCGGCCTCGACGCGCTCGACCTGGAGTCGCACGAGGCCGTCGTCGATCAGCACGTCGTGCCCGGGCTGGAGAACCTCGCCGATGACCGCCGGGCTGACCGGCAGCTCGCCGGGGCCGGCGCCGTTGCGGCCTGCATCGCGACCGACAACCGTGATCTCCGAGCCGCGGTCGAGGAGCAGCGGTTGATCCAGCTCGCCGACGCGCAGCTTCGGTCCCTGCAGGTCGGCGATGATCGCGAGTGGGCGGCCGACCTCCTTCTGAGCCGACCGCACCAGATGTGCGCGCGCCGCGTGCTCCTCGTGCGTCCCGTGCGAGAAGTTCAGCCGAGCAGCATCCATCCCGGCCCGTGCCAACGCCGTGACCATCTCAGCCGACGAGGAAGCCGGACCCAATGTCGCAACGATCTTCGTGCGGCGGCGATGAGCCATGTCCACGCAGTCAAAGTAGCGACTGCGTCCAATGACTCCTCCTTGGCCGGCGCTTGGCTCGGGTCGAGAACACGGTTCCACGTGCCCCCGGGGCGTCCACGGCGACCCTAGAGACACGTTATCCGGGCAATCGTGTCCGCTTGGTGACGCGGTCGTGCCAAAGTTGTGACAGAGCAGGAGGAGACCCCTGCAGACTGGTGGCCAGGCGCGAGCGAGAGCGTCAACGACGCGCTGCGAAGGCCGACCAGCCGGGGTACTCGGCCCGTTCGCCCAGCTCCTCCTCGATACGGAGCAGCTGGTTGTACTTCGCCACGCGGTCGGTTCGTGATGGGGCACCCGTCTTGATCTGGCCGGCGCGCGTCGCCACCGCCAGGTCGGCGATCGTGACGTCCTCAGTCTCGCCGGAGCGATGCGAGATGACGGGAGCAAACTGGTGCGCACGCGCAAGGTCGATCGCCTCCAGCGCCTCGGTCAGCGTGCCGATCTGGTTGACCTTGACGAGGATCGAGTTGCACGCTCCCTCCTTGATGCCGCGCCGCAGCCGGTCGACATTGGTGACGAAGAGGTCGTCGCCGACTATCTGCACCCGCTCACCGACCTCGGCCGTGAGCTCCGTCCACGACTCCCATTCGTCCTCGGCGAGGGGGTCCTCGACGGACACGATTGGATGGCGGGCGACCAGGCCCGCCCAGAAGGCGACCATGTCGGCGGGGGTCGCCGTGCGACCCTCGAAGTGGTAACTGCCGTCCCGCCACAGCTCGGTTGCCGCCGGATCGAGGGCGATGGCCACACGCTCGCGATGGCCTGCACGCTCGGAGGCTTCGAGCAGCGTCTCGATGGCCTCTTCGCTGGAGCCGAGATCGGGCGCGAAGCCGCCCTCGGCGCCGACCGCGGTCGACAGTCCGCGCTCGTGCAGGAGCGACTTGAGCGTATGGAACACCTCCGTGCCGATGCGCAGCGCCTCCGTGAAGGACTCAGCGCCGCCGGGCACGACCATGAACTCCTGCAGGTCGATGGCGTTGTCGGCGTGTGCGCCGCCGTTGATCACGTTCATCATCGGCACGGGCAGCGTGCGTGCGCCTTCGCCGCCCAGGTAACGCCATAGAGGAACGCCGGCGTCAGCAGCGGACGCCTTCGCCGCCGCGAGGGAGACGCCCAGGATCGCGTTGGCGCCCAGCCGGCCCTTGTTGGGCGTGCCGTCGAGCTCGCGGAGCGTTCCGTCGAGTGCCGCCTGGTCGGCCGCGTCGCGTCCGCGCACCGCATCGGCGATCTCACCGTTGACGTTCGCGACCGCGCGGCTCACGCCCTTACCACCCCAGGCCGTTCCACCGTCGCGCAGCTCGACCGCCTCGAAGGCGCCGGTCGACGCGCCGGACGGTACGGCGGCGCGCCCCAGCGCGCCCGAAGCGAGCTCGACGTCGACCTCCACGGTCGGGTTGCCTCGCGAATCGAGGATCTGCCGGCCGTGCACCCCCGCAATCGGCGTCATCGCAGGGTTTCCTTGGCCTCCACGTAGTAGCGCTCCTGGTCTGCAAGCGCGAGCTCGGTCCACTCATCGCCGCGCGCGGCAGCCAACTCGGCCGCACGCTCGACGCGCCTGACGAACTTCTGCGTTGTCTGCCGCAGCGCCAGCTCGGGGTCTACGTTGAGGCGCCTAGCGACGTTCACGACCGTGAACAGTACGTCGCCCACCTCGTCGGTCAGGCGCTCAAGGGGCTGTGTCTCGGAGGCGGGCTCTCCTTCTCGCTCGACCTCGGCGGACAGCTCGTCGAGCTCTTCGCGCACCTTGGCGAGCGGGCCTTCGACATGCTCCCAGTCGTAGCCCGCCGCCGCGACACGCTGCTGCACTTTGCGCGCGAGCAGCAGCGCGGGAAGCGTCTCGGCCACGTGGTGGAAGATCCCCTCGCGCCCCTCGTCAGTCGTCTTGATGCGCTCCCAGTTCTCACGCACACGCCCCGCGGTGCGCGCCTCGACGTCGCCGAACACATGGGGATGCCGTCGCACGAGCTTCGCGTGAGCTCCCCGCGCAACGTCCTCTAGTCCGCCATAGCCTTGCTCGGTCAGGAGCAAGGCGAGGAAGTAGACCTGGAAGAGGAGATCGCCGAGCTCGTCCAGCAGCTTCTCGGGCCGGCCGGCGAGCGCCGCGTCCGCCACCTCGTAGGCCTCCTCGACCGTGTGCGGGACGATCGTCAAGGCGGTCTGTTCCCGGTCCCAGGGACAGTCGTGCCGCAGCCGCTCTGTGAGCTGTTGGAGCTCGAGGAGGGCCTCGGCGAGGCCACTCTGACCGCGCGTGGAGCTCAGCCGGCGGTCGTGGCGGGGGTGGTAGCGGTGGCGCCCGTTTGGGTCTTGGGCGGCTCATAGCCGACCTGGTAGTCGACCGTGCCCTTCTCCTGCAGCCGCTTGCGGAAGTCCTCGGACCACTTCTGGCCCTGCTCCGTCTTCTTCGACTGCACGATGATCTCCCGGATCGAGTTGCGCACCTCGGCCAGCGTCTGGGTATCGGCTGCCTTGACGGGCGTCTCGGCGCGGATGATGTGCCAGCCGAACTGCGTCTTGACCGGCTGCGAGAGCTCGCCCTTCTTGAGCTTGAAAGCCACCTTGTCGAAGGCCGGCACCGTCTGGCCCTGCGCCAGCTCGAGCTTGCCTCCGTTCTTCTTCGAGCCCGGGTCGGTGGAGTTCTTCTTGGCGAGCGCGGCGAAGTCTGCGCCGTTCTGGAGCTGTGCGCGGAGCTCGTCGGCGCGCGCCTGGCTCTTCACGAGGATGTGGCGCACAGTGCGCGTCGCGGCGTTCGTGTATTGCTCCTTGTTCTTCTTGTAGTAGTCCTCGATCTCCTTGTCGGTGACCTTGGCATCCGAGGTCACGTTGTCGAAGATCTTGCGCTGGAACAGCTGCATCGTGATCTCCTTGCGCAGCTGCTCCTCGGCCACACCCTGATCCTCGAGCGCCTTCTTGAACTTGCTCTCGTCGCCCTTGTAGTACTGCTGTACGAGCTCGTCGAGGCGCTTGTCGATCTCGTCATCTGAGACCTTGAGGTCGAGCTGCTCGCCTTCGCAGATGTATCCCTCGCGCAGGACCAGGTAGCTGACGATCTGGTTCTGGACGGCGCGGTATTCGCTCGAACCGGCCTCCGGGAACTTCTGCTTGTTCTTCTTGTAGTTCGTCTTGGCCTGATTGACGACCTGGCTGAAGTCGTTCTTCGTGACTGACGCGTCGCACTGGTCGATGACGGCGACCGCGTTCGACGGGACGTCGCCCGAGTCGCTGCCGCCACAGGCTGTGGCCAGGCCGGCGAGCGCCGCGAGCGGCACAAGGAAAAGCGTCTTACGCAGTCTCATAGCTGTAGGTAGTTCGCCCGAGCGTGGTGGTCCGGTTCACGCCGCTAGGCGCAATCGGACTATAGCATCGAGTATTCGCACCGCTTCCCCGAATTCATCCCGCCTTAACGAAACCTCGTGCCGGGCCACGCTGTACACGGCGGTGTCCTCCGCGGCCCGCAGCTCACGCAGCTCGCCGGAGCCCAGGATGAGCGGGCCGACGGTCACTTTGCCGTCCCGATAGACGAGGAAATCGGACCCGATCCGAGCGAGCTTGAGCTTCGCCTCCTGGATCGCGAACAGGTTCTCGACCGGCTCGGGCACCGGCCCGTAACGGTCCTCGACTGAGGCGTGGAGCTCGCGTAGCTCGTCTTCCGACTCGCTGAGCGCCAGCCGCCGGTGCAGGTCGATCTTCTGCGCCTCGGAGGAGATGTACGAGGCGGGCACGTACGCGTCGATACGGGCATCCACCCGCACAGGACGCGCAGCCGGCCGTCGCTGGCCGGACAGCTCCGCGACCGCCTCGGCGAGCAGCTCCACGTAGAGCTCGAAGCCGACCGCCGCCACGTGGCCGGATTGCTCCGCCCCGAGCAGGTCGCCGGCGCCACGGATCTCCAGGTCGCGCATGGCGATCGCGAACCCCGCGCCCAGCTCGGTGTGGTCGGCAAGCGTGGCAAGTCGCGCCCGCGCCTCGGGCGTCAGCTCCTGCGAGTCGGGATAGAAGAGATACGCGTGCGCAGCCAGGTCCGAGCGGCCGACGCGGCCGCGGATCTGGTAGAGCTGCGCGAGCCCGAGCAGATCGGCGCGCTCGACGATCAGCGTGTTCGCCTGCGGGATGTCGAGGCCGGACTCGATGATCGTCGTCGAGACGAGCACGTCGGCGTCACCGCGCAGGAAGGTGAGCATGCGGCGCTCGAGGTCGCGCTCCGGCAGCTGGCCGTGCCCGACGATGAAGCGGAGCCCCGGGCAGAGCTCCTGGAGCTTCGCCGCGGCCTCCTCGATCGTCTCCACGCGGTTGTGCAGGTAGAAGGACTGGCCTCCGCGCGCGTGCTCGCGCTCGAGCGCGGTGCGAATGAGCTCCCCGTCATACTCACCGACGTACGTGCGGATGGGCCGACGGCCTTCGGGCGGCGTCTCGATGATCGAGATGTCGCGCAGGCCCGAGAGCGACATGTGGAGCGTGCGCGGAATCGGCGTGGCCGTGAGCGCGAGTACGTCGACCTCGAGACGCAACGAGCGCAGCAGCTCCTTTTGCGCAACCCCGAAACGCTGCTCCTCGTCGACGATCACGAGGCCCAGCCGCTTGGGAATGACGTCCCGCGAGAGGATGCGATGCGTCCCGATCAGGACGTCGACTTTGCCCTCGGCGAAGTCGTTCAGGATTCGCTTGACGTCGGCCGGCTTCCGGAATCGCGACACCATCTCTACATTCAGAGGGAAGTCGCGATAGCGCTCGCGGAACGTGTTCCAGTGCTGCTGCGCGAGCACGGTGGTCGGGACGAGCATGAGCGTCTGGCGGCCGTTGACGGCCACCGCGAAGGCGGCGCGCACGGCTATCTCGGTTTTGCCGAAGCCGACGTCGCCGCAGACGAGACGGTCCATTGGCCGCGGCGCCTCCAGGTCTTCCTTAACGGCCTCGAGCGTGGTCGCCTGGTCCTCGGTCTCGCGATAAGGGAACGAGGCTTCGAGGCGGTCGAGCCACTCGTGGTCGAGCGCGTAGGCCACACCCGGGGCCTGCTGACGCTGTGCGTAGAGCTTGAGCAGGTCGCCGGCCAGCTCGCGGACGCCCGAGCGTGCGCGGTTCTTGACGAGCTCCCAGGCCTTGCCGCCCAGCTTGGACAGTGCCGGCGCCTTGCCGTCCGCGCCGATGTAACGAGAGACCTTGCCGATCTGCTCATGCGGAACATAGAGACGGTCCTCGCCCCGGAAGGCGAGCAGGAGGTAGTCGCGTGTGACGCCTGCCACCTCCTTTGTGTCGAACGACATGAGGCTGCCCACGCCGTGGTCCTCGTGCACGACGTAGTCGCCCGTGCGGAGCTCGGCGAAGGATTGGAGCGCGCGCCCGAGGCGCGCGTCGGCGCGGGGCGGCCGCTTCCGGAAGACCTGCGTGTCGGGGAGTACTGCGAAGCCCAGCTCGCGCCAGACCAGGCCGCGGCGGGCGGGCGCAACGACGAACGCGACGCCGGGGTCGCGCGGCAGCGCCTCGGGGCTCTCGGCGAGCTCGGCTTCGACCCGTCGCAACAGGGCGCGGGTGCGCAGTGCCTCGCCGCGGTGTGCGAATGTCACGAGCACGCGCAGCCCGGCCCGCACGAGACCCGCGAGCTCGTGCTCGGCCTCAGACAGCCCGCGCGCGGCGAGCGCCGGACGCTGGGCCTCGAAGGTGAAAGGCTGGCCGGCCGGCAAGGGGTCGAGCTCCGCGGCGCCGCTCAGATCGATCGCCTCGCCGAGCTCCTCCTCGACGACGCTGCGCACCTCGTCCGGCTGGAAGACGAGGTCGGGCGGCCGCTCCAGGATGGGCACCAGATCGTCTGGGCCCTGTCCGAGGGACAGTCCCTCGGACGGGTCCTCCTCCGGCAGGGAGGGCTCGATTCGGTCGGCGCGCCGCTCGGCGGCGGCATAGACGAGCGCCTCGTCCACCGGATGAAGGGCGCGCTGCGTGAAGGGGGAGAAGGCGCGGATCGCCTCGATCTCGTCGCCGAACAGCTCGATGCGGAGCGGATCGCGCCCGGTGGTGGGGAAGACGTCCACGATGCCGCCGCGAACGGCGAACTGACCGCGCTCTTCGGCCCGTTCGACGCGCTCGTAGCCGGCCAGCGCCAGGTGCTCGGCGATCAGCTCCACGCCCGGCTCGTCGCCCACCGCAAGCCGCAACGGCTCGGGGCGCTCCCGTGCGGGCGGCACCGGCTCGGCGAGCGCGAGCGCCGAGGCGCAGACCAGCCCACCGCGCGCCAGCACGTCCAGCGCCCGGGCGCGCTCCCCCACGAGGTGCGGCGGCGGCTCGAGACCGGAGCCCCAGCGGACGCCGCGACTCGGCAGCAGCGCGACATGCTCGTCGCCCAGGTACCACGCGGCAGCCTCGGCCGCGTCGCGCGCGTCGGCGTCCTCCGGCAACACGCAGACGAGCTCCCGCCCGAGGTGCTCGTGCAAGGCGGTCAACACGAGCGGCAGCGCCGGCTCGGAGACCCGCGCGCGTGTATCGGGAAGCGCGTCGGCGAAGGCCTGCAGGCGCTCGTGCCCGGCGACCTCGCGGGCCAGAGCGTGAAGGACGGGTCTGTCGACGGCTACTCGGTCCATGACGAACGGCGGAACGGCGCGTTCCGCTCCGTCAATCGTACTCACCGTATGCCTTGGTCCAGGCGCCGACGGCCCCACCCACTTACCCCCCACCCTCCCAAAGGGGGTATGGACGAGGGTAGGTCGTTATCGCGCGTCCGTCTGTGCCGATTCGGTGCCGAGATAGGCGCGGCCCTACAGACTCAAGGGCGCCGACTCAGAGCTAGTTGTACCGCCGCTGGGCGACCTCGACGCCTTCGCGGACAATGGCCTCGACCGCATCGGCGGCCCGGGCGACGATCGCATCGGCCTCGTCCTCCGCCTCGAAGTTCGAGAGGACGTAGCCGGCGAGGTCGCGCGGATCGCCGCGCCCCGGACGACCCACCCCGATGCGCAGCCGCAGGAAATCCTGCCTGCCGAGCTGTGCCGCGATCGAGCGCAAGCCGTTGTGCCCGGCCAGGCCCCCGCCCTCACGCACCTGGAGCCGGCCCAGATCGAGGTCGCCCTCGTCGTGCACGATGAGCAAGCTGTCGGCCCGCACCTTGAAGAATGAGGCGGCAGGGCCGACGGAGCGGCCGGACTCGTTCATGTACGTCTCGGGAACGAGCAGTCCCACGCGCCGGCCGTCAATACGCACCTCGGCGAGCCGGCCCGAGAACTTCGAACGGAACGAGCCGTCATGGCGCCGGGCAAGCTCCTCGACAACCATCCGTCCTGCGTTGTGGCGGTGCTGCGAGAACCCCCGCCCGGGATTCCCCAGTCCGACGACGAGCAGGTCGAGCGTCGGCGCGCGCTGTTCGGACGGGGCCCGCCGCCGCTTGAGCAGGCGCAAGGGGTACTAGCCCTCGGCGGTTCCCGATTCGCCGGCGGCCTCGGCCTCGCCCTCGCCCTCGGCCGGAGGCTCGGCGCCCTCGGCCAGCTCCTCGGTCGGTACCTCGGCGCCCTCTTCCTCTTCCTCGACGACCTCTTCGGGCTCCTCGACCCGCGTGGGCACTGTGACGGTGGCGATGACCGTCTCCTCGGGATCGTCGACGAAGCGGACGCCTTCGATCTCGGCCAGATCGCCGAGGCGCAGCGAGTCGCCGATGGCGAGCCCGCTGATGTCGGCCTCGATGCGCTCAGGCACCTCCATCGGCAGTGCCTCGACGGTCACCTCACGGGCCACCTGCTGGAGCACGCCGCCTTCCTTGACTCCCGGCGATTCCCCGACGATCTCGATGCCGACCTGAGTCTGGATGACCTCGTCGAGCCTGACGACGACGAAATCCACGTGCGCCACGTGGCCACTGATCGCGTCACGCTGGTACTCCTTGAGGATGGCAGGCCGCGTGGAACCGTCGAGCTCGACGTCCAGGATCGCGTGCAAGCCGTGGTCGCTGGTCAGCGCCGTGCGCAGGTCGCGCTCGGCCACCGTTATGGCCTGCGAGTCGGCGCCGCCCCCGTAGATGACGCCCGGGATGAAGCCTTCGCGACGCAATCGTCGCGAGATGGCAGAGCCGCGCTCCTTGCGCTCGCGGACTGCCAGCCTATGGCGGATGGTGGCCATCGGCGCGGAAGTGTAGCCGCCCGCAGGTGGCTCGTAAGAGGCTGTTGCAAGGTCAGAAGGGAGCGAGGCGCACGCTCAGTTCCCATGTGTTGACCTCCCGGATGATGAAGACCCACGCAACGGTGAGGGCGACTCCCGCCAGCAAACCGAGCAGCGCCGCGATCCTCGCTCCGCGAGCGGCGGCCACCCGATTGCGCCCGCGATGACCGCGACGGCCGTGGGCGGCAGACTCAGGAACACGAGCGTCGGACCGGGCGTCCACTCGGCGCGCCCGGCAGCCAACCCGACTCCAAGCAAGGCCAGCCCAGCCACTCCCGCATAGAGCGCGGCCCGGCTCACCCGCGTTAGCAATGGCGTGTCCGCGAAAGCCTTGATCTCACCTTCTGGGCGCGAGCCCCGGCTGCGCGACAAGTTAGAAGAGCTGGTTCTCGCCGGCGAAGATCGCCGACACTGACTCGTCCGAGAAGACGTTCCAGATCGTCTCGGCGAGCAGGCCCGACACCGTCAACACAGTGACCTTTTCAGGCTTGCGAGTCGGGTCGATGGGCACCGTGTCCGTGACGGCGATGCCGTCGATCTCGTCGGCCGTCGCGAGTCGTTCGAGCGCGTCGCCGGCGAAGATGCCGTGCGTGGCGAAGACGTAGACCGCCTCGGCGCCCTGCTCGCGCAGCGCGCGGGCGCCGGCGATCAGCGTACCGCCCGTGTCGATGCGGTCGTCACCCATGATGGCGACCTTGCCGCGTACCCGGCCGGTCACCTCGGTCACCTCGGCCGCGTCGTGCTCGGGCCGCGTCTTGTGCATGATCGCGAAGGGCGCCTCGAGGATCTCGCCGAAGCGCACCGCCATCTTGGCGCGGCCGGGATCGGGCGAGACGGAGACGATCCCGTTGCCGATCATCCCCTGGTCCCGAAAGTGCTGCGCGAAGATGGGGAGCGCGATCATGTGGTCGACCGGGATCGTGAAGAAGCCCTGGATCTGGCCGGCGTGCAGGTCCATGGTGAGCACGCGGTCGGCACCCGCGGTCTGCAGGAGGTCGGCGACCAGCCGCGAGCTGATCGGCTCGCGCGGGCGCGCCTTGCGGTCCTGCCGCGCGTACGGGAAGAGCGGCACCACGGCAGTGATGCGCTTCGCCGACCCCAGCTTGGCCGCCTGGATCATGAAGGCAAGCTCCATGAGATTGCGGTCGATGGGCTCGCAGCCGGTCTGGATGATGAAGGCGTCTGCCCCGCGGATCGACTCCTCGTAGCGGCAGTAGGTCTCGCCGTTGGCAAAGGTCTTGAGCGTCACCTCACCGAGCTCGACGCCGAGCGTCTCGGCGATCTTCGCCGCGAGGACCGGATGCGACCGCCCACAGAACAGCATCAGCCGCCGTTGCGGGCCACGCTCGATGAAGTGACCCGGCCGCACCTCTGGCCGCGTCTCGGCCGGCTCGAGACCGGGTAGCCGCGTCAGCTCAAGTGTCTCGCTCGTCGTAGACATATCCCTCTTTGGTGACTTGCCGCGGCGGGAAGCCTGCAAGCGATCCGGGCGGGACATCATCCGTGATGACGGACCCCGCTGCAATCCAAGCATCGTCGCCAATTTGGACCGGAGCAACGAACGCATTCTGGACGCCGGTCCTGACGTTCCGGCCGATTCGCGTCCGGCCCTTGGAACTTCCGGGGCGATGGGGGTAGTTCACCGTGATGCCGCCTGCGCCGATGTTGGTGTCGTCGCCGATGTCAGCATCGCCGATGTACGAGAGATGAGGCACCTTGACACGCTCGCCGACGCGACTGTTCTTGATCTCGACGAACGTGCCCGCCTTGGCAGCCGCCTGCAGCACCGTCCCGGGGCGAAGGTAACAGAAGGGCCCGACGAGCGCCCCGCGTCCGATCTCTGCATCGACTGCGACGACGTGCGAGCCGACCTCGGCGCCGGCCGCGACTCGCGTGCGACCCCGCAACACGGTGAACGGGTGCACCACGGAGTCGGCCTCCAGCTCCACGCCTGCGTCGATCCACGTCGTGGCCGGGTCGACGATCCCGACGCCGGCGTCCAAGTGCTCGGCGTTGATCCGGTCACGTAGGGTGGCCGCCGCCGCCGCCAGCTCGGTACGGGTGTTCACCCCCTCTGGGGAGCGCAGGTCCGGGGCCCGATACACCGACGCAGGGCGGCTAGCCTCGACGAGGTGTCGGATCGTGTCGGTGAGGTAGAGCTCGCCCTGCACGTTGTCCGCGTCGAGCTGCGCGAGCGCGTGCCGTAGATCCGGAGCCGAGAAGACGTAGAAGGACGTGTTCAGCTCGCGGACGCCGAGCTGCTCAGGCGTCGCGTCGGGCGCCTCCACGATTGCGCGCAGCCCGCCGCTCTCGTCGCGGATGACACGCCCGAACGGACGCGTGTAGGGCGGCTCGTACGACATGACCGTGACCGCCGGGCGATCAATGCGGTGAGCCTCGACGAGGCCCGCGAGCAGCTCAGTGGTGATGAGCGGCGCGTCGCCGGGAATGACCAGCACGTCGCCCTCGAAGCCCTCGAGCAGGGGCAGCGCTGCCGCCACGGCGTCCCCGGTACCGCGTGGCTCGTGCTGGACCGCGACCTCCTCGCCCTCGAACGCGTCCTCGGTGTCGGGCGACACGATGAGCGCGAGCGGGGACGCCCCCAGCGGCCGAGCGGCGTGGAGCACCCAGTCGGCCATGCGACGCCCGAGCAAAGGGTGCAGATGCTTCGGCGTCGCCGAACGCATGCGAGTGCCCAGGCCGGCGGCCATGACGACAGCTGCGAGTGCGGGCGGCATGCGTAAGCGTCAGTGAGATGGCTGGGGCGCCAGGATTCGAACCTGGGATCGCGGGACCAAAACCCGCTGCCTTACCACTTGGCTACGCCCCAGTGCGTACACGCGGCAGTGTGCCATGCGGCGGCTCAGCGGCGGTCGCCGAAGAGAAGCACGAGCGCTACGACTGCGATCAGGCCGACTGCGATCAGCGCCAGTGTGCCGAGCAGGATGAGGAGTAGCGGGATGAGCGCCACGAACGCCTGCGAGGCGGCGGCGATCCAACTCAGCTGGCGCAGCGCGGGCGGGCGCAGCCGGCGGCCGACGGTGAAATGGAGCGCGATCAACGCCACCGCGACGGCGAGTGCCGGCAGCCGCGGCACCAAGCCGAAGACCACGAAGACGCCCTCGACGACCGCGATCCAGAGGGCGATCCTGGTCCGGTACTCGCGCAGCCAGCGGCTGGTTCGCGTCGTGCCGTGCTCGAGCACCGGTGGCCGCTCCAGCTCGGGGGCGCCGTAGGCCACGCATCAACCGTACCAAGCAGGCACCGTCAGCCAGGTTCGCCCGCGTTCTCGCAGCCTGCGCTCGGCGGCTGCGGCCTGCTCGCGGTCGAGGAAGAGGCCGTAAGCGGCGGGCCCGGCGCCCGTGACATCGGCCCGGAAGGCTCCTTGCGCCCGTAGCTCGGCGACCGCCTCGGCCACGCCCGAGCTGACCGCCAGATCGTTGGCAGGTAGCGCCGCCAGGTCGCGCGGGCCACGGACGCGGGCCAGTGAGTCGAGCAGCTCGTGGCGACGTTCGGCGAATCCGTTCTGTCCGCCGCGCCAGTCGAAGTCCTCGTAGACAGCCGCCGTCGAAGCCTTGTGCACGTCGTGTGGGAGCACGAGCACGACCCAGTAGTCGCCCGGCAGCGTGAGCGGTGTCAGCTCGCTGCCGGCACCCGCGCCGAGCTGCGGCCCCGTGGTGAGGAAGAAGGGCACATCGGCGCCGAGGTGCGCACCGAGCTCGCGCAGGTCGCACGCCGGAAGCGGCTCCGGGAGGAACCTATTGGCCAGCCGCAACGCAGTCGCGGCGTCAGAGCTGCCGCCGCCGAGCCCGGCGGCGACCGGAATCCGCTTCGTGATGCGGGCGAGCCAGTGGGGCTCGACCGCGGCGCGACGAGCGAGGCGCTCGAGGGCAGCTCGCACGAGGGTGTCGGCGGCAAAGCCCGTGACGGTGAGCTCCTCGGCGGGCTCCAGTGAGACCCGGTCGGCAAGATCGAGCCGCTGAAGCACGGTGACCACTTCGTGGCGCCCGTCGTCGCGCAGGGGGCCGACGACGAGGGCGAGGTTCAGCTTTGCGGCAGCGGGCGCGCGTGTGAACGCCTCCATCAGGCGGAATCTAGATGTGCGGGAGACTGCGTTTCCGCGACACAGCTACGTGAGTGGCACGGGTTCGGCACGGGCCCGTGTCACATGCGTGCGTCTCGCCGTACTAGCCTGGGACCGGAGGGAGGCACGCGGCCGGCCCCCTCGGTCATGGCCGTTGCGGGCGTGTCCTCGGCGGTTAGGGCTCCAGGCCGAGGGCGGCCGTCAGGGTCACGAATTCCTTCGGCGCGAGTGCCTCCGCGCGCGCGGTCGGCTCGCGTCCGACGGCAGCGAGCGCCTGCGCGGCGTGCGCGCGGGGAGCCAGGCCCGCGAGCTCGAGCGAGTTCGGAAGCATCTTGCGCCGATGGGCGAAGGCCGCCGCCACGACCTGCTTGACAGCCGCGTACGACTCCGGAAGCGGCTTGCGCCGGAACGCTACGAGCGCCGAATCCACGTTTGGCCGCGGCCGGAACACGTTGCGCGATACCGGATAAAAACCGGTTCGCTCGGCGCCAAGCTGGATGAGGACGGAAACCGCGCCGTATGCCTTCGTCGAGGGCGCCGCGAAGAAACGGTCCGCGACCTCGCGCTGCACCATCACACACCAGAGCTGCACTGAAGGCAGACCGTCCAGGCTCTCGACCACGATCGGCGTCGCGACGTTGTAGGGCAGGTTGGCGACGAGCTTGCTCGGTGGGGGAGCGAGCGCAGCAGGGTCGAGGCTGACCGCGTCGGCGAAGCGCAGGTCGACGTTCACGTGCCCGGCGAGGCGCTCGCGTAGCACCGGCTCCAGCGAGTGGTCGAGCTCGACCGCGTGCACGAGCGCCACGCGCTCGGCCAGATAGGCCGTCAGAACACCTGTGCCCGGGCCGATCTCCAGCACCACATCCTCAGGCTCGAGCTCCGCCAGTCGGCCGATCACGCCGAGGATGTTCTCGTCGGCCAGGAAGTGCTGACCCAGCTCGCGCCGCGGCGCCGGCCGCCTGCTCACGGCACGCCGAACGCGGCGCGCGCGTTCGCGGCCGTACGGGCGCCCAGCTCCCGCGCGTCCTCGCCGCGCGCTGCTGCCAGAGCGGCGACCGTGTGGACCACGTTCGCGGGCTCGTTCGGGCGCCCGCGCCGGGGCTGCGGTGCCAGGTAGGGGCTGTCGGTCTCGACGAGCAGGCGGTCGGCCGGCACCTGCGCGGCAGCCGCGCGCAGCTCGTCAGCCCGCGGATAGGTGACGTTGCCGGCGAACGACACGTAATAGCCGCGCTCGAGCGCCGCTGGCAGCAGCGCGGGCTCCGAGAAGCAGTGGAGAACCACGGTGCCCGTAAACGAGGCGAGCACCTCCGCGGTATCGGTCGCGGCTTCGCGGCAGTGGATGACCAGGGGCTTTGCCACCTGCGCCGCGAGTCCGAGCTGGGCCTCGAAGAGGACGCGCTGCGCCCGAGCCGAGTCGGCGCCGTAGTGATAGTCGAGCCCGGTCTCCCCCACGGCGACGACGCGGTCATGGCGCAGCAGCGGGCCGAGCTCGGCCACCCGTCCCGCGTCCGGCGCCGCTGCCTTGTGCGGGTCGACGCCGAGCGCCGCGTGAACGCGGTCATGCTCCTCAGCGATCGCTAGGGTCGCCCGGCACGATTCCAGGCCCGCGCCGATCGAGACGATTCGCTCCACCCCCGCTGCGACCGCCCGCTCGACGAGCAGCACCGGGTCGTCCTCGCACGCGTCGAGGTGCGCGTGCGTGTCGATCACACGCGGGCAGCCTGCGCCATGCGGTCTAGCTCTTCCTGCACGACCCGCTCGGGATCGAGCTTGCGGAAGAGCGGACGCGGCTCGGGCAGCGGCTGCCCGGGACGCAGCTCGCTCGCCTGCCAGCGCCCCACCCAGCTGCCGTAGTCGCCGGTGAGCACATCGTGTGCGTCTCCGCCGTCCTCCTCAATGCGGTGGAACTCGAGTGGCCCCGCGAGGCTGCCGTCGTAGCCGAGCAGCTCGTGCAGCGCCTGCGACGTGAACGGCAGAAACGGCGTGAAGATCACCTTCAAGCTGTCGATGCAGCGCAGGCAGACGTAGAGGACGGTCGCGGCACGCTCACGGTCGGTCTTGATCGTCACCCAGGGCGCCTGGTCGCTCGCATACTGGTTGACCGCCGTGGCCAGCCCCATCGCCTCGCCGAGTGCCGCCTTGAAGCGCGCCGCCTCGATCAGCTCGCCGACCGTGCCGAAGCCGGCGTCGACCGCTGCGATCACGGCCCTGTCTGAGTCCGTGAGCGGCCCGGGCTGCGGCACCTCGCCGAAGTTGCGGTGCGCGCTCGTGAGCGTGCGGTTGACGAGGTTGCCCCACTTGGCGACGAGCTCGTCGTTGTTGCGCCGCACGAACTCGCTCCAGGTGAAGTCCGTGTCCTGCGTCTCGGGGCCCGCGATGGTGAGGAAGTAGCGAAGCGGATCGGGGTCGTAGCGGCTCAGGAAGTCACGCACGTAGATGCCCACCTGCCGGGAAGTGCTGAACTTCGCCCCCTCCATAGTCAGGTACTCGCTGGCCACGACGTCGTAGGGCAGCTGCAGCGGCCGCCCGGCGCCGAGCTCGCCGCCTTCGCCGTAGCCGAGCAGCTCGCTCGGCCAGATGACCGTGTGGAAGACGATGTTGTCCTTGCCCATGCAGTAGTAGTGCCGGGAGTCGGGGTTTTGCCACCAGTCGCGCCACGCGTCCGGCGTACCGCGGTTCTTGGCCCATTCGACCGACGCGGACAGGTAGCCGACCACGGCGTCGATCCAGACGTAGATGCGCTTGTTCTCCAGTTCCTCGTAACCGGGCACGGGGATGCGGACGCCCCAGTCGAGATCCCGCGTGACCGGGCGTGGCTTGACGTCCTCGACGTAGCGCAGCGAGAAGTTGCGCACGTTGGCACGCCAGTGCGTCTGCCCCTCGATCCACTCGCGCAGGGGCTCTTTGAACTGGGGCAGGTCGAGGAAGAGATGCTTCGTCTCCCGGAACTCGGGCGTGCTGCCGTCGATGCGCGAGCGGGGGTTGATCAGGTCGACCGCGTCGAGCAGATTGCCGCAGTTGTCGCATTGGTCGCCGCGCGCGTGCTCGTAGGCGCAGATCGGGCAGGTGCCTTCGACGTAACGGTCGGGCAGGGTGTGGCCCGTGGTCGCGGAGAACGCCCCGAGCGTGGTCTGTTCGAGCAGGTAGCCCTTCTCCCAGAGCGTCCGAAAGATGTCGCGCGTCACCCACGCGTGGTTGCGCGTGGTCGTGCGCGTGAAGAGGTCGTAGCTGATGCCCAGGTCGCGCAGGTCCTCACTGATCAGCCGGTTGTAATGGTCGGCGACCTCCGCATAGGTCTTCTCCTCCTGCTCGGAGGCCACCATCACGGGCGTGCCGTGCTCGTCGGTGCCGCTGACCATGAGCACGTCGTCGCCGCGCAGGCGGAAGTAGCGTGCGAGAACGTCCGACGGCACTGCGAGGCCCGTCACGTGCCCGATGTGGCGCGGGCCGGATGCATACGGCCAGGCCGGTGCGATCAGAATCTTTCGTCCCATCGTTCCGAGCATCTTACGAAGGGCCCCGCTCCCCGCCGGCGCTGCGGCGGGAAGCGGGGACGGCTCGCCGTTCGTCAGCGGCCCGGCGTGACCGTCGCCGAACGCGCAGCGCCCGCCTCCACGCGGGCAGCCCGCGACGCGCGGCCATTTGCGCGGGTCCGCTGGGGCACGACCTGACAGCCCGTCGGCGCACGCCATCGTGGTCCCAGCGGGCATTGCAGGCGCCGGGCAAGCCCTCGCGAGACAGCAGAGCCTTCCGGCCGGCTGCGCCTGGCCTGGGCAAGGACGCTCGCCACCAACGCCAACGCCGTGGCAATCCCGACGAGACGGCCGAGGGGCCTCGCCCGCCGATCCGACCTCGGCTCGGCAGCGACGGCCGGTGTCTGAGCCGAATCGATTGCCGGCGCGGGAACTCGTGCACGCACCGCAGTACGCGGCGAGTCACGGACGCGACGCGGCGTCTCCACGCTCCGGCGCCCCACCACGATTCCGGTCGGGTCGCCGACCGGCGGCCGCGAAGGCATCAACCGGCGTACGCCGTTCGCCTGCCGGCTGGGTGTGACCCGCGTTCCCGGAGTCGCAGGGCGACGGGACGCCGCATGCCCGGGGTGCGCCGCCGGTGGTGCCCCCACCGCAGCTTGCTGAGTACGTGCGCCCTCCGCTCCCGCGACGCCTGCACGGTGGTTGCCCCGGCTCGCCGGTGTCTGAGAAATGCCGGCCGAGCTCGTCGACGGCTTCGGGGCCGGCTGCGCGTCGGATGCGTTCGGCACGGCCGCGGTCTCCGCCACAGCCGAGACGGCCGGCGGATGCTGAGCCGGTGCAGCCTGTGGCGCGGGTGCCGGTCCGGCCACGACCTGGGCCGGAGCCGACGCCGGTGCCTGTGGCGGAAGCAGCCCGAGCGGATCCACATATCCGTTCGGATCCGCGGCCACCCGAACGCCAAGGTGCACATACGGGACGGTGTGTTCCGCCTCCCCGCTCGGCCCGACCGTTCCCAGAGCCGCGCCCTCCGCTAGCTGCTGGCCGCGCGCCACCTCGATCGAGCCAAGGTGGACGTGCGTCACGGAGTAACCGTCGGCGGTTCGGATCGTGACCGTCTTGCCGCCCTGCGGGACGGTTCCGGCGAACGAGACCTCGCCGCCCGCCGCCGCCCGCACGTTCGTTCCAGCCGGTGCGCCGATGTCTATGCCGCGGTGCTGCCCGGCCGCGTACGGATCGGTGCCGAGCGCGAACGGCTTCAGCACCGGTCCCTGTACGGGCCATGTCCAGGCCGCCGCGGGCGGCGCCACGCCGAGTGCGAGCACGACGACTCCAAGGACAGCTCTCCTCATAACACCTCCTCGTTGTCCAATCAGAGAACGGAGGCGCGTGACCCTACCAAGGCCTTCGGCTGTTGTCAAAATTGGCTACAGAGAGCGGCGATAGAGCGAGCGCAGCGAGGCGCCGGTGAGGCGCGCGACGAGCTCGGCGGCCCGACGGCGGGGTATGCCCTCTGCGACCAGCTCGGCCACCGCCTGCACGGCGTCTGCGTCGTCGGCCGCGAGCGGCGCACCAGGCCCCACCACCAGCGTGATCTCGCCCCGAGGCGGCTCGTCGAAGCGCCCGGCAACGTCGAGAGCGGTGCCGCGCAGGACCTCCTCGAATCGCTTCGTCAGCTCCCGGCACACGGCGACTTGTCGCTCGGGCAGCGCCTCCGCGAGCGAACGCAGGCTGCCAGGCAGCCGCTGCGGCGACTCGAAGGCGACGGCCGCGTGCGGCCAGGCGGCCAGCTCGGCCCACAGCGCCGCCAGCGCACTTCTGCCTCTCGGCAGGTAACCGAGAAACTGGTAGCGCTCTGCTGCGAAGCCGCTCGTCACTAGCGCGGTCACGACCGCGGATGCACCCGGGAGTACTGTCACTTCTACGCCCGCCTCGCGCGCCGCCGCGACGAGCCGAATGCCGGGATCGTTGATCCCCGGCAGGCCGGCGTCGCTGACGAGCGCCACCCGCTCTCCGGCCTGCAGGCGCTGTAGCACCTCGGCTGTTCTGCGTGCCTCGTTGTGACGGTGGTAGCTGAGCAGCGAGCGGGCCCGGATATCGTGACGGTCGAGGAGCACTCGGGTGTGACGCGTGTCCTCGCAGAGCACGAGGTCGGCCTCCGCGAGCTCCCGGAGGACGCGTATCGTCACGTCGTCGAGGTTGCCGATCGGCGTGGCGCAGACGGCGAGCGTCACGTGACGGAGGCGCCGTCGTGGAGCGCGGGGGCACCGACGTCACGCACCATCGGCGGCACCCTCGAGCATCTCGAAGGCGATCAGGCCGGCGCCGACCAGCCCCGCCCTGGGCCCCAGAGCGGCGGGGACGATGCGAACCACGTCCCGCCCAGGCGCCAGCGCCTCGCGCGCCAGCGCCTCGCGCGCCGGATCGAAGAGCAGGTCGCCCGCCGCGCCGAAGCCGCCGCCGATCACGATCAGCTCCGGGTTGAAGATGTTGACGAGCCCGCCGAGGCCGGCGCCGAGCATTCGCCCCAGCTGCGTCAGCGCGTCGCGGGCAGGTTTGTCCCCGGCCGCCGCCGCTTCGACGAGCGCGTGTGCGTCGGCCAGTCCGAGCTCGTGCGCCCGCGCGTTCGCGGCCCGGCCCGAGGCGAGCGCCTCGAAGTGTCCCCGGCCCCGGCAGGAGCCCTCGCACGGCGGCCCGTCCACCTGGATCACCATGTGTCCGAGCTCGGCTCCCGCGCCGACGGCGCCGCGATAGGGCCGGCCGCCCAGGATGAGCCCGCCGCCGATGCCGGTGCCCAGCGTGATCATGATCATGTGCTGGCTACCCCGGCCGGCGCCGATGGCCCACTCGGCGAGGGCGGCCGCGTTTCCGTCGTTGTCCACGGCCACCGGAATGCCGAACCGCTCGCGTACGCGGGTGCGCAGATCCAGCCCGCCGAGAGGGATGTGCACGGACGCGACGACCTGGCCTGTGCGCTGGTCGATCGTCGAGGGGATGCCGAGACCGATCGCCGCGACCGGGCCCTGCGCAAGCAGCTCCTCGACCACCTCGTCGAGGGCGGCCAACAGCGCCTCCTGCGAGGAAACGGGCGTGGGGCGCTCGCTACGCGCGCGGAGGTCGCCGGCCTTGCCGACCAGGCCCGCGGCGAGCTTGGTGCCGCCGACATCGACGCCGATGGCAGGCAGGGAGCTCACGAGCGTCGCCGGAGGCCGCACATGCACGGACCAAAGAGGAGCTCAGGGGGGAATCTCACGCCCGCTGGCTAATCTAACCCGCCGGATGTCGCTCGAGGACAAGCCGTACCGCGTCTACCGCGGCGGCCGCGTCAAAGGTCGGGTGCCGACGCTGCCGAAGCAGGAGCGACGGACGCCCGGTCGCAACGGCCGACCTGAGGGCCCGTACACGGGTCCCGGCCCTGTCCGGCCGCGCCGCAAGCGGCCCTGGGGCCGCTACGCGCTCGGAGTGGTGATCCTGCTGTTCGTGCTGCTCGTCGTGTGGGCGGCGACGAGCTACCTGGCGGTGCGCAGCGGCGTCGAGACCGCCAACGGCCGCCTCGGGCCGGCCGCGCGCGCCGCCCTGCAGGACCAGGACGGCCTGCTGATCTCCAACGAGACGCACGTGCTGCTGCTCGGCACCGACTCCGCCCCCACTCGTGCGCGCGCCGGCCTGCGGCACAGCGACTCGATCATGCTTCTGCGCAGCGACCCGGACCACAACCGGCTCGCCTACCTCTCCATCCCGCGCGACCTCCGAGTCGAGGTGCCCGGTCACGGATTCGACAAGGTAAACGTCGCGTACCAGATCGGCGGCGCCGCGCTGGCCATCCGCACGGTCCGCAACATGGGCCTGCCGGTCAACCATGTGGTCGTCGTCGACCTGGCGCGCTTCAAAGAGCTGATCGACGCGGTCGGCGGTGTGACGGTCGACGTCCCGAGGCCCATCCAGTCCAAGTTCGAGTGCCCGTTGAAGACGGAGCAACAGTGCGCGAGCTGGCGAGGCTGGCGGTTCCCGAAGGGCGAGCAGAAGCTCAAGGGACGCAAGGCGCTCGTCTACGCGCGCGTCCGCAAGAATCTGCTCAACCCGGCCGAGAGCGACGTCACACGCAGCGCGAGGCAGCAGCAGGTCATGCAGGCACTCACCGACGAGATGACGAGCTTCGGAACGCTCGTGCGGATGCCGTGGATCGGCGACGAGATCGCGAAGCCACTCGCCACCGATCTCTCGGCCGGCCAGCTGTTGCAGCTCGGCTGGCGCCGCTTCCGGGTCGGCGACGACCGCACACTGCACTGCCGCCTGGGCGGATCGCCCTCGAGCTTCGGCTACCTGATCGCGGAGGGAGAGGACCTCCGCGAAGTAGTGCGCATGTTCGAAGGAGACTCGGCGCCGCAGCCGCCGCCGCCGGGCAACCCATTCGGGGCGGGCTGCCGTACCGGGCGTGCCCTGCTTGCGGCCGGGTAGGTCTCAGGCCTCGGCAGGCTTCGGCTTCTTGTCTTCCTTGGGCTTCGAGTCGGTCGACGAGGGCGCATCGCCGTCCTTGCCGGTCGTCTCGCGCCGCTTCGAGCCGCGCCCGTAGTCGGTCGTGTAGAAACCTGAGCCCTTGAAGTGGACGGCGACGGGGTACAGGACGCGCTCGATCGGCCCGCGGCCACAGACCTGACACGTCTCGGGGGACGGATCGGACATGCGCTGAAATACCTCAAAAAGGTGGCCTTCCGGGCACTTGTACTCATAGATGGGCACGAAAAACAGGCTACCAGGGTGCCTGGCCGCCACCGGCCCGCGCGCCCGGCAACGCACGCCATTTCCCCGCGCCTTTTTCGGCTCGGCGTAGCGGCCTGCACGGGGGCGGTCGCCGCGTTCCTGGTAGCCCGGCTCAGCGCCTGGCCGCCGCACGAGGACGAGACGCTGGCGCTGCTCGTCGCGCGCGGCTCACTCTGGGACGTGCTCACCACGGTGCACGGCGAGCGTGGCGGTGCGCCCCTGCACTTTCTGCTCGCCTGGGCGGTCGGCGAGCTCGGTGGCGGGCTGACGGCGCTGCGACTGCTCTCGGCGGCGTTCGCGACTGCAAGCGTGCCGCTCGTCGCCCTGCTGGGCATCCGGCTGGCGGGCAGAGCCGCGGCGCTCGGCGCGACGGTGATCGTCTCGGCGAGCTGGATGCTGCTCTTCCACGGCATCTACGGGCGCATGTACAGCCTCTTCTTCTGCGCCGGCGTGCTCTCCTACCTCGCTCTGGCGGCAGCGACCGAGCACGGAGGAAGACGCCGCTGGGCGCTCTGGGGTATCGCCTCGCTGGGGGCGGTCGCCGCGCATCCGTACGGCGCGCTCGTGCTGGCGTCACAGGGCGTGTACGTGCTCGCTTGCCGGGCGCGCGTGCGCGAGGCACTCGTCGCGTTCGGTGCCGTAGCGGTGGCGGGAATTCCGTTCTGGTACACGGATCTCGTGCTGGCCCGTCGTTTCGAGGTCGGCGTGGGTGCCGGCGGCGAACGGCTCAGGGGGCCGCTGGACGTGCTCGACTACCTCGCGCGCAGCGCAGGCGACTTCACCGCAGGCTGGCGGCCGGTCCTCGCCGCCGTGCTGGCCGTAGCGGCAGTCGGGCTCATCCGTCTGTGGCGCGAGAGCCGGTCGGCCGCGGCCCTCGCCCTGACCGCTTTCGCCGTTCCGGCCGCGACCTTCCTGCTTGCACGTCTCGGCTCGGCC
This sequence comes from Gaiellaceae bacterium, assembly GCA_036824245.1. Classification (GTDB taxonomy): domain Bacteria; phylum Actinomycetota; class Thermoleophilia; order Gaiellales; family Gaiellaceae; genus JACVRM01. The sequence goes on along the minus strand of DAITAO010000017.1, from coordinate 14,170 downwards.
ACCGCCCCGGAGTCGCGACACCTGATCTTCGCGCTGCCCTTCTTCGCACTCCTCGTGGCCTCCGGGGTGCTCACGCTCACGCGGCGAGCCCCGCTGGTCGCGCCGCTCGCGCTTGCGTTGCTCGTCGCAGCCGAGCTCGCCTGGGCACACAACCAGACGCCGCAGCTCTTCGAGGGCGAGCCGGCCGCCCGCGAAGCCGCGCGCGCTCGGGCCTCAGAGTGGCTTGCACAGACGGGACGGGCCGACGACGTGCTGTTCGGCTACGACCCGCTCTTCCTCGGTGCATGGGAGCGCAACCGCGATCTCTCGCGCACCATCGTGCCACGGGCAGACGCGAAGCTCGCCCTCGAATCGCTCCAGGAGGCCGGCGAGCCGCTCGGGCGCGGCGTCTGGGTCCTGGACGCGAGCGACACCAACAACTTCAGCCCGCAGCCAACCATCGAGCGGCGCGTGCCCCGGCCCGGTGACGAATTCGAGACACGTGTGTTCGGGCCGTTCCTCGTCGTGCGCGCGCGCGAGTCGTCGGGCACGCCGGCCAAGTTCCTCGAGCAGGCGTCCAGCGTGATGATCACCGGCAAGTCGCTCTTCATCGGAGACGCAGACGTGAACTTCGTGACCGTGCGGCGGGCCTCGGATCAGCTCTCGCGGGGCGGCACGGAGCGCTCCCGCTCGGCGAGCTCCCGGTAGCAGGGCGCCTCCTCGAACGCGGCGAGCCCCGCCGGGGTATCACGGGCAGAAGAGCGACGCCGCCGGCGCGCTGCCGCGAGCGCAGCCGAGGCGCCCAGGAGGCCGCCGAGCAGGAACGACCGAAGCCGGTCGGTGCTTTCCTGATCCCGGTCCCCGTTCACGCAGCCAGTGTAGGCGGCGGCCGTAGACTCGATTCAGTGATCACCTGCAGGAACTGCGGCCAGAGGGCCGCGGCGGCGACCGAGCAGCCGCTCGGGGTAGCGGAGCGCAAGGAAAACGCGCTGCTCACAGGGCTCATCCGCCCGCGGCTCGAGCGGCTGCGCCCGGCGTGAGCGCGCTACGCGTCTGCACGCTCGGCGATCTACTGCTCGACGTGATCGCGCGATCGAGGGCGCAGCCGACCAAGCCCGGCCACGAGCGCGCCGCGGAGACATCCGTGGGGGCCGGCGGACAGGCCGCCAACGTGGCCGCATGGGCCGCCGAGCTCGGAGCCCAGGCCCGCTTCGTAGGCAAACGCTCAGCGGATGTGGCCGGCGAGCTGGTCGCCGGCGAGCTCACGAGGCGCGGGGTCGAAGTCGTCGGGCCGGTGGTCGAGGGCCGCAGCGGCGTCGTGGTCTCACTCGTCGGCCCGGACGGCGACCGAACGATGCTGTCCGACCGCGGCGTGGCGCCCGAGCTTCGCGCCGAGGAGCTCGACGTGAAGTGGTTTGGGGACTGCGACTGGCTGCACCTGTCCGGCTACAGCCTCTATGAGCGCCCCATCGACGAGGCAGCGGCCAAGGCGGCCGGCGCCACGCGCGCTTCCGGGAACCGCGTGAGCGTCGACCTTTCGTCCGCGGCCTCCATCGAGGCCTTCGGCCCCGGCCGCCTGCTCGACCGGCTGGCACTCCTGGAGCCCGATGTCGTGTTCGCCAACGAGGAAGAGGAGCGCGCCCTGGGCGGCGCGCCGCCCGCTGTGGTGTTCGTGCTCAAGCGTGGCGCCGACGGCATAGCCGTTCGACAGAACGGCGAGGAGCGAGCGCTGCCCGCCGAGAAGGTGACCGTCGTCGACACGACCGGCGCCGGCGACGCACTGGCCGCAGGCTTCCTCGTCGGCGGCGCCGAGCTGGCGCTCGAGGCAGCGGCCCGATGTGTCTCGCGCCTCGGAGCGATGCCCTGAACGGCAAGCAACAGTCTGTGACAAGGCTGTCGGAGGAGGTGGGAGAAGCGCTTCGCCGGGGACGGCCGGTGGTAGCGCTCGAGACCACGCTCGTCGCCCACGGGTTCCCGCCCGGCGAGGGCCTGGCCGTCGCACTGGATAGCGAGCAACGTGTGCGTGACGCCGGCGCCATGCCCGCGACCGTCGGCGTGCTGGACGGAGCGTTGCGCGTCGGGCTCGATCGGGAGGAGCTCACACGCTTCGACGCCTCGGCGCGCAAGGCAGCGCCCGGCGACCTCGCCGCGTGCATCGCGCAGAGCGTCGTCGGCGCGACGACCGTCGGCGGCACGCTCGTCGTGTGTCGCCTTGCAGGCATCCGCGTTCTGGCTACCGGCGGGATCGGGGGCGTCCACCGCGGCTTCCCCGCTCCGCCGGACGTTTCGGCCGACCTGGCCGAGCTCGCCCGCAGCCCGGCGCTGGTGGTTTGCTCGGGAGTGAAGTCGCTTCTGGACGTTGGAGCGACGGTCGAGGCGCTCGAGACGCTGGGCGTGCCGCTCGCCGGCTGGCGAACGAGCACGCTGCCCAGCTTTTACTCGGCGCAGGGCGGGCCGCCCCTCGCGACGCGTATCGAGACGTCTGCCGACGCCGCGCGCCTCGCCGCGGCGCACTGGGAGCTCGGCGGCGGCGCGGTCGTGCTCGCGCGGCCACCCGACGAGAGCCTCGAGGTCGAGCCGCTCATCGACGAGGCGCTCGCCGAGGCGCGGGCGCAGCACGTCGACCGTGCGGCCCTGACGCCGTTCGTCCTCGCGCGCCTCCATGAGCGAAGCGGGGGCGCCACGCTACGGGCGAACCGCGACCTCATGCTCGCGAACGCCGCGCTCGCCGGCGAGGTAGCCGTCGCGCTCGCGGCCGTCTAGCCAGGCCGCAGCCTGACCGATCTCGGGGGTGAGGCGTGCTCGTCGCGCTACGAGATCGCGGCGAGGAACTCGTCGATCGTCAAAGCAGTGAGCGTCTGAAAGCTGGAGCTGCCGCGCGCGCCGAGCGCCACCGACACGCGCGCGATCGTCTCCGCATCGGCCGCCTCGACGACGTTGACGAAGTCGTAAGGACCGAGCGTCGCCCACTGGTGGACGACCCGCGCTCCGAGCTCTTCGATGTCCCGGTTCACCTCGCGCAACCGGTCGGGATTCGAGCGCAGCGTCTGAACGCCCTGTGGGGTGAGATTGGACAGCAGAATGTAGGTCGGCATCGCTCCTCCTAGGCTCGTGGCACGCCGCGCGACTCTAATCGAGCGGCCTGGTCGAAGTAGAGGAGGGCGCCGCCGAGGAAAAGCAGCGGCGAGAGCACGAGATCGCCGAGGAAGAGCGCGATGCGCTCGGTCTGCTCCCCCTGGCCGCGCAGCAGCAGAACGAGGATCGTGCGCGTCAGGAAGTAGACGATCACCAGCGTCGCCAGGGAGCCGAGCGCGTGCACGTAGTCGGCCCGGGCAAGGCGCACCGCCCGACGGAAGCTGTCGCGAAAGCCCGTGTGCTCGGCGAGCGCGACGGGGACTACGAGCCCGACGAAGGCGAGCCAGGCAACCCCGGGCAGCACGAAGCCGAGCATCAGGAGCGGGAAGGGCAGAAACGCGACGAAGCCGGCTGCCACTGCGACGACGATGCGCCCCCGGTCGGGGCGCAGGTCGAGCACGATCGCCGAGCCGGCCGTATAGGCCACCGTCATGAGGAGGGCGCCGAACGTGAGCATCGCGGCCAGCCAGACGACCTGCGAGCGCCCGGCGAGCAGCTGGTCGGGCACCGCGACGGCGAGGCCGAGAGGCAGCGCAACCCAGAAGTGGCGGCCGTATAGCCGGATCGCCTCGGCGACGAGCTGGCCGACGGTCCGCTGCGCCGGTGGGAGCGGCGGCGGCAGCTCCTGAGCACGGGTCCGAGGAGCGGTGCTAGTCAGCGACCTGGCCGGCGAGCTCCTCCGCCTCGTCGACGAGCGCGGAGAGCGCCTCGAGGCCCGCTGACCAGAAGCCAGGATCCTCGATGTCGAAGCCGACGCGCGCCGCGAGCTCTCCCGGCGGGGCCGACCCACCTGCGCGCAGAAGGTCGAAGATCGGCTCCACGAGCGCGTCTCCCTCGTCGAGGTAGCGCCGGTAGATGGCGAGCGAGAAGAGATACCCGAACGCGTAGGCGTACACGTAGCCGGGCACCGCGATGAAATGCGGGATGTAGCTCCACCAGGTGCGGTATCCGTCCGTCACCTCGACCGCGTCGCCGAGCATCTGCCGCTGCGAGTCCGCCCACAGCTCGGCGACCCGCTCCACGGACAGCTCTCCGTCCCCGCGACGCGCACCGTGCACGGCCTCCTCGAAGCGGTTGATCGCGATCTGACGGAATGTGGTGGCGAGCGCGTCCTCGATGCGGCCGGTCAGCAGGGCGAGGCGCGCCCTCGGGTCGTCCTCCCTGGCGAGCAAGAGCTGGAACGTGAGCGCCTCACCGAACACCGAGGCCGTCTCGGCGAGCGTCAGCGGCGTCCGCGCGTTGAGCAGCCCCAGCGGGCCTGCCAGGAACCCGTGCAGCCCATGCCCGAGCTCGTGCGCGAGGGTGAGCACGCTGCGCCGCTCTCCCGCGTAGTTCATGAGCACGTACGGGTGCACGTCGGGCACGAGCGTCGCGCAGAAGGCCCCCTGGATCTTGCCCGGCCGCAGCGCAGCGTCGATCCAGCTGCTCCCGAAGAAGCTGCCGATGATGTCGCCCGCCCGGGGGTCGAAGGCGCCGAACGCCTCGAGCACGGTGTCGCGTGCCTCGTCCCACGACACGGTCGGAGCCTCCTGGTCGAGCGGAGCGAAGCGGTCGAAGTCGTACAGCGCGGGCAGGCCGAGCAGCTGCTTCTTGAGCCGGTAATAGCGCTGCGGGATGTCGTACCGGCTTACGTGCGCGGCCACGAGGCTGTCGACGGCTCCGTCCGAGATCTCGTTGCCGAGGTTCCGCGCCGAGATCCAGCGCGGATAGCCGCGTAGGCGGTCCTCGATGGCGCGCTCGTTCAGAACGGTGTTGAGGATGTAGGCGCGTGTACGCATCCCCGGGCTCAGCGCGGCGGTGACAGCGTCTGCGATCTGCCGGCGGGTGTTCTGCTGGGGCTCGCGGTGCAGCCGCGCGAGGGCCTCATCGAGAGTTACCTGCGACCCGTCGAGCTGAACGCCCAACTCGGCCACGAGCTCCTCGTGCAGCCGCACCCACGCACTCGCCCCCGTGACGGTCTTCTCGGTGTCGATGCGCTCCTCGGGCTCCGAGAGCAGATGCGGCCGGTAGCGTCGCTGGGAGCGCAGGTAGTTGCGGTAGCGCTCGAGCACCGGGGCTGCCAGCAGCTCGTCGGCGCGCTCGTCCTCGACCGCCGCCCACTCGAGCTCGAAGAACAGCAGCTCGGTCTCTACCGCGGTCACCTGCTCCCGCGCGCGTTGCAGAAGCGCGCCGCGCGTCTCGTCGGAGGTGTCGGCGGCGAAGCGCAGCTGGGCGAAAGCCTCTGCCCGGGTGACCGCGGAGGCGATGCGCTCGTATTCGCCCGTGGCCCCGAGGAGCTCGGCGGCGCTCAGTCCGCCGACGCGGCCGTGATAGCGCTCGCGGAAGCTGCGCGCGTCGGCGAGCGCGCTCTCCAGGTCCGCGTTCAGCCGGGGGTCATCGGGGCCCACGTAGAGGTCGTCGAGGTTCCACTCGACGGCCTCGGCGCCGGTGACGGTCACAGCCACGGGAAGAGCCTAACGGGCGGCCGCGGGGCCACGTCGCCTCCCGGCGTTACTACTTGACCTCGATCGCCACGTTGCCGAATGCGGGATCGGCACTCCCGTTTCCATCATCGCCGACCACGCGCAGGTAGACGTCAGCCTTTGCCGCAGCGGCGAGGTTCATCCAGGCGGACGAGCGCACGGTGAGCGTGGCGATCCCGGTGCACGGCCCGGCGCTGCCGTCGAGATACGACCAGGCCACCTGGTCGGTCGAGTACTGGGCACAGAGCTGAGCCCCCGCCGCACCGACCGCCTGGACGTTTACGTGCAGACGGGTCTGGGTCGCGTTCGTCAGCGTGAAGCGCGTTCTGTTGAAGGTCGCCCCGAAGATCTCGGTCACGGCCGCCGGCTGGTTCGGCCACTGAGCCGCGATTGCGAACGGCGTCACGATCGCGATGGTCTCTCCGACGTTGGGCGGACCGGGCGGCCCCTGAGGTCCAGTGGCCCCGGTCGCGCCCGTGGGCCCGCCAGGGCCGGTCGCCCCGGCAGGCCCTGAAGCCCCCGCAGGCCCAGCAGGCCCCGTCACGCCGGCGGGCCCGGTAGCCCCAGTCGCGCCGGCAGGCCCAGGGGGCCCGGTCGCGCCGGACAGCCCTGTAGCCCCGGCATCCCCGGTCGGTCCAGTGGCCCCGGCAGGCCCAGCGGCACCAGCAGGCCCAACGGCACCAGCAGGCCCGGCAGCGCCGTCTGCGCCGGGCGCTCCGGGCGCGCCCGGAGTGCCGGGGGGTCCGGCGGCGCCGGTGGGGCCGGGAGTTCCCTGCGCGCCCGGCGGGCCTCGGGTGCCTGCCACCTTCTGAGCGGCCTTCAGCGCTTGTTTCGAGCGCTCATCTGCCGCCGTGGCGACCCTCAGCGCGCGCTTTGCGAGTCGAATCGGAGAAGGAGCTCCTGCTGTCGCTGTAGTGACCTCGATGGTCGCTAGCGCGAGCACCCCAACCGTGACTCCCACGATGACCTTGCCTGTCCGAGTGATCATTTCCGCACCTTCCGCCGGCCCAGCTCCGACCCGGTCCTCCAGCAACCGGTGCAGTGGCCGCAAATTTGAGGGAGGGAACGCAGTCCCTGGCGGCGGTGGCATCGACGACCGATTGGGGAGTGGAATCCCCCGAAAGGTGTATTTCCCCGGGGTGCCAATCCCCATGACAGAGGTCAGATCCAACCTTGATCTGTAAGCAGCGACGCGTTAGCGCGAGCTGCTGCCTGTCAGACGCTCAAGCAAAGACCTGCCGCAGCAGCCGATGATGCTCGCGAGTACCGCCAGGAAGCGGTCGCCGATGCTGCCGTGCGAGCCGCGTCGAGTCCTCGATGTTGGTGACGAGCAGCCCGCCGGAGCGGTCGCGCTACTCGACGGTCGTCGCGCTACGCGCGCCGGAAGAGCGGTGGAAGCAGCTTCCGAAACAGCGCCCGACGGCGCTCGCGGCGCTCGTCCTCCTCGTGCCAGCGGGCCTTCAGGCGCTCGTACATGGCCTCGAACTCGAGCTTCTCACGCGCCCACTCGGCTTTCTGCTCCTCGTAACGCCGGCGCTCGTCAGGATCCATCTGCTTCGGCATCGCCGTCCTCCAAGTGATCGAGCACACGCTCGAGCTTCGCGTCAATCGACATCAGCTTCCGAATGATGCCATCGACGGTCTCGCGGTCCAGGGGCGGATCCCGACGACGCCACACGCGGAAAGCGTGGCGGCGCAAAGGATCCTCCGCAAGATGGCCGTTCGGGTCAGGCGGCCGCCGGCTCGGCGACCGCCGACGGCGCCTTCTCGAAGACAAGGTCGCCGTCGCGCACGTCCACGCGCACGACGTCGCCGTCCTGGAACTCGCTCTCGAGCAGCCTCATGGCGAGTGGGTTCTCGACCAGCCGTTGCAGCGCCCGCTTGAGCGGCCGGGCGCCGTAGGCCGGATCCCAGCCCGCCTCGGCCAGGTGCTTCTTGGCCGCCTCGGTGAGCTCGATGCCGAGCCCACGCGCCGCCAGCCGGTCACGGATCTGCGCCAGCTGCAGCTCAGCGATGTCGGCGAGCTGCTCACGCGTGAGTGGCTGGAACGCGATGATCTCGTCGATGCGGTTCAGGAACTCCGGCCGGAAGACGTCTCGCATCTGCTCGGGCGAGCGGAGGTTCGAGGTCATGATGATCACGGTGTTGCGAAAGTCGACCGTACGACCCTGGCCGTCGGTCAGCCGCCCGTCGTCAAGAATCTGCAGCAGCACATCGAAGACCTCCGAGTGCGCCTTCTCGATCTCGTCCAGGAGCACGACCGAGTACGGGCGCCGGCGGACCGCCTCGGTCAGCTGGCCACCCTCCTCGTAGCCGACGTAGCCGGGCGGCGCGCCGACGAGCCGCGCGACGGTGTGTCGCTCCTGGTACTCGGACATGTCCAGGCGCACCATGGCACGCTCGTCGTCGAACATGAACTCGGCGAGCGCACGGGCGAGCTCCGTCTTTCCGACGCCCGTCGGACCGAGAAAGACGAAGGAGCCGATCGGCCGGTTCGGATCCTGCAGGCCCGAACGGGCGCGGCGGAGCGCGTTCGCGACTGCCGAGACAGCCTCGTCCTGCCCCACGACGCGCTCGTGCAGGCGCTCCTCCATATGGATCAGCTTCTCGGTCTCGCCCTCCAGGAGGCGTGATACGGGGATGCCCGTCCAGCGGGCGACCACCTCGGCGACGTCGTCCTCGTCGACCTCCTCCTTGACCATCGGGTTCTCGATCATCTGGCCGTCGCGCTCGGCAAGCTCCTTCTCCAGCTCGGGCAGCTCACCGTGGCGGATCTCGGCCGCCCGGTTGAAGTCGCCGGCCCGCTCGGCACGCTCGTACTCCATACGTAGCTCGTCGATGCGGCGCTTGATCTCGGCGACGCGCTGGAGCGCCTCTTTTTCACGCGACCAGCGTGCTGCCAGCTCGTCGCGCGCCGCCTTCGCGTCCGCGAGGGCGCGCTCGACCGGCTCGCGCACGTCCTTCGACTCCTTCGCCATGGCGGCCAGCTCGATCTCGAGCTGGCGGACGCGCCGCTCGGCCTCGTCCAGCTCGAGCGGCTGCGACTCGATCTCCATGCGCAGCCGCGAAGCTGCCTCGTCGACGAGGTCGATGGCCTTGTCGGGGAGGAAGCGGTCGGTGATGTAGCGGTCGGAGAGCACGGCGGCGGCCACGAGCGCCGCGTCACGGATGCGCACGCCGTGGTGGGCCTCGTAGCGCTCCTTGAGGCCGCGCAGGATGGCGATCGTGTCCGCGACGGACGGCTCGCCGACCATGATCGGCTGGAAGCGCCGCTCGAGCGCCGCGTCCTTCTCGATGTGCTTGCGGTACTCGTCGAGCGTGGTCGCGCCGATGGCGCGCAGCTCGCCGCGGGCCAGCATCGGCTTGAGCATGTTCGCTGCATCGACGGCTCCTTCGGCTGCGCCGGCGCCGACGATGGTGTGCAGCTCGTCGATGAACAGGATGATCTCGCCGGCTGCGTTCGTGATCTCGTTGAGGACGGCCTTGAGCCGCTCCTCGAACTCGCCGCGGTACTTGGAGCCTGCGAGCAGCGCGCCGATGTCGAGCGCCCATACGCGCTTGCCCTTCAGACCCTCGGGCACGTCGCCGGCGACGATCCGCTGTGCGAGCCCTTCGGCGATGGCCGTCTTGCCGACCCCCGGGTCGCCGATCAGGACGGGGTTGTTCTTCGTGCGGCGGGAGAGCACCTGGATGACGCGGCGGATCTCCTCGTCGCGGCCGATGACCGGGTCGAGCTTGCCCTGCTCGGCGAGCGCCGTCAGGTCACGGCCGAACTTCTCGAGCGCCTGGTAGGTGCCTTCCGGATCCTGCGAGGTGACCCGCTGGCCGCCGCGCACGTCCTGGAGTGCGGCGAGCACCTGCTCGCGCGGCAGCACATCGAGCGCGAGCAGCAGGTGCTCGGTCGAGACGAACTCGTCCTCGAGCTTGCCCGCCTCGTCGAACGCCTGGTCGAGCGCCTTGCGGAGCGCGTTCGAGACCTGCGGCTGCAGGTTCTCCGCGCCCTGCATCGAGGGGCGGCGGCGCAGGCGCTCCTCGGCCTGGGCGCGCAGCGCGTCGGGCGAGGAGCCGGTGCGCTCGACGAGCGTGCGCGGCAGCTCCTGGTCGAGCAGCGCGAGCAGCAGGTGCTCCGGGTGAATCTCGGGATTGCCGCCACGCCGCGCCAGCTCCTGGGCGCCGGCGACGGCCTCCTGGCTCTTGATCGTCAGCTTGTTGAAGTCCAATTCGTTGTCTCCCTTGAAACGTCTGTTGTCTAGTTGGTTCGACGCGCAGGTGAGGGTGATCCCTGTCGATAGAGGACAAGGTCGCGCCGGTACTGCTGGTGCACCTTCGCGATTTCCTCGCGCATCTGGCGCTCGAGCCGGTCGAACCGCGCCTGCGCGCGGCGCAGCTCGTCCTCGAGCCGCAGCACGACCTCCGCGCCGGCCAGATTAAGGCCGAGCTCGGTGGTAAGTCGCTGGATGAGGCGCAGCCGCTCCAGGTCTGTCTCCGAGTAGAGCCGCGTGTTCCCCGCCGTGCGCTTCGGTCGCACGAGCCCCTTCTGCTCGTAGACGCGCAGCGTCTGCGGATGCATGCCGACTAGCTCGGCGGCGATCGAGATCATGTAGCGCGGCCTGTCATCCATCACGCGCGCGTCCTCCGCAGCCGTCGAGTCAGATCGAGGGCCACCGCCGCGAATCCGGTGACGGCGAGGACGGCCACCCATGTGACATCGACGGCCCAGCCGATCACCACTGCGGCGCCGATCATCACAGCGGCTACGGCGAGCCCGAAGAGGATGCTCAGGGCGGTTCGCCTCATGACGGCCGCCTCCGCCGCAGGTAGGACCGGTAGCCGACCACCACGGCGAGGAACGCGGCGAGCAAGGCGAACGAGCCCCAGCTCTGCGGCTCGAGATCGAGTTTCGCCATCAACGCCACGAACACGGCAACGATCACGGCGAAGCCGGCGATCTCACGAACGCTCATGCTCACGCGACCAGCCCCTCGCGCGGGTTCTCGCGGGACACCTTCTGCAGCTCCTCGAGCAGCTCGCGCTCCTTCTTCGACAGCTTCTTCGGCACCGTCACGCGCACGCGCGCGAGGACGTCGCCGCGGCCGGCGCCGTTCAGCTTCGGCGCGCCGCGCCCCCGGATGCGGAGCAGCTTTCCGTCCTCCGAGCCGGCCGGGATCTTCAGCGACACCGGGCCCTCCGGCGTCGGCACGTCGACGGACGCTCCCAGCGCGGCTTCCGCGTACGTGACAGGCACCGTCACGATCAGGTCGGAGCCGCGCCGCTCATACATGGGCGATTCGCTGACCCGAGTGACGACATGCAGGTCGCCGGGCGGGCCGCCGGCAATTCCCGGTTCGCCCTTGCCCTTCAGGCGGATGCGCGTGCCGTCCTTGACGCCGGCTGGAATCTTGACCGTGTAGCGCTTCGTGCGCCGCTCCCGGCCGTAGCCGCTGCACTTCGGGCACGGATCCTCGATGACGGTCCCGTTCCCGCGGCAGCGCGGGCACGGCTGCGACAGCGCGAACAGCCCCTGGCTCTCCGACGTCACGCCGCGGCCGTTGCACTCGGGGCAGATCTTGGGCGACGTGCCGGGCTTCGCTCCGGAGCCGCCGCACTCGGAGCAGGCCGTCTCCACCTCGACCGGGATGCGCGTCTCGACGCCGCGTAGCGAGTCCGCGAACGACAGACGCACCTCGGCTTCGATGTCCGAGCCGCGCATGCCCTGAGGCTCGCGCCGCCGGCCGCCCCCTCGCGCTCCGCGGCCGAAAACGCCGCCCAGGAAATCGCTCAGATTGCCCAGGTCGAAGTCGCCGCCGAAATCGACGTTGAAGCCACCCGGTCCGCCACGTCCGCCACCCGCGCCGAAAGCGTCGTACTGCTTGCGCTTCTGCGGATCGGAGAGCACGTCGTAGGCGCCCTGGATCTCCTTGAAGCGCTCCTCGGCGGACTTGTCACCCGGGTTACGGTCCGGATGATGCTGGCGGGCCAGCTTGCGGTACGCCTTCTTGATCTCGTCGCTCGACGCCGACTTGGAGACGCCGAGGACGTCGTAGAGGCTCTTACTCGCCGTCGCCACCGTCGGCCTCCTGGCCGGCCGAGACGACGACGCGCGCCGGACGCAGCACGAGATCTCCGAGCCGGTAGCCCTTCTGCAGCACCTCGATTACGTGGCCTTCATCCAGTTCAGAGGGCTGCGAGAGGAGCGCCTCGTGCACGTGCGGGTCGAACGGCCCCTCCGTCGGGATCTCCTCCAGCCCTTCGCGGCGCAGCAGCTCGGCGAGCGCGCGGTGAACGAGCTTCACGCCCTCCTCGAGCTTCGCCTCCTCGTGCTGCTCGGCCGCCTCGAGCGCGCGCTCGAGGTCGTCGGCCACGGGCAGCAGCTCCTTCATGAGCCGCTCTGTCGCCCGAACCGTCAGCCGCTCGTGGTCCCGCGCCACCCGCTTGCGGTAGTTGTCGAACTCCGCGGCGAGGCGGCGCAGGTCCTCCAGATGCTCGTCCGCCTTGGCCTGGGCAGCCGCTACCTGCTCGGCGACCTCCGACGGGACGGCCCCCTGCGGGGAGAGTCCCTCCTCGTTGTCGGATGGGACAGTCCCCTGGGGGGACTGTCCCTCGTCCTTCTTGCGATGCGGCATTAGGAGGTCTTGGCCTCCTCGTCGATCACCTCGTAGTCGGCCTCCTCGACGACCTCATCGTCGGACGCGCCGCCGTTGCCCGGGGCGGACGACGCGGCCTGCGCGCTCGCCTGTGCGTACACGGCCTCGGCGAGCTTCTGCGAGGCCTCCTGGAGCTCCTCGGTCTTGGCGCGGATCTCGCCCGCGTCAGCGCTCTCGAGCACGTTCCGCACCTCCATGATGCGGCCCTCGATGGTCGCCGCATCGGCGGCGTCGAGCTTGTCGCGGTGCTCCTTGAGCGTGCGCTCGGTCTGGTAGGCGAGGGTCTCCGCCTCGTTGCGGGCGTCGGCGAGCTCGTGCATGCGCCGGGCCTCGTCCGCGTGTGCCTCCGCGTCGCGGATCATGCGCTCGACGTCGTCCTGCTGAAGCCCCGAGCCGCCCTCGATGCGGATCTTCTGCTCGTTGCCCGTACCGAGATCCTTGGCGGACACGTGGATGATCCCGTCCGCGTCGATGTCGAAAGTGACCTCGATTTGCGGCAACCCGCGCGGCGCCGGCGGGATGCCCGTCAGTGTGAACTTGCCGAGCGTCTTGTTGAAGGCGACCATCTCCGACTCGCCCTGCGCGACGTGGATCTCCACCTCGGGCTGGTTGTCGGCCGCGGTCGAGAAGACCTCGGACTTCTTGGTGGGGATGGTCGTGTTGCGCTCGATCAGCTTGGTGAACACGCCGCCCTTCGTCTCGATGCCGAGCGAGAGCGGAGTCACGTCGAGCAGCAGCACGTCCTTGACCTCGCCCTTCAGCACACCGGCCTGGATGGCCGCGCCGACGGCCACGACCTCGTCGGGGTTGACGCCCCGGTGCGGCTCCTTGCCGATCAGCGCCTTGACGCGCTCCTGCACGGCCGGCATGCGCGTCATGCCGCCGACGAGCACGACGTGGTCGATGGCGCTCGGCTCCATGCTCGCGTCGGCGAGCGCCTGCTTGGTCGGGCCCACGGTGCGCTCGAGCAGGTCGGCGACCAGCTCCTCGAGCTTCGCGCGCGTGAGCTGCAGGTCGAGGTGCTTGGGGCCCTCCGGAGTGGCCGTCACGAAGGGCAGGTTGATCTGCGTCGTCATCGTGGACGACAGCTCGATCTTCGCCTTCTCGGCCGCCTCGTAGAGACGCTGAAGCGCCATGCGGTCCTGCGACAGGTCGATGCCCTGGTCGCGCTTGAACTCGGCGACCATCCAATCCACGATCGCCTTGTCGAAGTTGTCGCCGCCGAGGTGGTTGTCGCCGTTCGTGGCCTTGACCTCGAAGACGCCCTCACCGAGCTCGAGGATCGACACGTCGAACGTGCCGCCGCCGAGATCCCACACGAGGATCGTCTGGTCGGCTTCCTTCTCGAGCCCGTAGGCGAGCGACGCCGCGGTCGGCTCGTTGATGATGCGCAGCACGTTGAGGCCGGCGATGCGGCCCGCGTCCTTGGTCGCCTCACGCTGCGCGTTGTTGAAGTACGCGGGCACCGTGATCACAGCGTCCGTGACCGGCTCGCCCAGGTACGCCTCGGCGTCGCCCTTCAGCTTCTGCAGGATCATCGCCGAGATCTCGGGCGGCACGTACTCCTTGTCCTCGGCCTTGACGAGGACGTCACCGTTCGGGCCCTGGATGACCTCGTACGGCACGATCTTCATCTCCTCGGAGACCTCGGAGAACTTACGGCCCATGAAGCGCTTGATCGAGAACACCGTCGACTGCGGGTTCGTGACCTGCTGGCGCTTGGCGGGCGCACCGACGAGCCGCTGGCCGTCCTTCGTGAACGCGACGACGGACGGCGTGGTGCGGCCGCCCTCTGCGTTCGGGATGACGGTCGGCTCGCCGCCCTCGAGCACCGCCATGGCCGAGTTGGTCGTGCCGAGATCGATGCCGATGGTCTTTGCCATGTGCGTCTACTCCTTGCTCTTGTGGTCGTTAGTAGAAAATCTAAGCCGCTTTATAGCAGATCTTCGC
>DAITAO010000135.1:0-5039 GCA_036824245.1 Gaiellaceae bacterium | reverse complement strand
TCAGGCGTGTCGGCCCCCGTGCGAGAGCCCGCGAGCAGCAGCCCGCGAACGCGCTCGGGGGCGGCCCGCGCCATCGCGAGCGCCACGTAGCCGCCCATCGAGGCCCCGACCGCCGTGACCTCGCCGTCCACGTCGCCGAGCACCGACGACGCCCAGTCCTCGATCGAGCCGCCACGCCCGTAGAGGCGTGGTGCAAATACGTCGTATCGCTCCAGCACCGCCAGCTGCGGCTCCCACATGCGCTCGTCGAGCGGGAACGCGTGCAAGAGGACGACCGTCATCGGTGCGTGACCGTGACTGCGTCAGGGGCCGCACTCGCCTCGGGGAAGCCATGTGCGTCGGGCAGCCCCAGAACATCGGCGAGCGCCGCCGCGTGTTCCTCCGGCGCCGGCAGCTCGGACGGAGAGCCGGCCGTGCGGGCGACCTGACGGATCCGCGCCGGCTCGGCGCCGGTCAGCCGCGCGAGCACGGTTGGGTTCGCGCGCAGCGCGACGGCGTCACCGGGCGGCAGGGGCCCGTATGCATCGGGCACGGACAGATACTCGTCGAGCAGCTGGCCGCGCTCGAAGGCAGCGAGGCGCACGACACGGCCTTCCTCCACACCGAGCGCCAGCACGACGAGGCCGGTCACCACCGAGAGCTCCTGTGCGAGTCGGCGCAGCAGCGACGGCTCCCTGTCGGTCGCCTCGTCGTGAACAGCTACCCAGCCGTTTTGCGGCGGCGCGACGACCGTGGCGCCTGAGCGGTGCAGCCGGGGCACGAAACGCTCCACGGCAGCCACGACGGCTCCCTGGTCGTCCGTCTGCACGTGAACCGCCCCGAAGGAGGCGCCGCTCGGCGCAGGCGCCTCCCCCAGCCGCTGGATCAGCGTCTCCAGGCGTGTCGACATGACGCGCTGCACGTCCTCGAAGCCGACCTGCTCCCAGAGGGCACGCGCAGCTTCGTTCGCCATCAGGACGTCCAGGCTGACCCACTCGGCCCCGAGGTCCTGCAGGCCGGCCGCGAGCTCGCGCATCAGCTCGGTGGCAACACCGCGGCGGCGCGCTCGCGGGCGGACGTAGACGTCGGTCACGTGCGCGCGGCCGTGCGCCGGTGCTCGTGCAAAGGCGTAGCCGACAGGCCCCTCGTCATCGTCCGCGAGCAGCGCTACGCCCTGCTCCGCGTGCCGGCTCAGGTCGGCCCAAGCCTCGTCCCAGCTCTCCGGCGCGAAGCCGGGGGGCTCGGGCACCTCGGCCTCGAACTCCTCCCAGAGCGCGCGGATGGCCGACTCGTCGGCCGCGGTGATGGCGCGAATCCTCATGCGTCGGCGAGGAGGCCGGCGAGCACGTAGTGCGCGGTCAGGTTCTGGAATGGATCGAAGCGGGCGCCCAGCGCTCGCACCTCCTCGGGGGTCAGGTCGCGACCGTCACCATAGAAGCGCGAGACCGCCTTACGCAGCCCGAGATCGCCGGCCGGCCATGCCCGCGGCCGTGCCAGGTGACGAGCCAGGAACCAGTCCGCCGTCCACTCGCCGATGCCGGGCAGCGCGACGAGGCGGCGGGCGACCTCCTCATCCGCCAGAGCGGCGAGCTCGTACAGGTCGAGATCGCTCCTTGCGAGCGTGATGACGTAGCCCGCCTTGCGCCGCGAGAAGCCGACGGCCGTGAGGTCCTCCTCACGCGCATCCGCGAGCGTCTCACGCGTGGGAAAGGCGATCGCGTGCGCGCCACGCGCACCGCCGAAGCGCTCGATGAGGCGGCCGCGCACCGCGAAAGCCGCATAGAGCGACACCTGTTGAGCCGTGATCGAGGTGACGAGGCTCTCGAAGGGATCGGGGGCGAGCGGCGGCCGCAGGCCGCTCAACGCCGTGGTCAGCCGCGCAAGGGCGGGTTCGCTCTCGGCGAAGGCGTAGAACGGGTCGAGGTCGAAGGGCAGGCCGAGCAGGTGGCGGACGACCGGCTCCGTGTCGGCGTCGAGCGGATCCACGTCCACACCGCCGCGCGTCGCCTGGATACGCACCTCCCGGTCTCCGACGACCCGGTAGAGGGCGCCTTCGTGCCAGACGTTGGCACGGTCGAGCCCGAAGGCGCGATAGCGGCCCGTGGAGAGGTCGAAGCTGTAGGGCTCCGGAACGCGAAGGAGCGCCACTCGGGTTCAGCGCCGGTGCGCTGCGACGTAGTACCGATCGGCGTACTCGGTGACCATCCGGTCGGCGCCGAACCGGGTCCCGACATGCTCGATCGATGCGGCCGCCATCTCGAGCCAGCGCACCGGCACGCCCTCGCCGTCACGCTCGTAGAACGCGGGGACGACCTCCTCTTCGAGCACGCGATAGAGCTCGAGGGCGTCGGCAGCGTCCTGCGCAGCGTCGTCCTCTAGGTCGCGCTCGCCGAAGGCCCAGCCGGTCTCCGGTGTGTAGCCCTCCGCCCACCAGCCGTCGAGCGTCGACAGGTTCAGCGCGCCGTTCAGAGCGGCCTTCATGCCGCTCGTGCCGCAGGCCTCCTGGGGGCGCCGCGGCGTGTTCAGCCACAGGTCGACTCCCTGAACGAGCAGGCGCGCAAGGCGCACGTCGTAGTCCGGGAGGAAGACGACTCGGCCCCGCTCGTGGCCCGCGTAGTCGAGCAGGAGCTTGATCAGCGCCTTGCCGCCGTCGTCGGCGGGATGGGCCTTGCCGGCTACGAGCAACTGGACGGGACGCTCAGGGTCGCCGAGCAGGCGGCCGAGGCGCTCGCGATCGGAAAGGAGCAGGCCCGCCCGCTTGTAGGTGGCGAAGCGGCGGGCGAACCCGATTGTGAGCGCGCCGACGGAGAGGCCCGGAGCGCTCACCGCTGCGAGCAGCGCACGCTTGCGCTCTGTACGAACTCGCCAGAGCTCGAGCAGGTCGAGTGCTCGGGCGCACTCCCAGCCTTGCTCGCCGGGCGCCGCCGTGAAGTCGACTCCTGACCGCGCGAGCAACTCGGCCAGCTCAGGGCTCTGCCAGGAGCGCCGGTGCACGCCGTTTGTGACATGGCCGATCGATCTGCCGAGCTCACGCCACATGTCGCGGGCCACTTCACCGTGCAGCTGCGAGACGGCGTTTGCGTATCCGGACGTGCGCAGGGCGAGCGGTGTCAGTCCGAACAGTTCGTCGCCGGGTGCGCTGCCGAGCTCCAGCAGGCCCTCCCAGCCAATGCCGGCGCGCTCGGCGAGAGAGCTGGCATAGCCCCGCACGAGCTCTACGTCAAAACGCTCGTTGCCGGCGGGCACCGGTGTGTGCGTCGTGAAAACGGTCGAGGCCCGCACCTCGGCGAGCGCATCGCCGGGCATGCGCTCCTGCTCCTCCACGAGCGCGCGCAGGCGCTCGAGACCCAGGAACGCGGCGTGTCCTTCGTTGACGTGGAAGACCGTCGGCCGGACGCCGAGCGCGGCGAGCGCACGCGGTCCTCCTACGCCGAGCAGCAGCTCCTGGCGCAGGCGGTGCTCGCGATCGCCGCCGTAGAGCACGTCGGTGATGCCGTCAGCGTCGAGCAGGTAAAGCGGCACGCCCGCCGCGTCGCTCCGCCAAACCCGCGCCGTGACCACCTCCCCTGCCAGCTCGACGGTGACGGTGAGCGGCCCGCCGCCGGTCTCCTCCAGCACGAGCCCGGCCTGGGCGGGATCGGTCTCCACGTACCGTTCGGCCTGCCCGCTCTCGTCGAGCGCCTGGCGGAAGTATCCGAGCCGGTAGAAGAGACCGACGCCCACGAGCGGAACGCCGAGATCCGAGGCGGCTTTGAGGTGGTCGCCGGCCAGCATGCCGAGCCCACCGGAGTAGGTGGGGAGCCGTTCGTCCACACCGAACTCCAGGCAGAAATAGGCAACGACGAGGTCGCCGTCACCGCCGTGGTGGCGCCGCCACCAGGACGGGGCCTCGCGCAAGGCGGGCGTGACGGTCACAGGCTTCCCCCGTGGAGCGCCCTCGCGACGTCCTGGAAATCGGTGAACGGGTGGTGGCGAACGCCCTTGCACTCGAGGTAGTGCGCCAGCCCCTTGGTCGCGAACACGCGGTCGGCGACCCGAGCCGCGCAGCGATCCGAGTAGCCGTCGCCCACGAGGATTGCCTCATCGCTGCCCGCAAGCCGCTCGATCACGCTGCGTTTGCACGACTCCCCACACGTGTCGCAATCGACACCGAAGCGCCATTCGACGCGCCAGCCGTCGGGCTCGGCAGCGACCCGGTTCGCATGCACCGGGGCGCCGACACCGTGGTGGGCGAGCAGCGGCTCGATGAGCTCGTGAAAGCTGCTGGAGACGACTACGAGCGGCCATTCGCGCGCGCGAGCGAGCCCGACGAGCCCGGCGAAGCCGCGGCGCATGCGGGCGTGCTCGATCTGCCAGGCCACCACCTCGGCGAGCGGCGCCCGCACGCTGCCGAGCTTGCGCTCGATGTCCTCACGCATCGTGACCTCGCCGCGGCGAAAGCCCCACTCGACTTCCTTGTAGATCTCCGCGTCGCCGAATTGCCGGGCGATGCGGTCGAGCATGTCCTCCAGGGTTACGGTGCCGTCGAAGTCCACGATGAGCGTGCGCCGGGGCGGGTCCGGCGCCGGGTCCGAGCGCGGCGCGGCCGTCACAGTTCCGGCACAGGGCGGGTACACACGCGTGCGAGCTTCATCGATAGGTTCGATTCGGGGAGGAGGCTCGGGCACCTAAGCCGCTGTCCCGAAGGGCGCTGTCTAGCAAAGACACGGCCGTATCTGCCATGAGAGCCCTCCACGAGGTGCATGTCCAGAACGGCCGAATTCTCAGCGGCGGAGCCTCGGCAGCAGCCCGTCAAGGAGCAGATTCAGCGCAGCGACGCCACTCGCGGCCATCTTCAATTGCGTCTCCGCACGGCGTCCGCATAATGGGAATGCGACCGGAAACGCTCGCTCAGGGTCAGGGGAAGGGAACGTGAAGGGGAATCTTCGTCGGGAATCGCGTAGCCGCGCGCCGGGGCTCTGCTCCGCATGAGGTTCATCTCGCAGCTGGCGCCGGCTGCCCTCGCGCTGGTCTTGACCGTGCTCGTCGGCACGTCACTGGCGCCGGCCGCGAGCTCGCAG
>DAITAO010000002.1:51317-105925 GCA_036824245.1 Gaiellaceae bacterium | reverse complement strand
AGGTGGCCGAGCGCCCGCCGGATGTCCTCTGCGCCGGGCGCCTCGTCGTCGACCGTGGCCATGCTGAACGCGGCCTCATCGAGTCCGACCTCGCTGGGCCGTCGCGAGGACTCCCGGAAGCGCTGCCGACACACGTTGTGGGCGATCGCGATCAGCCAGTTGTGCGGGCGATACGGCCGCTCACCGCGCTCCCAGGCGCGGTAGGCGCTGAGAAACGTCTGCTGGGTCGCGTCCTCGGCGTCCGCCTCGTTCTGGAGGACGACGAGCACGTAGCGGTAAATGGCGGCCACGTGCCGCTGGTAAAGGCGCTCGAAGGCGCGGTCGGGGCTGAGCCAGCGAGCGCTCACTGCTTACGTTGTTCCCCCTCCCCCCGCAGTTCTAAGCGTCTCGAACGAGGGATTGTACGTTTGGCTAGGTTCGGTCGGTGATCACGCTGCGCGACAGTTTGGGCGCGCTCGGCGAGCGGCCCTTCCGGCTGCTGTGGCTTGGCCGCACGGCATCGTCCGCCGGCGACTCACTGATCCCGGTGGCCATCGCGTTCGGCGTGCTCTCCGATCTGGACGGCTCCGCGTCGCAGCTGGGGCTGGTGGCTGCCTCCTTCACGCTCGCCCGCGTGGGCTTCATCCTGGTGGGCGGCGTGTGGGCCGACCGGCTCCCGCGCCGCTTCGTGATGCTCGCCTGCGACGCAGTTCGGTGCATCTCGCAGGCCTCCGTGGGCGTCCTGCTGCTGGCTGGCACGCTGGACGTGTGGATGCTTGCCCTTGCGTCGGCGGTCGCCGGGGCGGCATCTGCCTTCTTCGGACCGGCGTCCACCGGGCTCATTCCCGAGACGATCAGCCGCGAGCGCCTCCAGCAGGCAAACGCGCTCATGAGCCTCTCCGAGAGCGGCACCTCGATCTTCGGGCCCGCGGTGGCCGGGTTCCTGATCGCCGGCGCCGGCACGGGCGTCGTGTTCCTGATCGACGCGGTGAGCTACGCGGCCAGCGCCGTGTTCCTTGCCACGCTGCCGCTCGAACGAGCGCCCGCACCGCCACGGCAGTCGTTCTTGGGCGACCTGGCGCGCGGCTGGCGTGAGGTACGAGCGCGCGCGTGGGTGCAGGCGGCGTTCGTCGCGTTCTCGATGTCCAACGTCGCCATTGCGGTGTTCTTCGTGCTCGGCCCCCTCGTCTTCCAGGAGGAGCTGGGCGGCGCCGGCGACTGGGGGCTTGCCATGACGGTCGGCGCAGTCGGGGGCGTGCTCGGCAGCGCCGTGGCGCTGCGCTACCGGCCGGCGCGGCCGCTCGTGGCCAGCTTCCTGGTGATCCTGCCCGTCTCGCTGCAACTGCTCTCGCTCCTGCCGCCGGCGCCTGCGCTCGTGGTCGGGGCCGCCGCGGCGCTGGCCTTCGCCGGCATCAACGCCGGCAACGCCATCTGGGACAGCGTGCTGCAGGCCAACATCCCGCGCGACGCGATCTCGCGCGTCAGCTCCTACGACTGGATGATCTCGCTGATCTTCATGCCGCTCGGCTTCGCGCTGGCCGGCCCGCTCGCCGACGCAATCGGCCTCGACACGACGTTGGTGCTGGCAGCCGGGCTGGCAGCGGCGGCCAACACGCTCGTGCTGCTCGTGCCTAGTGTGCGGGCGATGCCACGGCCCGACCTCGCCGCCGCGCCGGCGTAGCGTTTCTACACGCGCGGAGCGCGCACGCCTGCCTAACGGTTATCGGCAGAACGGACGCAAATCTTTAGCCCTCGTTCGAGGGAATCGCTACGCGCGCGCTGCAGCCCGCTTCCGGGGCGGCAGGTGGATGGCACGCCCGAGCGCCACCAGTCCTGCTTCCTTGATCGCCTCGGAGAGCGTCGGGTGCGCGGCCATACCGTCGGCGACCGTCTCGACCGTCGCTTCGGCGTCGAGCGCCACCACGCCTGCCTCGATCAGGTCGGTTACGTGTGGGCCGACCATGACGATGCCGAGCAGCTCGCCGTAGTGGGTCTCGTGAATCGACTTGACCCAGCCGACCGTCTCGTTCTGCATGACGGCCCGCGCGTTCGCCACCCACGGGAACATCCCCACCGCGACGTCCTCTCCGTACTGCTCGCGCGCCTCCGCCTCAGTGAGGCCCACGCCGGCGATCTCCGGATCGGTGTAGATCGGGCGCGGCACGCCGCGGTTGTCGACCACGGCGTCGTGGCCGAGCGCGTTCTCCGCGGCCACCTCGCCCTCTCGGAACGCCGTGTGCGCGAGCTGCCAGTACCCGGCGCAGTCGCCGACCGCGTAGATGTGCGGAACCGTCGTGCGCCGGTGCTCGTCGCTGGCGATGCCGGTGCGCTTGTCGAACTCGACGCCGATCTGCTCGAGCCCGAGGTTCTCGACGAGCGGCCCGCGGCCGGTGGAGACGAGCATGAGGTCGCACTCGACAGTCTGCTCCCCGTTGAAGTGCACGCGCAGCCCGTCGCCCGTCTCCTCGACGCGGTCGCAGCGCGCCTCGAGGTGCAGCTGGATGCCACGCTTGCCGAACTGCTTGGCGAGCTCCTGTGCTGCGTCCGCGTCCTCCTGCGGGATCAGCATCGGCAGCATCTCGATGATCGTCACCTCCGAGCCGAAGCGCCGGAGGATAGAGGCGAACTCGCAGCCGATGATGCCGCCGCCCAGGACCACGAGGCGGCGCGGCACTTCGGTCTGGGCGAGCAGGCCCGTGGAGTCGACGCAACGCTCGGAGTCGATGCCTTCGATCGGGGGGCGCAACGGGTAGGAGCCGGTGGCGATGACGGCCTGCTGGAAGGTGACGTCCTCCCCGCCCTCGACGGCGATCGTGTTCGCGGCCGTGAAGCGACCGGCGCCCTTCACCCACTCGACCCCGTTCGCCTTGAAGAGGCCGGCGACGCCCTGCGTCATCTGCTTGACGACGGCGTCCTTCCACTCGTTCGCCGTACCGAAGTCGAGCTGCGCCTCGCCGACCTGGACGCCCAGCTTCGCGAACGTCTCCTCGGCCTCCTTGAGCGCGAAGGCGGTCTGCACCCACGCCTTGGTGGGGATGCAGCCGACGCGCAGGCAGGTCCCGCCGAGCTCGGGCTCCTTCTCGATGCAGATCGTCTTCGCGCCGAGCTGCGCCGCGCGGATGGCGGCCGTGTAGCCGCCGGGGCCGCCTCCGAGGACGGCGACGTCAGATTGCATGGTCTCTCCCGGTTCGCTTTCCGGGCGTGATCGTAACGAGGCCCAGTCGGGCTGGGACGGTCAGGGCTCGCGCATCGCCTGGACGAGCTGAATGCGGTTGCCGTCCGGGTCGAAGACGTCCAGGAGACGCATCTCGTCGTGCAGCTCGAGCACGACGCCCACCTCGACCTCCTCGCCGCGCAGACGGTCGGCCTCGGCCTTCACGTCCGGGACGTCGATGGTCGCCACGCCGCCCTCCTCTTCCGGCTCGCCCTCGGCAAGGGCGATCTGCATGCCGCCCCGCTCGAGCTTGGCCCAGCGGCCCTCGTCGTCGAAGTAGGTCTCCTCGAATCCCAGCTTCGAGCTGTAGAACGCTCGGGCGGCCTCGATGTCGCGGACGCGGTACCAGACGCGCATGGCGCGACCTTATAGGGCCAGACCCGGCTCCTCCAAAAACGCCTTCACCGTACGGAGAAACTCCGCGCCGGCGGCGCCGTCGACGGCCCGATGATCGCACGTGAGCGTGAGGCTCATCATCGGACGGATGTCGAGCTCCTCGTCGATCAGCACCGGACGGACCTCGATCGCCCCGACGGCGAGAATGGCCACCTGCGGCGGATTGAGCACCGCGATGAACTCCTCGACGCCGTACATGCCGAGGTTGGAGATCGTGAAGGTTCCGCCTTCCAGATCGTCCTGGCGGAGCTTGCCGCCCCGCGCACGGTCGACCACGTCGGCCCGCGCAGCGGCGATCTGGGCGAGCGTCAGGCGCTCGGCGGACTGGATGACCGGCACGACCAGGCCCTGCGGCGCCGCTACGGCGAGCCCGACGTGCGCCGACGGGAAGAGCCGCACCTTGTCGCCCGCGAAGTGGGCGTTCAACTCGCGGTGCTGGATGAGCGCCGCCGCGCAGACCTTGGTCAGGACGTCCGAGACGGTGATCTTCGGAGCGGCGTCGGCGGCGCGCTCGGCGAGGCGCTCGCGCAGCCCCTGCGCGCGGGTCATGTCGGCGGACACCCGAAGCTGGAACGCGGGCGCCTCCCAGGCCTCGGTGAGCCGGCGCGCAATCGTCTTGCGCACGCTCGTGAGCGGCACCTCCTCGACCTCGCCGTCGGGCGCGGCAACACGCTCGGGTGCAGCGGCCGGCTCGGGTGCCGGCGCCTTGGCGGCGCGCTCCACGTCCTCGGCGACGATGCGGCCCTCCGGCCCCGTTCCCTGCAGGTTCGACAGGTCGACGCCGCGCTCGCGCGCGATGCGCCGCGCCAGCGGCGAAGCCTTGATCCGCTCACCCGTCTCGGGCCGCGCGGCGCCGTCGCCCTGCGCCTCGCGGATCCGCTGTGCGAACTCGCTCGGCTCCTCGCGCTCAGCCTTCTGCTCGTCGGCCTGCGGCGCACCGCCGTTGGACGTGTCGACGGATACCTCCTCGCCCTCCTCGCCGATCACGGCCACGACGTGGCCGACGTCCACCTCGCCCTCCTGAACGGCGATCTTGAGCAGCACTCCGGAGGCCTCGGCTTCGACTTCCTGCGTGACCTTCTCGGTGTCGACCTCGTAGAGCGGATCGCCGCGCTCGACACGGTCGCCCTCGGACTTCAGCCAGCGCACGATCGTGCCGGACTCCATGCCCTGCCCGAGCCGCGGGAGCTTGACCTCAGTCGCCATTCCGTCCGACGGTGCGGAGAATCGCCGCCAGCACATCGTCCGCCTGCGGCACCACGAACTGCTCCATGACAGGCGCGAACGGGAGCGGCGTGAAGTGGGCGCCGACGCGCTCGACGGGCGCGTCGAGCCAGTCGAAGGCCCGGTGCTGGACGACGGCTGCCACCTCGGCCCCGTAGCCCATGCGCGTCACGGCCTCGTGCGCAACGACGCAGCGGTTCGTCTTCTTGACCGACTCGACGAGCGCCTCCTCGTCGAGCGGCTGGAGCGTGCGCGGGTCGAGCACCTCGACCGAGACGCCCTGCTCCTCCGCCTGCTGCGCGGCGGCCAGCGACTCGTGCACCAGCCGCCCGGTGGCCACGACCGTCACATCTTCTCCCTCGCGGTGCACTCGCGCCTGGCCGATGGGCAGCGGCTCGATCTCCTCGGGCACCTCTTCCTTGATCCCGTACAGCGTGCGGTGTTCGAAGAAGACGACCGGGTTGTCGTCGTAGATGGCCGACCAGAGCAGGCCGCGCGCGTCAGTCGGCGTGGAGGCAAAGACGACCTTGAGGCCCGGGATGTGCACGAACCAGGCTTCGAGCTGCTGGGCGTGCTGCGCGCCCGGCGACCAGCCCGAGCCTCCCTGCGTGCGGACGACCAGCGGCACCTTCACCTGGCCGCCGGACATGTAGCGATGCTTGGCCGCCTGATTGACCAGCTGCTCGCAGCCGAGCGTCAGGAAGTCCTCGTACATGATCTCGACGACCGGCCGCATGCCCTGCATGGCAGCCCCGATGCCGGCGCCCATGATGGCCATCTCGGCGATCGGCGTGTTACGCACGCGGTCGGCCCCGAACTCGTCCACCAGGCCCTGCGTGACGCCCATCGAGCCGCCCATCTCGGCGATGTCCTCGCCCATGATGAAGACGTCCTCGTCCTCGCGCATCGCGCGTGCGAGCGCGTCGCGCACCGCCTCGCGGTACGACAGCTCAGGCACGGAAACCCTCCACCTGGCGCGAACGGCCAGGTCCAGGTGACTGGCACTCGTACCTGTCCCGAGTAGCCAGATCTGCCGGACTCGAGGCGCTAGGCGTAGACATTCTTCAGGGCGTCTTCGGGCTTCGGGTCGGTGCCGTTCTGCGCGAACTCGACCGAGGCGTCCACGAGCTCCCCGACCTCGCGCTCCAGCTCCTCCACGTCCTCGTCGGACAGCTTGAGCTTCTCGCGGAGCTTCGTGAGCGGGTCCTGCGTCTCGCGCAGCTTCTTCAGCTCGTCCTTCGGCCGGTACACCTGCGGGTCGCCGACGTAGTGCCCGGTAAGTCGGTACGTCTCGCAGGCGAGGAAGTAGGGGCCGGCGCCGGAGCGCGCATGGTCGATCGCCTTCACGGCGGCCGCATAGACAGCCTCGAGGTCCTGGCCGTCCACCTTGGCCGCCTTCATTTCGTATGCCGCCGCGCGCTTGCTCACATCTTCGATCGGCATGTGCTGCTTCGCCGGCGTCGACTCGGCCCAGTGGTTGTTCTCGCAGACGAAGACGGCGGGAACGTTCCAGAGCTGTGCCAGGTTGAGCGACTCGTGGAACGTCCCGATGTTCGTCGCCCCGTCGCCGAAGAACGCGAGCGCGACGCGGGGCTCGTCGCGAAACTTGAAGGCGAGAGCGGCGCCGACGACGGCAGGCAGCCCGCCGCCCACGACGGCGTTCGCGCCCATATTGCCGCGCTCGATGTCGTAGAGGTGCATCGACCCGCCGTACCCGTGTGAGCAGCCTTCGAGCTTTCCGTAGAGCTCGGCCATCACCTCGTTGGGGTGTGTGCCGAGCGCCAGCGTGTGCCCGTGCGCACGATGCGTCGAGGCCATCACGTCGCCCTCCTCGAGCGCCTTGCAGACACCCACCGCCACGGCCTCCTGTCCGATCGCGACGTGCAGGAAGCCGGGCAGCTCGCCGGCCCGGAAGCGGTCCTCGACACGCTCCTCGAAGCGGCGGATGAGGAGCATCTCGCGGTAGAAGTCGCGGAGCTGCTCGGCGGACAATGTGCCGCGCTTCTCGACCTTCGCCATGGTCGCGTCAGTGTATGTACGCTGGCCGCCTTGACGCTCGGAAGGCAGTGGCAGGCGCTCCGGGCGTCGCTCCCGGAGGACTGGGGCGACGTACGGCTGCTGCTGCGCCTCGACAACGAGGCTGATGCGGGGCGCGCCAACGCCCTGCTCGCGCCGCTCATGTCCGGCCGCAGTGGGAACGAGGTTCGCTTCTCCTGCTCCCGTGCGAGCGGACCCGGCGAGGACGCTGTGCGGCGGTTGCTCGGCCGCCTCGACCGGGAGGGCATCGGCGGTACCCTCGAGGTGCTCTCGGCCGTACCGGCCGGCTCACAGGAGCCCGGCACGACACCGACTCAGATTCCGGCGGCCGGGGAGCCCGCGGGCCGGCCGCGCCCGCAGGCCGAGCCGCTCGTACCGGCCTGGGACGAGGCGCTCGCGGGCCTGCCTCCGGACTGGAGCGACATCTATGCCGAGGTGGAGCTCCAGTCGAGCGACCTCCTCGACCGCGCCGCGCTGCTGATGGCGCCGCTGAATCCGGCCCGCGACGGTCAACGGCTCGCGTTCCGGTTCCGCTGCGCGCGAACATTCGGCTACGGGGCGACGCCGGGAATGGTGCGCCGTTGTCTCGAGCGACTCGATCGCGAGCGAATCACCGGTCGCTTCCGGCTGCTGCGCGCATTGTCCGAAACGCAGCCCGTCTACACGCAGGGGCCGGTCTGGTACGTCGGTGGCAAGGTCGTGTGAGCGGCGCCGATCCGGTTTCCTGGTTGGTCATCGAGCGCGGCTGGGCCGTCGAGAGCTCGGACGGCGCTGACCTCGGCCAGATCGACGAGCTGCTCGGCGACACCGAGCGCGACATCTTCGATGGGCTGATCGTCTCGCCCGGCCGCCTTCGGCCGAGCCGCTACGTGCCGGCGGAGTGTGTCGCGCGGATCGTGATGGGGAGCGTGACGCTCTCGCTGGGAAGCTCCGAGTTCGATCGCCTCGAAGAGCGGAAGGTGGAGAGCCCGCCGGGTTAGACGCGCGGGCGGCGCCGCACGCGCTCGTAGTTGCCCTACCGGTCGAGCTCGACCTCGAGCCGCACGGTGCCGGCACGCTGATGGCGGGCCTCGATGCCGAGCCGGCCGCCGGCGGGCGCCTCGACGACCCACTCGAGCTTGGCACGGTCGGTGGTGGAGTCGTCCGTCCACCAGCCGAGCGGCGAGCGCTTGTGCACGCGGCCCTCCAGCTGCCCTGCCTCTTCCTTCTCCTTGCCGACCGCGAGCTGTGCACCCTCGGGCAGCGTCAGCTCGACCTCGAGCGGGCGAACCGCGCGGCGATCGACCGCCTTCTGCGTGACGTTGGTCGGTAGCCAGCCCGTGTTGTGCACGACCAGCCGCACTCGGTAGGCGCCCTCCCCCACAGGCTTCAGGTCGAGCGAATGCAGCTCGAGCCGCGGCGAGACGAGCAGGTGGAAGAGGGCGAATTCGGCGTGTGGCGCGATCTCCTCCTCGAGGAAGTGCGTCGGCACGTTGCCCCAGCAGTAAAAGACGTCCCAGCCGCCGAGCTCCACCTCTCCGAGCTGTGGATGCTCGAACGGGTACCAGTCCGCGTACGCCCGCTCGCCGATCTCCTGCTCGGCCCAGCGCAGCAGCTTGAAGTCGTCCTCGGGCGGGTGGTCGCGAAGCCACTCGATGAACTGGAAGCCCTCGATGCCGGCGCGCCGCTGCGGGCTCCAGAACTCGGTCGTCCACGAGAAGAGACCAAGGTGGTCATAGAGCCAGTCGTGCGCCGAGCCCTTGATGGCCGTCTTCGGGTCGTATTTGAAGTCGTGGAAGACGGAGACGGCCGGGTAGCCGGTGATGCGGGTGGCGTACTCGCCGAGCAGCTTGTAGGCGCGCAGGTCAGGGGTCGGGAAATGGTCGTCGTCGTACGCGGCGTACGGGCGCAGGTGAACACCCGAAAAGGTGTGGTACGCGATGTGGCCGGTGATGTTGGGGCGGTCGACGACCGCCTGCACCATCGCCCGGATCTCGGGCTCGGAGGTCGGATAGGGACCTGCGCCCTGCTGGTCGACCTCCGGCGCCCATTCCATGGGGAAGTTGCGGTTCAGGTCGAGGCCTTCGAGCGGCGGCGCCACCTTGAGCATGACGCCGTCGTAGTTGCGGATCGTTCCCTCCCACAGGAGCCGGTAGAACGCTCCGTCCTCGTTTGCCTCGTCGGGCTCGCGCCGCACGAGCAGCCGCGGCTCCTCCGGGTGCGCCTTCCAGGCGCCGTTCGGGTCGCGGAGCCGCATCATCAGGACGCGTCCGTCGCCGTCCAGATCTTCCGCGTGCAGCCCGTCCTGCGGGTCCAGCAGCGGGTAGGGACGGACGCTGGAGCGGACGAAGCGCGGGCGGTCGGCGAGCGCGAGCTCGGCACCGTCGGGGTTCAGCCGCGGGAGAACGTAGAACGTACGCGTGTCGAGAGCACGCGTGACGCGCGGGTCGCTGCCGTACTCAATCAGCAGCCTGTTCAGCAGGTAGAGAGCGGCTGCCGAGCCGGTCACCTCGAGCGCGTGAATGTTCGCCTCGATCAGGAACGCGGGCTTCTCCCCGTCCGGCCCCGTCTCGGCGTTCGTGACCGTCGCCAGCCAGATGTCTCGCCCTTCGTACGACTTGCCGATGCTCTCCGCCCGGTAGAGGTGCGGGTACTCGTCCTGCCAGGCGCGCAGCAGCTCGGTCAGCTCGTCGTAGCGATAGAAGCGGTCAAAGGCCGGCCTCGGCATGGCCGTGCATCGTCACACGTCCTCCGCGCCTCACGTCGCTGTGACCGCTCAGGGCCCCCCTTACGGTGGCAGTCACTGTTAAGGAGCGACCAGCGCGTTCAGCTCGCGCGCGAGGGCGCCCGCGTCGCGCGCGCGTGCCGCGATGACGAGGACCGTGTCGTCGCCGGCGAGCGTGCCGACCACGCGAGGGTGCTCGAGCCGGTCAAGCGCGCGTGCGATCGCGGGCGCGGAGCCGAGCTCGGACTGGACAACGACGATGTTCTGCGCCGCCACCGCGCGCCGGCCGAACTGCGACATCACGGCAACCAGGTCCTCGCGCGGGGCCCGCCGCGCGCGGGCCTGCGGCACGACGTAGCGCGGGCGGCCGAGGTCGTCCTCCGTCTTTGTGAGCCCCAGCTCGCGGATGTCGCGCGACACGGTCGCCTGGGTGACGACGCAGCCGTTCCTGGCCAGCGCATCGCGCAACTCGTGCTGCGTTCCCAGCCGCCGCCGGGTCACAAGACTCGTGATCAGACGTTGGCGGTCACGCTTGCCGAGGCCGCGTCCGTCCTGCACAGCCGGAGCATACGACTGAACGTTTCACGCGACGGCGGGCGCGGTACGCTTCCCCCGTGATTCGCAAGCTCCTGTGGACCGGTCTCTACGCCACGCTCGCGGCGGTGTCGGCCGTGATCGCGCGGCGGGCCGCGTCAGGGATCTGGCGCATCGCGACGGGCGAGGAGCCGCCCGCGAAGAAATGAACAGGGGCGACCTGCTTGTCGAGCGCGCCGCCTCCCGGCTCCAGGACCTGGCGAACACGTTCGCAGCCGAGGGCGGTCCGAAGGCGAAGCTGGCCCAGGAGCTGGCCGACGACGCCGCGTTCGTCCGCAAGCTGAAGCCGAGCCTGATGGCGGCGCGGCTGCGCGGCCGTGCCCCGACGAACTCCAGGCCTGCCGAGGGGACTGTCGCCCCGTCCGGCCCGCAGCTGGGAGCCCGCCCCGCGCCGAAGCGCCGCGGCGGGCCGAATCCGTTCGTAGTGGTCGGTGTCGCGTTCGCCGTCGGCATCGTGGCGGCCAAGCTGATCGACTGGAGAGGGCATGCGCACCCACGACGCTGACCCGAATGTCTCCGCGGCGAACTCGGGCGGCGTCGGCAACGCGGCGAAGCAGGTAGCCGAGCACGCGAGCTCGCTGGCGAAACTCGAGTTCGAGCTCGCCACGCTGGAGCTCAAGGGCAAGATCGCAGCGCTCGGCACCGGTGCAGCGTTCGGCCTCGCCGCGATCGTGATCGGCCTCTATGCGATCGGCTTCGGCTTTGCGACGATCGCAGCCGGGCTGGCCGAGTACTTCCCGACGTGGCTGTCGCTGCTCGCCGTGACTGTCTTCCTGCTAGTCGTGGCGCTCGGGCTGCTGTTCCTCGCAGTCCAGGCCCTGAAACGCGGCAGCCCGCCCGTTCCCCGCCAAGCAATCCAGGAAGCGAAGGAGACCTCGGAGGCACTCAAGGCAGATGGCTGAGAACAACCGTAAAGCGGAGGACGTCCGCGCCGAGATAGCGGCCGAGCGCGCCGAGCTCGCTCGTGCCGTGGAAACCCTGCGGGCCGGGCTCGGCGAGGTGACCGACGTGGCGGGCAAGCTGCGCGCGAACCTGCCGGTCGTCGGCGCCGCAGCGCTCGGCGCCGGATTCGTGCTGGGCGGCGGCATCGGTGCAACCGCACGTCTCTTCTTCCGCCGCGGCCGGGAGGGCTCGCAGCGGGCGCGGTTCGGCCGCTTTGTCGTCACCGAGCGCGACTGACGCCACGGCGTCCGTCGGACGCCCGCCGCGCGGCCCGTTCGGCCTGACGGCGCGCGACTGGCTCGATGCTCTCAACCGCAGCGGCAAGGAGTTCGTCGCCGACGACTGCATGGGCATGGCGGCGCAGATCGCGTTCGGGTCGTTGCTCGCCTTCGTTCCCGCGGTCGTCGTGCTCGTGGGTCTCTTGGGGCTGGTCGGGGCGTTCGACGACCTGCGTGAATTTCTGGGCACGGTCGCGCCCGGAGCCGTCATCGACGCGATCGAACTCGCCGAGGAGAACTCTCGGGACAAGGGAGGCTCCGCGATCGCCGTCATCGTCGGCACCTTCCTGGCCGTCTGGGCGGCGAGCGGTGCGGCGACCTCGGTGATCAAGGCCGTCAACCGCGCCTACGACCGCCAGGAGACGCGGCCGTTCTGGAAGGTGCGGCTGACGGCGATCGTGCTGGTCGTGGTGAGCGGCCTCGTCACCGCCGGGCTGTTCCTGATGATCGTCTTCGGCGGGCCGCTCGGCGAGGCAATCGCAGACCAGGCCGGGTTGGGCGGCGCGTTCAAAGTGCTCTGGGCGATCGTGCGCTGGCCGCTCGCCTTCTGCGTGATCCTGCTCTTCTTTGCGCTCGTCTACTACCTCGCCCCCGACATGAGGCAGCGCAACTGGCGATGGATCTCACCCGGCTCGCTGATCGGCGGGCTCGCGTGGCTGGCTCTCTCTGGGCTGTTCGCGCTCTACACGAGCTTGTCGAGCTCGTACAGCGAGACTTACGGCACGCTTGCCGGCGGCATCATCTTGCTCCTCTGGCTCAACTACTCAGCCTTCGCGCTGCTCTACGGCGCCGAGCTGAACGCCGAGCTCGACCGGCAGGCGGATATCCGCGCGGCGGGCGGTCCCCGGGCCGGCCTCGTCCACGCAGCCCGGCGGACCGCCCCCGGGTGACCCCTCTAGGCAGTCACCTTGAAGCTGCCCTGCAGCTTCCTGGTGACGTCGGACCGGTAGCGGTACGTGCCTGTCTGGAGCGACAGGAGCCAGGTCACCGTGCCGCGGAACTTGACGCCCGTCCTCCGGTTCACGCCCGGCCCGGTCAAATGGAGATTGTCGGTGGTGCGCCGATCGTGCACCGTGATCCTGTAGCGGCCGGCCTTCAGGTTCTTCACCCTCGCGCCGCCGCCCGTCCGGAGCGAGATCGTCTGCTTGGGCCCGACCGTCGCGACGAGCGGCTTCGCGACAGGCGCCGCAGGCGGCGTGCCCACGGTGACCCTGCCGCGCATCGTGGTGGGATGGACGTCGCAGAGGAACGTGTAGGTGCCGTCGCGGAAGGTGACATTCCAGGTCACCTTTGTGATCTCGGCAGCCAGTGTCAGCTCGTTGACGCCGGGTCCCGTCAGGTGGAAATTGTGCTCCTCGGTCTGATCGTCGACCTCCACCGTGAAAGCGCCCGGATCGAGCTGCGTCACGCGGGCTCCTGCCGATGTGCGCAGCGAGATCTCGAAGCCCGGGCCCACGTTGGCGACCAAGGCGCCCTGTGCCGGCGCCGCCGGGCTACCTGACGCGACCGCGCAGAGCGCGGCCAGCGCGACGAAGGCGGCTAGGGCGACGAGGGCGCGCATCGAAGCAACCGAGAGTACGCGGCCGGGCCGGCTTCGGATTGTGCTCACCCGGAGCGGAGCTCGGCGCCGAAGCGCTCGGCGAGCGCGTCGACGATGCGCTCCCGGAGCGCAGCGGCGTCGTCGTCGGAGAGCGTTCGCTCGGGCGACTGAAAGGAGACGGAGAACGCGATCGATTTGCGCCCCTCCCCCACCTGCGGCCCGTGGTAGACGTCAAACGGACGCATCATCCGAAGCTCAGCACCGGCCGCCTCCCGGGCGGCCGCGACGAGCTCGGCGGCCGACACCTCCTCGTCGACCACGAACGCCAGATCCTGCTTGACGGCGGGGAAGCTGATCACGTCCTCGTACTGCGGTGCATCGACGGCCGCCTCGAACAGGGTGTCGAGGTCGAGCTCGAAGGCGCCCCAGCGACCGTCGAGGAGCGTCGGGTGCAGCTCGCCCACCCAGCCGGCTGCGGTCCGCGCCGCCTTGCCGGGGTGCAGGAAGGGCTCCTGCGCTCGCTCGAAGACCGGCTCGGCCTTGAGCACCGCGTACAGCCCCTCGACAACGCCCTTCGCGCGGGAGAAGCCGCCTTCCACGATGCCGCCGACGTGCTGACCCTCGTTCGGCAGGTCACCGTTCGCGGGCTCGTACGTGCGGGCGATCTCCCAGATGCCGATGTCCTCGCTTCCCGTGTCGATGTTGTGGCGCACGGCGGCGAGCAGCCCGGGCAGCAGTGTACGGCGGAGCACGGCGAGCTCCTCGCTCAGCGGCTCTGTCAGTCGCAGTCCCTCGGGCTCCGTTTCCGCCGAGACGAGGGACGGCGTGTACACCTCGGTAAGGCCCATCCCCACGAGCGCGTCTTCGACGACTCTCTGGAGGCGCTGACTGCGTGTGAGGCGGCCGAACATGGCACGGCGAAGCGGCAGCGTGAACGGCACCTCGTCCAGGTGGAAGCGCGCGATCTCCTCGACGATGTCGATCTCGCGGGTCACATCCCGCGCCCGCCACGTGGGCACGGTGTAGGTGTCCTCTCCGGCCGGCTCGAAGCCGAGCCGGGTCAGCAGGCGCCGCTGCTCGTCCACACTGATCTCCAGACCGATCACCTCGGACGCGCGACCCGGGCGCAGCCGTACCGTGGGCGGCGCCGGTAATCCTCGTTGCGCATCGACGTGCCCGACCCACTGCGCTCCGGCGAGCGCGACGATCAGCTCGGTCGCGAGCCTCGCGGCGGGCTCGGCGAGGTACGGGTCGACGCCCTTCTCCCAGCGGTTCGAGCCCTCCGTGCGGAGCTTGATGCGTTCGGAAGTTCTGTAGAGCCCGACGGGCTCGAAGTTGGCCGCCTCGAGCAGCACGTCCGTCGTGCGCTCGGTGACCTCGGTCTCCTCGCCGCCCATGATCCCGGCGATCGCGACGGCGCGCTCGGCATCGGCGATCATCAGATCCCGCTCGCCAAATACGCGCTCGACGCCGTCCAGAGTACGCAGCCGCTCGCCGGGCCGGGCCCGCCGCACGACGATGCGACCGCCGGCCAGCTTGGCGAAGTCGAACGCGTGCAGAGGGTTGCCGAGCGCATGCATGACGTAGTTGGTGACGTCGACGACGTTCGAGATGGGGCGCATGCCGACGGCGTTCAGCCGCGCGCGGAGCCACGGCGGCGACGGCCCGACCGCCACGTCGCGGAACAGGCGGCCGATGTAACGCGGGCAGCCTTCGTAGTCCTCGATCGTGACCTCGACCGGCTCGTCGCCGGCGGGCGCCGGATCGCGACCGGGAAACGGCGCGAGCTCGAGGTCGTAGAGCGCGGCCACCTCGCGCGCGATCCCGTAGATGGACAGCAGGTCGGGGCGGTTTCCGGTCGTCTCGAACTCGAGAACCGTTTCGGCGAGCGGCAGGACGTCGGCCAGCAGAGCGCCCGGCTCGCCGTCGTCCAGGACGAGGATGCCGGTGTGGTCCGTGCCGAGCTCGAGCTCGCGCTCGGAGAGGATCATCCCGTCGGAGACCGTGCCGCGCAGCTCTGCCCGCTCGAGCTTTTGGCCGCCCGGCAACACAGCGCCCGGCAGCGCCACCGCGACCGTCGCGCCCGGCCCGAAGTTCCAGGCACCGCAGACAATCTGGCGTAGCTCGCCCTCGCCCACGTCGACGCGGCAGAGCTGCAGGCGGTCGGCGTGCGGATGCTTGCCCGCCTCGACGACCCGGCCCACACGGAAGAGGCCCAGGTTGCCGTTCTCATCGGGTACGCCGACGTGCTCGACCGCCTTCACCTCGGCACTCGAGACGCTGAGCCGCTCCGTCAGCTCGGGCAGCGGCGCCTCAACGGGAACGTACTCGCGCAGCCAGGAGAGCGGGACCCTCATCAGAGGCTACTCCGAGTCGAGCGGCGTGCCTCCGCCGCGCGAAAAGGCCGCGAGGATAGGACGCAGGGAGCGCTCGTATCCGGAGGATACGGGCGCGACTGAGGACGACGCATCGCGCGACTTTGCAGCCGGCGGAGGTGCGGCGATCGGCTTGGAGGGGCCGCCATTAAAACTGCCTCACGACGCGCAGGTCGCCCTCCCAGAGCGGCCGGATATGCGCGATTCCGTAGCGGAGCTGCGCACAGCGCTCCAGCCCGCAGCCGAACGCGAAACCGCTCCACTCCTCCGGGTCGACGCCGACGTTCTCGAAGACCTCGGGATCGACCATGCCGGCGCCGCCCATCTCGAGCCAGCCGGTGAACTTGCAGGTCGGACAGCCGCGCATGCCGCAGATGCCGCACGACACGTCCGGCTCGATGGAAGGCTCCGTGAACGGGAAGTAGTGCGTCCGGAAGCGCACCTGGCGGTCCTCGCCGTACAGCGCGTGCATGACGTGGAGCAGCGTGCCTTTCAGGTCCGCGAGCGTGATGCCGCGGTCGACCGCCAGGCCCTCGAACTGGTGGAAGATCGGATAGCGCGTGGGCGAGATCGCGTCGCGGCGGTAGACGCGGCCGATCGAAACCATGTAAATGGGCGGCTCACGCTCCTCGAGCTCGAAGATCTGCGACGGGGAGGTTTCGGTGCGCAACAGCCGGTCGCCCTCGAAGAAGAAGGTCTCCCGCGGTGATCGTGTCGGGTGCCACGGGGGAAAGGCCAGCTTGTCGAAGTTGAACTCCGGCGTCTCGACCTCACGGTCGTAGCGGACGTGGTAGCCGAGCCCCACGAACGCGTCTTCGACCATGCGCCGGATGTGGGTGATCGGGTGCAGGTGGCCCCGCGGAAGGCGCTCGCCGGGCAGCGTCACGTCGACGGCTTCCTCGGCGAGGGCCGCTTCGAGCTCGGCGCGCTCGAGCTCGCTCCGACGGGCGTCGAGCGCCGCTTCGAGGCGCTCGCGCAGCGCGTTGAGCGCCATCCCGGACTCGCGGTCGCGCACCTCGCGCAAGGCCAGCTTCAGCGCGCTCTTACGCCCCAGATAGCGGACGCGCGCTTCCTCGAGGTCATCGGGCGCCGCCGCCGCGGCGATGGCGCCGGCCGCCTCGCGTTCGAGCGCCTCGACGTCCACGCCGCCGACTCTATTCGACTCGTCTGACTGCAACATTCCTCCGTCTCTCGTGGGAGCACACCGGGCCAGGCCCCGGCCCGAGTCGGAGGATCAGCGGCTGCGTGCTGAGGTCAGCGCCGGTCCCCGGACTCGAGCCGGGGCCGGCTAAACAGGAACACTGTGCCGGTGCTCACCACGGTCGCAAGGGTAGCGGCCCCACGCATGGCGCGACAATCACCGCATGGCCAACGTCTACGACCCGATTGCCGGCCTCTACGACGCCTGGAGCCGCAGCGTCACCGAGGACGTTCCCTTCTACGTGCGCCAAGCGGGCGCGGCAGGGGGGCCGGTCGTCGAGCTCGGCGTCGGCACGGGGCGCGTCGCAATTCCGGTCGCGCGGCGGGGCATCGGAGTGATCGGCGTGGACAGCTCACCGGAGATGCTCGCCGTCTGCCGCCGGCGGGCCCGCGCCGAAGGAGTCTTGGAACTGCTCGACCTGCGCCTGGGGGACCTGCGCCGCCCACCGGTTGAAGAGCGTGTGCGGCTCGTTCTCTGCCCTTTTCGCTCCTACCTGCACTTGTACACCGAGGACGACCGGCGCGAGGCACTTGCCGCCGCCTTCCGGCTGCTCGCATCCGGAGGCCGACTCGTCTTCGACGTGTTCGCGCCCGATGCCGAGGACATCGCCGAGACCGATGGGCGCTGGCTCGAGCGCGAGCCGGGCATCTTCGAGCGCGCCGACTGGGACGCGGTGGCGCGAACGTTCACGCTGCGCGTGCGGGGCGACAACTCCGAGACGGCGATGGAGCTCGCCTGGGTCTCGACCGACGAGTGGCGGCGCCTCCTCGAAGAGGCAGGCTTCGAGGTCGTGGCCCACTACGGCTGGTTTGACCGGACCCCGCACCGCGGCGGCGAGGACTCTGTCTGGGTGGCGCGCAGGCCGTGACACTGCAGACTCTCCTGTGTCGACGGCAGGCTTCCGCTGGTCGCCCTCCGTACGTGCCAAGCTTGAGCCGGGCATCTGGTCTTGCGGGAAAGCGCGTGTGAGCTTTAGGGTCGCCCGGTGACCATCGCCATCGTCTCGGTCGTGATCCTCGTCCTGCTGGCGCTGATCGTGATCGCGCTCTACAACCGGCTTGTGCGGCTGCGCAACCGCGTCGAGAACGCCTGGGCTCAGGTGGATGTGCAGCTCCGGCGCCGCTACGACCTGATCCCCAACCTCGTCGAGACCGTGAAGGGCTACGCGTCACACGAGCGCGCCACCTTCGAGGAGGTGACGCGGGCGCGTACGGCCGCGCAGCAGGCGCAGACCGTCGAGCAGCAGGCGGAGGCCGAGAACGTGCTCACCGCGGCAATCGGCCGTCTCTTCGCCGTTGCCGAGGCCTACCCGGAGCTGCGCGCCACCGAGAACTTCCAGCAGCTCCAGGCCCAGCTGGAGGAGACCGAGACCAAGATCGCGGTCTCGCGCCAGGTCTACAACGACACGGTGCTGACGTACGACACCGCGATCGAGTCGGTGCCCACGAACATGATCGCGTCGGTCTTCGGGTTCCAGCCGAAGCCGTACTTCGAGATCGAAGAGCCGGTCGCCCGGGAGGCCCCGCGCGTCACCTTCTGACCGCGGCCGCGCTGGTCGCGGTTGCCCTTGCGATTGCGCCGGCCGCCCCGGCGAAGTCGTTCACCCTGCCCGCCGCCGATGTCCAGGTCACCGTCGAACGCGACGGATCTCTCCGCGTCGCCGAGCACATCACATTCGCGTTCGACGGCACGTTCACGGGCGCGTACCGCGAGATCCCTCTGCGCGAAGGCGAGTCGGTCGACGGCATTTACGTGGCCGAGGGCGGACGTCGCTACCGGCCGGGCGCCTCAGCAGAGCTCGGCAGCGCCGGCGCGCGAGACACGTTCGGCACGACGCGCACGGGCAAGGGCGTCCGCCTCGTCTGGCACTACGTCGCCGGTTCCGAGCAACGCACCTTCACGGTCGGCTACCGCCTCCGTGGCCTGACGATCGCCCACGACGACGTCGTGGACGTGAACCTCAAGGTCTGGGGCGACGAGTGGGAGGTCGGCCTCGACCGGCTCACGGCGACGATGACGCTGCCGGGCACTGCGTCGGGGCCGGGCTACCGGGTCTGGGGCCACCCCCACTGGGTGCGCGGCGACGTGGCCCTGGAACCGCGCCGAGCCGTGCTGCGCGCGCTGGACGTGCCCGCGGGGCAGTTCGTCGAGTTGCGGGTGGTGTTCCCGCGCGCGCT
Source organism: Gaiellaceae bacterium (assembly GCA_036824245.1). Classification (GTDB taxonomy): domain Bacteria; phylum Actinomycetota; class Thermoleophilia; order Gaiellales; family Gaiellaceae; genus JACVRM01. The sequence goes on along the minus strand of DAITAO010000002.1, from coordinate 87,264 downwards.
CCTCCCGTCCACCGGCGGCGCGCGTGTAGAGAGCGGCGCCGCCCTTCAGGACATCGTCGCCGAGGAGCAGGAGGACGCGCGGCGCGCGGCGCGCGACGAGGAGCGCCTCGACGATGCGCTCGAGCATCCGGGCCGCTGGCTCGCCGTTCTCTTTCCGATGGCGCTGGGGCCTGCGCTCGCGCTCGTCGGTTTCACCTACTGGCGATTCGGGAGGGAGCTGCCCTCGGGATACGACCGCGAGTACGAGCAGGAGCCGCCCTCGGACACCCCACCGGCGCTGGTTCCACCGCTGCTGCGACAGAGCAAGGAGGTCGGTGCGCATGAGTTCACAGCCACGCTGTTCGACCTGATCCGCCGCGGGCGCTACCGCGCCGAGCCGGTCACGACCGAGCGCAAATCGTGGGCAGGGCTGCGCACCGAGCAGCTCGCCGACCTGGAGCTGACCGCGGGAGACGGGCAGGTGCAGGCCTTCGAATCACCCGTCACCGAGGTTGTCGACGATGTCCTGAACGGGGGCGCCGAGCGGTTGTCGCGTTTTCGCGACCGCATCGAGGACGCCCGCGCGGAGAACGCCAAGCGCTTTGAGAGGTTCAAGGAGAGCGTGTCCAAGACGATCGACGAGCGACGCTGGTACGCAGACGGCGTCTGGCCGCTGGTGGCCGGGATCGTGCTGCTAGGTGGCCTCGGGGCGCTCTTGCTGTGGATGGGCATCCACCGCTGGCGGCCTGTGGCGCCTCGCTGGTCCGACGTGGTGCTCATTTCCCTCGGTGCGTGCGGCATTGCGAACGCGGTCCTGCTCCTCGGGGCAGCGCTGCGCCGGCCGCTCTGGCGCCGGCGCACGCGCGAGGCGGCGCTCGAAGCACAGCGCTGGTCGGCTTTCCGGCGCTACCTCACGGACTTCCCGAGACTCGACGAGGCTCCGCCGGCGTCGCTTGAACTCTGGGAGCGATACCTGGTCTACGGGATCGCCTTCGGAATCGCGGAGCGCGTGCTTCAGGGTGCGCAGCTGCACATGCCGGCGGAGTTGCACGACGCGAGCTCCGTCTACTGGATCAGCGCGAGCGGCGACCTCGGCTCGGGGCCGAGCGCGCTGGGCATCTCGGATCTCAGCTCCGGGTTCGGGGAGGCGCTGGCGCCGCCGGGAAGCGGCTCGGGCGGCAGCAGTGGGGGCTTCTCCGGCGGCGGTGGCGGCGGTGGCGGCGGAGGTGGCGGCGGCGCCTGGTAGGAGCCTGAACCGCCAGTCCCCGGAGAGGACTGACCGGTCGCCTTCGCCTACAGCAGCTCTATCTCGTCGCCTTGCGAAACTTCGCCTGTCGCGATTACGCGCGCCAGCATGCCGCGCCGCCCGACCAGCTCCTGCTGGAGACCGGGTCGGATCGCGTCCATGCGCTCGCACGGGTCGCAGACCATCGTGATCTCGAACGTCGCGCCGCCTGCCCGCACCCGCTGGCCGATCGGCCACTCGTGGACATCAGCCCCCTCGACTGTGAAGTTCTCTCGGGTGCGGCCGGCGTCGACGCCGACGGAGTCGAGGTGCTCCTTCGACGCGAACAGAACCTGCCGCTTGGTGCCGGCACGCGCGTGCGCGCAACCGTCGAGGCCGTGACCCTCGAGCGCCAGCGCCCGGTCGCAGGCGTCCATGCGGCCGCTGTTCTTGGCGGGCGAGACCCAGACGTTGGCGATACGAGCCATGCGAAAGACTCTAGCGACGGCCACGGCGGGCGAGTTCCCACAGCGCGATCGTCCCCGCCATCGCGACGTTGAGCGAGTCGGCACCGCCCGACTGAGGGATCGTCACGGTCTCGTCGCAGCGCTCCGCGACGTCGGGTGGCAACCCCTCGCGCTCGGCGCCGAGAACGAAGGTGGCCCGGCCTGCGATCTCGAACTCCTGGATCGCCTGCCCGCCGTGCGTGGCAAGCGCGATCCACGGCCGCGGTGCCTCGTCGAATCCGGCGACGGGAACGCGAAAGACGGCGCCCGCTGACGCACGCAGCGCCTTGGAACCGGTTGGGTCGGCGCAGCCCCGCGAGAGCGCCACGAAGGCCGGCCCGAACGCATCGGCGGCACGAAGGAGTGTTCCAATGTTGCCTGGATCAGCAACACGCCAGATCGCGAGCCCCACCCGCTCCTCGGTGAGCCGCGGCAGGTCGGCGCGACGAAAGACGGCAAGCACACGCCCGTGGTGACCCAGCGCCGAGACGTCGCGCAGCAGCGCGGGTGCGACAGCCTCGGCTGCCGGCAGCCGATCGGCCAGCGCGGGACGCTCTGCGTCGACGAGCACTTCGACAGGTTCGATGCCCGCATCGAGCGCAGCCGCCACCAGATCCTCGCCCTCGCAGACGAACATGCCGAGACGCTCCCGCTGGCGGCGCGATGCGAGTCGCCGGACGAGCTTCAGCCTCGGGTTGGAGGACGACGTGATCACGGCCGCTCAGGACACCTCCAAGTGACAGTCACTTGGACCTGTCCGCGCAGGACACCGCCAGGGGACAGTCCCCTGGACGTAGGCGTTGTGGACACGCCCGCCGCGCGAGGAAGGCGTCCCGGCCGTCTGCCGGTCAGGCCTTGAGAGCGGCCTTCGCCTGCTCGGCGATCTGGCCGAACGCGGCGGGGTCGCTCACCGCCAGATCGGCCAGCACCTTGCGGTCGAGCTCGATGCCGGCCTTCTTGCAGCCGGCCACGAACTGGTTGTACGAGAGTCCCTGCTGCCGCGCGGCAGCGTTGATACGCATGATCCACAGCCGCCGGAAAACGCGCTTCTTCGCCTTCCGGTCGCGGTACGCGTAGACGAGCGAGCGATCGAGCTGCTCCTTGGCGAGCTTGTAGCTCGAATGACGCCGGCCCCAGTAGCCCCGAGCTTGCTGGAGCACCTTGCGGCGCTTCTTGCGCGCGTGGACTGAGCGCTTCACGCGCGGCATCTACGAGCGCCTCCGTGCCAGACCGCCGAGCAGGCGCTTCACCTCGCGTACGTCCGCGCCGTGCACCTCCGCGTATTTTCGGAAGCGGCGCTTACGCTTGGGCGACTTCTTCTCGAGCAGGTGGCTCTTCATTGCTCGCCGCCGCAGCAGCTTCCCGCCCGCCGTCACCTTGAACGTCTTCTTCGCTGTGCTGTGTCTCTTCTGCTTTGGCATCTCTCGCAACTCCTGCCTGCTTCGAAGGGCCGAGCAGCATCGTCATGTTGCGGCCGTCCTGGAGCGGCGGCTGCTCGACGACTGCGATGTCCTTGACGTCCTCGGCAAGCCGCATGAGCAGATCACGGCCGCGCTCCGGGTGGTACTGCTCGCGCCCCCGGAACATGATCGTGACCTTGACCTTCGCCCGCTGGTTGAGGAATCGGACGACGTGGCCTTTCTTCGTCTCGTAGTCGTGAACGCCGATCTTCGGCCTGAACTTGATCTCCTTGACCTGAACCGAAATCTGGTGCTTGCGGGCGAGCTTGGCCTTCTGCTCCTGCTCGTAACGGTACTTCCCGTAGTCCATGACCCGCACGACGGGCGGGTCGGCCTGCGCCGCCACCTCGACGAGGTCGAGTCCTTTGCCGTAGGCGTACTGCTGGGCATCAGGAGTCGGCTTGATGCCGATCTGCGCCCCGTCCTCGTCCACGAGCCGCACCTGCGGCACGCGGATGGCCTCGTTCACGCGCACCTGCGGCTGGGGCCTGACCGGCTCCATCCGCGGGCCTCTGCGCGGTCTCAAATGCCCTTCACCTAGCTCGTATGCCTCCTTCTCAACGACGAAAGCCGCTGCACGCAGCGGCCCGATTCTCCCAACCTGCTCGGTTGAACCTCCGCGAGCCGGCGGCTCGGGAGGTGAGGAACGGGTCCGCTCCTGCTTGGCAGGCCGCCAGCGTAGCAACGCTGGCTTCACGGGGGAACCCCTGGTTTGATCACGGGGGAACCCCTGGTTCCCCCGTGGGCCCCCTCCTTGCAGGCGTCGGCGTGATTCGGCAGGCGCGCAGAGCCGGCTGCTCGCGCGCCGCTTCCAACGTTGCCTCTCCGCTGTGAGCCTCCCGCCGGGACAAGCCCGGCTCCGGCGGCCGGTCTCTGGGAGCTCCGAGAGCGTTTTTCGGGAACCTGCGGTTCCCTTGCCCCTCCCTTCCCTCGCGGCGAGAGTCAGCCCTCGGAGCGGAGCGAACCCAGCTCCTCGAGGAAGGCATCCAGGCTGACGGTGGACTGCTCGCCGCCGCGGTCGCGCACTGCGAGCCCGTTTTCCGACTCGCGGTCTCCCCACACGATCACCTTCGGGATCTTGTCCAGCTCGGCGTCTCGGATGCGCTTGCCGACCGTCTCGTCGCGCTCGTCGACTTCGACGCGATAGCCGGCTTCCGCGAGGCGCGCTCGAAGCGCGTTCGCGGCCTCCCGGTGACCCTCTCCGACGGGAATGACGAGCACCTGCACCGGAGCGAGCCAGAACGGGAAGGCGCCGCCGAAGTGCTCGATCAGGATGCCGATGAAGCGCTCGTAGGAGCCGTAGAGCGCGCGATGGACTACGTACAGGTCGTGCTCGGCGTTGTCCGGGCCCACGTACTTGAGTTCGAAGCGCGACGGCATCTGCGAGTCCAGCTGGATCGTCCCCATCTGCCATTTGCGCCCCAGGGCGTCGTCCATGAAGAGGTCGATCTTGGGGCCGTAGAAAGCTCCCTCGCCGGCGGCGATCGTGTAGGGAATGTCGTTCAGCCGCAGCGCCTCTTCGAGCGCGGCTTCGTTCCGGTCCCACTCCTCGTCCGTGCCGATCTTGTTGTCGGGACGGGTGGCGAGCTCTGCCGAGGCGGCCATTCCGAACAAGCCGTACAGATAGCGAGCGTATTCGACGACGCCGCGAATCTCGTCCTGGATCTGCTCCTCGCTGCAAAAGATGTGCGCGTCGTCCTGGGTCACGTGGCGCACGCGCAGGAGGCCGTGGAGCGTGCCGGGCAGCTCGTTGCGGTGCAGTGGCGCCGGCTCCGCGAAGCGCAGCGGCAGCTCCCTGTAGCTTCGCGGCCGGCTCCCGAACAGGAGCATGTGGCCGGGGCAGTTCATCGACTTCATCGCCCATTCACGGCCTTCGACGTCCAGCTTGAACATCAAGTCCTCGTACTTGGGGAAGTGACCCGAGGTCCAAAACGTGTCCGCGTCGTAGATGAGCGGCGTCTTGACCTCGAGGTAGCCGCGCCGCTCGTTCTCGCGCAGTCGGATCTTCTCCAGCTCGTGCCAGATGGCCATCCCCTTCGGGTGCCAGAGCGGCGAGCCCGGAGAGCGCTCGGAGAAGTGGAACAGGTCGAGCCGGCGGCCAAGCCGCCGATGGTCTCGGCGCTTCGCCTCCTCGAGCCGCTCGAGGTGCCGCTCGAGGTCCTCCGGCGAGTAGAAGGCGGTGCCGTAGATGCGCGTCAGCTGCGTGTTGTGCTCGTCGCCCCGCCAGTACGCGCCGGCGAGACCGGTCAGCTTGATCGCCTTGATCGGCCGCGAGTCCTGGAGGTGCGGGCCGCGGCAGAGGTCCGTGAAGTCACCCTGCGTGTAGAGCGAGATGTCGCCTTCCGCCGTGTCCACGAGCTCGACCTTGTACGGCTCGCCCTGCTCCTGGAAGTAGCTCCGGGCCGCCTCCGCGCCCACTTCTTCGCGCTCCCACGAGCGCCCCTCGGCGAGCTCGCGGCGAATCTCCTCCTCGATGCGCTCGAGCGCCTCCTCGCCGATCGGCTCCGGGAACTCGAAGTCGTAGTAGAAGCCGTTCTCGATCGGCGGGCCGATGGCGACCTTGACGCCGGGATAGAGGCGCCGCACCGCTTCGGCAAGCAGGTGAGCGGCGGAGTGGCGAAGAACCCCGAGCGCGTCGGGATCGTCCTTGTCCCGCGGGGTGAGGATCTGGATGCGCTCCCCGTCCGGAAGGGGCAGCCGCAGGTCCTGGACACGGCCGTTCAGCCGGACGAGAACGGCCTCCTTGGCGAGCTTCGGGCCGATCGCACGCGCCGCGTCCAGCCCGGTGGCACCGTCGGGAAGTTCAAGCTCGGACGAGTCGGGGAGAATCACGCGCATGGACGAAGAGAATACTCCCGGCTCCGAAGGCTCCAGCCCCCGCGAAGACGACCGTAACGAGGAGCTCGACGACTCTCCCGCGCCTGATCCCGTCGAGGGTCAGGGCGACGCGGAGGACGTTCCCACAGCCGACTGACGCGGCCGAGCAGAAGCAGATCGACACGAGAGCTCGCCGCCCCGCCGGCGGAGGCCCCGGACTGCGGCAATCCGGGGCCTCCTGGCGGGCACTTCGCTGACTACTGTAACGGTCGCCACAAGACCGTTACACGGATCTACATAAGTTCGTTTAGGCCGGCCAGGGGAGGTCGCCGCCGAGGGAGGCGACCAGGCCCAGGACCAGCGCTAGGAGTGCTAGACGCTTCACGGGACCGTCCTTTCTGCATCGAAATTGCTTGGACCAGTCCCGGGCCCGGGGCGGGGCGTTAGTATATGACCTTCCTCGTCCGTGCCGCGACGAAAGTCAACCCATGTCGATGATCCCGCTGCCGTCGGGAGGCGGCTGCGTGAGGCACGCGAGCGCGCCGACCTGACGCAACGCGACCTGGCCTTCCCCGGCTGCTCACCCGCGTACATCTCGCGGATCGAGTCCGGCGACCGTATCCCCTCGCTGCAGCTCCTGCGGGAGCTCGGCCGACGGCTGAACGTCAGCGAGGACTACCTGGCCACAGGCAGCGACCGCGTCGCGCCCGAGGATCCTCGCCTCCTGGATGCCGAGGTGGCGCTCCGCCTCGACGAGCTGGGCGACGCCGAGCGGCTCTTCAGGGAGGCCCTCGAGTCGGCGTGGAGTGGTGACGACCGCGCCAGGGCGCTGGCCGGACTGGGCCAGCTCGCGTTCCGCCGGGGCGACCCACGCGAGGCGACAGAGCGCATCGAACAAGCACTCAAGCTGTGGCGGGCGCATCCAGCCGATCGCCCCGCTCTCGCCGACACGCTCGGCCGCGCCAAGGCGATCAGCGGCGACCTCGCCGGCGCCGTCGAGCTCTTCCGCCGCTGCCTTGCCGCCACGAAGGAGCGCCGCGACACGCTCGAGCAGGTGCGCTTCGCAGTCCTCCTCGCCAACGCGCTGATCGACCGCGGCGATTTCACCGAGGCGGCGGAGCTGCTCACCGACCAGGTGGCCGCCGCCGAGACGCAGGACGACCCGTTCACGCGGGCTCGCCTCTACTGGTCCCAGTCACGCCTGCATGCGATGCAGAACGACACACGCAGGGCCGCCCGGTACGCGCGCCGCGCGCTGGAGATCGTCGAGATGACCGAGCACGACTACTACACGGCGCGCGCCCACGAGCTGCTCGCGCACATCGAGCTCGATCGCAACCGGCCCCAAGAGGCGCTGGAGCTGTTGCGCAAAGCGTGGCCGCTCCTCGAGGGTAGCGGCACGCCGATCGAGAAGGCCGGCTTCCGCCTCGAGGAGGCTCGAGCGCTCGCGCAGCTCGACCGGCGCGAAGAGGCCGGGGCGCTCGCCATGGAGGTCTCCGGGCTGCTTTCCCAGGCAAACCCTGAGCAGGCCGGTCGCAGCTACGGCCTCCTCGGCGAGATCTACGCCGCGATCGGCGAACACGAGCGCGCGCGCGAGCTCTACGAGCTGTCCATCGAGCTGCTCGAGAAGAACCCCAATCGCTATCTCGTGCGCGCCTACTCGCAGCTGGCGTCGCTCCTCGAGTCCGACGGCCGCAAGGACGAGGCGCTCGCGGTGCTCAAGCGCGCCGTGGACGCGCGCTCCGCGACGCCGGTCGAATAGCTCCTGTTCCCGGTGCCGGCGCGCCCGCTCCGGCTTAATCCGGGCTTGTACGGGTAAGGCTCTCTCGCTTACGCTCGGCAGCACGCCGAGAAAGGGGTAGCCGCATCCGAAGCAGCCGAGTGATCTTGCGCGTCAGCCACGTCGCGCTGACGGCCGCGCTGGGCCTTGCCGCCTGGACGAGCATCGCGGCGGCCGCCGCTCCGAACGTCGTCGAGTTCGGCGAGACCCTGCTGCTCAGCGGCGTCGTGCCCTCGGGAGAGGCGGGCGCGCGCGTGACGGTTCTCGCGCGCGCATACGGGAGGTCCGGGTTCACGCGGATCGCGTCGGTTCAGACGACCACTGCGGGACGGTGGCGCTACAAGGCCAGGCCGCGTATCCACACCACCTACCGCGTGGAATGGCAGGGGATCCCCTCGAAGGTCGTCGTCGCGGACGTGGCTCCCCGCCTGGATCTCGCTGTCACGGACGGCGTCGTGCTGGCGAAGGCTGCGGCGGCACGGTCGTTCGAAGGCAAGTACGTCGTCCTGCAGCTGCGCACGCCCGGGGCGCACTGGCGAGCCGTGCGCAAGCTCGTGCTCGACAGCCGTTCCACGGCTCGCACTCGTCAGGCGCTGCCGCGCGGCCGTTCGGACCTGCGCATCGTCATGCCGCGGAATCAAGCGGGGCCGGGATACGTCGGTGCTGTCAGTTCCACCTTCACATTCATCAACCAGGCGAGTGGCTGACCACTACGCGGCAGTCGCAGGGCTGCCGCTCGAGGTGGACGGATACGAGCTCGAGCCACTTGAGCGCGCCGTGTCGAGCGAGTTCACCCGGGTGACCACGATCGTGCGGCTGCGCGGCGGCGGCGAGGAAGGCGTCGGCGAGGACGTCACGTACGACGCCGACGCCCAGCGCGCACATCAGCACGCGGGCGCTGTACAGCCGCTGGCCGGTCGACATACGCTCGACTTCTTTTCCCACCTGCTCGGCTCACTCGACCTCTTCCCGACCGCGCCGGCGTACGAGGTCTACCGCAGCTACCGCCGTTGGGCCTTCGAGGCGGCCGCACTCGACCTCGCGCTACGCCAGGCCGGCCGTTCGGTGGCCGAGACGCTCGCCCTCGAGGCGCGGCCAGTCACGTTCGTCGTCTCGATGAGGCTCGGCGAGCCGCCCACTGCGGAGCCGGTGCTGCGCCGGCTGGAGCTCTACCCGTGGCTTCGCTTCAAACTCGACCCGACGAGCTCGTGGACAGACGAGCTGGTAGCCGAGCTCGTGGCGACCGGCGCGGTCGACTCGCTCGACCTCAAGGGCCGCTACTCGGGCACCGTGGTCGACCAGCCTCCCGACGCCGCCCTGTACCGCCGCGTCGCCGAAGGCTTTCCGGCGGCGTGGCTCGAAGACCCTGCGCTGACGCCCGAAACGGAGCCCGTGCTGGCAGCGCACCGTGCGCGCATCACCTGGGACGAGCCGATCCACTCGGTCGCGGACATCGAGGCGCTCCCCTTCCCTCCGCGCACGTTGAACGTGAAGCCGTCCCGTTTCGGAAGCCTGGCCGCGCTGCTCGACGCCTACGCGTACTGCGACGAGCACGGCATCGAGGCCTATGGCGGGGGGCAATTCGAGCTCGGCCCCGGTCGCGGCCAGATCCAGTACCTGGCCTCACTCTTCCACCCCGATGGGCCGAACGACGTGGCGCCGAGCCCGTACAACGATCCCGAGCTACGATCGGGCTTGCCCGCAAGCCCGCTGACGCCCGCTCCGGCGCCCACCGGCTTTCGCTGGGGGTAGAGCCGGTACGGCGACGTTTTGCCGGCGAATGTCCGGCGCCGACGCCGCGAGCTCCGGCGCACGGGTTCGACCGTGCTGCCTCTGTGAGGGTCAGTCCCCGAGCCGCCGGCGCAGGGTCGACGCAAGAGCGGCGTTGGTGGCGGAAGCTCGTGGCTGAGGGGACAGACCCTCGAATGGCTGCTCACGGGTTGCGACCACCTCGTCTTGCCGACGCTGTCGCCGCGAGCGACGGCGCCGGGGTTCGATCGTGCTGCCTCTGTGAGGGTCAGTCCCCGAGCCGCCGGCGCGGGGTTGGCGCAAGAGCGGCGTTGGTGGCGGAAGCTCGTGGCTGAGGGGACAGACCCTCGAATGGCGCTTGACTGGGACGATGTCCGGCTTTGTTCCCTCCATCGAGGGGGTCCCGGCCCGCTTCTCGAGTGCCGACGCATGGCGAAGCATGGCCACCCGCCTCGTGCTCTTCGCCGCGGTCCTTTCTGCCGCACTCGCCGTTCCCGGACTCGCGTTGGGCGATCACTCCGGCGACTCGGTGAGCGTCGAGGGGACGCTGATCGTCTCGCACTCGGATGACTTCCAGCAGGACCGCTCGCGCTTCTACTACGCGCTCGAGCGGGCGGGTCGGAAGCTCGCGCTCGACTTCGGACGCCGCCCCGCGCTGCGCTCAGGCGCCCGGCTGCGGCTGCGCGGCACACTCGTCGGGGGCAGGCTGCGCGTGGCAAGTGCGAGGCGCCTGCGGGCGGCAGCGACCCGCAAGCTCGCAGCCGTCGCGGGCCCCCGCACCGTGGCGGTAATCCCCTTCAACTTCACGAACAACCCCGCACAGCCCTACACGCGCCAGCAGGCCGAGGCGACGATGTTCACGAACGCCGGCTCGGTCAGCGCTTATTTCAACGAGGAATCATTCGGGGCCACTTCGCTTACAGGCGACGTGTTCGAGTGGGTGACGCTGCCGGTGACGAACGCCGGCTGCGCCGTCGACTCGTGGGAGTCGCTTGCGACCTCGGCTGCGGCCGCGCAGGGCTTCGACCCGGCGAACTACCAGCACGTGGTCTACGCCTTTCCTGCCACGCCGAGCTGCAACTGGTCAGGCCTCGCCGAGATGCCCGGCACACGGGTGTGGATCAACGGGGGATTCAACCTGCGCGTGCTTGCACACGAGCTGACGCACAACCTCGGCACGCACCACGCAGCCTCGTACTCCTGCTCCGAGAGCGGCATCCGCGTGCCGATCAGCTCAATCTGCACGACAAACGAGTACGGCGATCCTTTCGATGTGATGGGCGCAGCTGCTACGCGCCACACGTCGAGCTGGCACAAGGGGCAGGTCGGCTGGCTCGGGGCGCCGAGCATGCAAACGGTCGCCGGATCGGGGACGTATGCGATCGCGCCTCAGGAGTTTCTGTCGGTCGGCGCGCAAGCGCTGCGGATCGCACGCGGCACGACCGGTCTCTTCTACTACCTCGAGTTCCGCCGGCCGTTCGGCACCCACTTCGACAACTTCTTGCCGACCGACCCGGTCGTGAACGGCGTGACGATCCGGCTGGGATCCGACTACTTCTCAAGCCAGCTTTCGTACCTCATCGACACGACCCCGGCGACCACGACCTTCAGCGACGCTCCCCTGGCCAGGGGCCAGCTCTTCACAGATACGAAGTACAGCATCTCGGTGCGCACGACATCAGTCTCGAGCAGTGGCGCGACCGTCCAGGTCACCCTCGGCGGCGACCCGCCGCCTGTGCCCGACACGACGCCGCCGAGCGCGCCCGTCAACCCGAGCGCCACGCTGCTCGCCGGCCCGAAGGTTGCACTTTCGTGGGGCGCGGCAACCGACAACGTCGGAGTGACCGGCTACCGCGTCTATCGGGCCGGCGTCGAGATTGGCACCAGCACCGCCGGTTCGTACACAGACACTGCGCCTGTGGTCTCTACGATCACCTACACGGTGCGCGCGCGCGACGCCGCCGGCAACCTCGGCCCTGCGTCGACCGGCGTCACGGTCACCTCTCCCGGCTCCCTGAGCACTCAGCCTCCGGCCGCCGGCGCGCCCCCCGTGATCACCGGGACACCGCGTGAGGGTGAACGGCTCAGCGCGTCGGCCGGCAGCTGGCACGGGATGGTGCCGCTCGCGTTCACCTACCGCTGGCTGCGTTGCGACCGGCTCAACCGCTGCGCCGCGATCCCGGGCGCGACGGCGGCGAGCTACAGGGTCACACGTGCCGACGTCGGACGCAGGCTGCGCGTCCGGGTTACCGCCTCCAACGCGAAAGGCTCCTCCTCGGCACTTGCCAGGACCACCGCGAAGGTGGCGCGCGCGGGTGCCGCAGGCGCCGCTCGCGATCCCTGGCACGATGCCTGGGGAAGCCCGCACCGGATCAAGCTCACGCCCGCGCGACCCTAATCTCAGGCCGTGTGTGCAAACGGCGTTCAGCGCCGTTCAGACGCCGCACGGGATGACGGACAGCACTTCGCACTAGCTACAATCTTTGTAGTTACTGAACCATGACTAGCTAGCGAGAGGAAGTGTGAACCAGTGAGCAAGCTGCTGCTCATCCCCCTGGAAGACACCGTGGTCTTCCCCAACATGACTGTGACGCTCACCGTCGACGCGGGCGACGAGGAGCAGGTGCTGCTCGTGCCGCGTCATGAGAACGAGTACGCCAGCGTCGGCACCGTGGCCGAGGTGCTCGAGCGCGTGCGCCTGCCGGGCGGCATGCGGGCCGTGGCCCTCAACGGCCTGCACCGGGCCGAGATCGGCGCCGCCGAGAGCGACCCGGCCGGCCGTCTGCGGGCCGAGCTCGAGGAGCGCCCCGACGACACGCCGCCGCCCAGCCGAACGCGTGAGCTCGAGCGCGAGTACCGCGCCGTCGTCGAGGAGATCCTCGAGCTGCGCGGCGACGACGGACGCATCGCAAGCTTCGTCCGCTCGATCAGCGAGCCCGGCACGCTCGCCGATACGGCCGGCTACTCCCCCGACCTGACCTTCGAGGAGAAAGTCGAGCTGCTGGAGACGCTCGATGTCGTCGAGCGCCTCGAGCTCGCGCTTCGCTTGCAGCGCGACCGCCTTGCAGAGATGCAGGTGCGCAAGCGCATCCGCGACGATGTCGAGTCAGGGGCGCAGAAGCAACAGCGCGAGTACATCCTGCGCAAGCAGATGGAGTCGATCCGCAAGGAGCTCGGCGAGGACGAAGGCTCGGTCGCCGAGGAGTACCGGACCAAGATCGCAGAGGCGGGCATGCCCGATGAGGTGCGCGAGCAGGCCGAGCGCGAGCTCGGCCGCATGGAGCGCATGGGCGACATGACCGGTGAGTCCTCGATGATTCGTTCGTATCTCGACTGGCTGATCGCCGTGCCCTGGTCAAAGCGCTCCGAGGAGACACTCGACCCGGTGCACGCGCGCGAGATCCTCGACACGGATCACGCCGGTCTCGAGGACGTCAAGGAGCGCATCGTCGAGTACCTGGCCGTGCGCAAGCTGCGCGAGGAGCGCGGCATCGAGCCTGACCGCCGCTCCGGCGCAATCCTGACGCTGATCGGCCCGCCCGGCACCGGCAAGACCTCGATCGGCGAGTCGGTTGCCCGCGCACTGGGGCGCGAGTTCGTGCGCATGTCGCTCGGCGGCATCCGCGACGAGGCCGAGATCCGTGGTCATCGCCGCACCTACATCGGCGCGCTGCCGGGTCGCCTCGTGCGTGCGCTGCGCGACGCCGGGACGATGAACCCGGTGGTCATGCTCGACGAGGTCGACAAGGTCGGCGCCGACTGGCGCGGCGACCCCTCCGCCGCATTGCTCGAGGTGCTCGACCCCGCGCAGAACCACTCGTTCCGCGACCACTACCTCGACGTCGAGCTCGATCTGTCGCACGTCTTCTTCATCGCGACGGGCAACATCGCGGAGACCATTCCTGGCCCGCTGCTCGACCGCATGGAGGTGATCCGCTTCGACGGCTACACGGTCGACGAGAAGGCCGCCATCGCGCGCGGCTATCTGTGGCCACGCCAGCGTGAGCGGAACGGCCTGCGCGAGGACGAGGTGGCACTGGAGGACGAAGCCCTGCAGACCGTCATCAGCGACTACACCCGCGAGGCGGGCGTCCGCAACCTCGAGCGCGAGCTCGGCGCGGTACTGCGCAAGACGGCGACGAAGATCGCCGCCCGAGAGGCGCAGCCGCCCGTCAGGATCGACACGGCCGTCGTCCGGGATGCTCTCGGACGCCAGAAGTTCTTCCAGGAGGCGGCCGAACGTACGGCGGTTCCGGGCGTGGCGACAGGCCTCGCGGTGACCGGCACCGGCGGCGAGATCCTCTTCATCGAGGCCACCGACATGGCGGGGACGACCGGCGACCTCGTGCTGACCGGCCAGCTCGGCGACGTGATGAAGGAGTCGGCGCGCATCGCACTCTCGTTCGTGCGCTCCCACTCCGACGAGCTGGGCATCTCCGAGAGCGACTTCGAGGACCGCTCGTTCCACGTTCACGTGCCCGCCGGGGCAATCCCCAAGGACGGTCCCAGCGCCGGCGTCGCGATGACGACCGCGCTCGCGTCGCTGCTCTCGGGCAGGGCGGTCAAGCACACCGTGGGCATGACCGGTGAGGTGACGCTGCAGGGCCGCGTGCTGCCGATCGGCGGCCTCAAGCAGAAGGTGCTCGCGGCGCACGCTGCCGGACTGCGGGAGGTCATCCTCCCGGAGCGCAACCGGGCCGACCTCGACGACGTGCCCGAGCAGGTGCGCGACGAGATGACGTTCCATCCGGTGATGACTCTCGACGAAGCGTTGGGCGTCGCCCTCGAGCCCTCGCGGGTTGCCCGGGCCGCTTGAGATGCGTTGCCCGCACTCCTGGCCGGCCGCCGCTCCCGCCTGGCTGAGCCGGGCTCCGCGGCTCCCCGGGAGCGCGGGCGATGTGGGAGGACGCAAGTGACCCGCTGCCAACATTGCAAGCCGATCCCCGAGGAGGTCCGCCGCGCGGCGGACCTCCTCGAGCGCCGCTGGCTGCTTTCCGTTCTCTACGCGGCGCACTCCGGCGCCGTGCGGTTCAACGAGTTCCTACAGGCGCTGGGGAGCATCCCGCCGGGCACGCTCGCTGTGCGGCTGGCCGAGCTGGAACACGCGGGCGTCCTCGAGCGGCGCGTCTTCGATGCGCGGCCGCCGCGTGTCGAGTACCGGCTGACGGCGCAGGGCCGGCGTCTGAGCGTGATCGTCGAAGCACTGGATCGCGTCGCGGCGCATTAGACCTACCGAAAGGTATGTAAACCTACGGGAGGTTGCGTTTACCACCTCTACGCTGAGAGAATGCGCCGGTCATGGGGTCTCCCGCACCCGGCTACAAGGTCGATGCGGAGGAGGTGGCCGGGTCTCGCGAGCCCGACGACACCGCCTTCGTTCGGCTCACCATCGACGCCAGCCGAGGCTGCCGGCTTCTCGAGCAGCGGTTGATCGGCTTCGAGCCTGGCCGCTCCAGGCCGCGCGGTTCCGAGGAGCGTCAGGAGGTGCTCTACGTGGCGGCAGGCCGCGGCCACCTGCGCCTAAACGGCACCTCGTACGAGCTGGAACCCGACATGGGCGTCTTCATCGCAGCGGGCGAGCGGTACGAGGTCGAAAACCCTGACGCTGCGGAGCTCGTACTCGTCAGTGTGACGGCACCTCAGGACCATCCGTCCCCGGAAGACAACGGGCGGCGCGCAGTTCGCTACGACGATCAGCCTTCGCTGCCCGCGAGCCCTAACCGCGAGTTCCGCTACCTCGTCGACCACGAAGTCGGGTGCCTGGACGTGACGCAGTTCGTCGGCGTGATTCCGCCGGGCCGGGCCCCGCTGCACAGCCACACCTACGACGAGGTGCTGTACGTCGTCGAGGGACGTGGCGTGCTCCACATCGGCGACCTGCACGAGCCGATCTCCGCGGGCTCGTGCGTCCACCTCCCGCCGCTCGTCGAGCATTGCCTCGAAAACACGGGCAAAGATTCGATGCGCGTGCTAGGTGTATTCCATCCCGCAGGTGACCCCGCCTCTCGCGCGCCAAACGCGTGAGAATAGGGCGGCGCCAACACGGCGGGGAATTAGACGTCTTATCGCGCGACGAAAAAGGAGGCGTACTTATGAGGATTCTGTTAGCGCTCGTCGCGACTCTGCTCATGGCAGTCGTGGCGAGCGGGATCGGCCAGGCGAAGCCCACTGCCGCGGCTGCTCCCGATCGCGCCCAGCTCGCGTGCGGGAACACTCGCACAATCGGCGTCGCCGCCCCGATCACCGGAGCAGCGGCGTCGCTGGGACAGCAGCAGCTCAAGTGGGCTCGGTTCTTCGTGTCACGCTACAACCGCTCACACAGGAGGAAGCTCCGCATCGTCTCCGGCGATACGCAGCTGCCCGATACGGCGGCGGCGCTGCAGGTTGCAGAGAGGTTTGCGTCAAACTCGCAGATCCTTGCCGTCGTCGGTCCGGCCGGGAGCCAGGAGGTCGTCGTATCCTCCGCGCCGTTCCGCTCCGCGCAGCTCGGGTACGTCTCGGGCTCGGCGACCCGGACGACGCTCACGACCGACGGCTCGCGCCGCGGCCGGTTCTACCGGGTGGTACCGAACGACGACCAGCAGGGCCCACGCGTCTCGAACTACATCCGCAACACGCTGAAGGCGTCGCGGGTCGTCATCATCGACGGCCAGGACACCTACAGCGACGGCCTCTCTGACACGGTCGAGAAGATCCTGAAGGACGCGAACCTGACCGTTCAGCGCGAGTCGGTCAACCCGGACACGACCAGCGACTTCTCGTCGCTGATCGCCCGGATCCCGTCCAACACGCAGGTCGTCTACTTCCCGTGGCAGCTTGCTCCGAAGGCGCAGCTCTTCGGGACTCAGCTGCGCGCCGCGGGCAAGAACGCGACGCTGTTCGGCTCCGACGGGCTGTTCGACCCGGACAACTTCAAGATCCCGGGCTCGTACGTCTCGTTCTTCCCGGTCGACCTGAAGAGCTCCGTGATCAGTGCGTACAGACGCGGTCCTGGCGGCGGCAAGAGCGATCTGTTCGGGCTGCCGAGCTACGTTGCCGCCGACGTCGTTGCGCGAGCGATCGACAAGGCCTGCGCCAACGGCCAGGCCACGCGGCTCGAGGTCCGGCGGCTCATCAACCTGACGAACATCCCGAAGAAGGAGTCGCTGCTCGGCTTCCAGATCAAGTTCGTCCAGAAGCTGGCCTTCCCGCTCGGTCGGGGAGACATGCAACGCCCGGCCGACTTCGGCATCTACCGCATCAGCAACACAGGCGCGTACACCCGAGTCGCCTGATCGACGCGGAGAAAAGCAAGCACGGAGTGCGGCCCATCGATCCGGTGGGCCGCACTCCGTTCTGACAACCTTTCCGCCCCGTGGAGCTGCTGCTTCTTTCCGTCCTCGACACCGTCCGTCAGCTCGGGTGGTCAGGCGCGTTCGAGCTCTTCCGGAACGGGGTGGCGCTGGGGAGCCTTTACGCACTCATCGCGCTCGGCTACTCGATGGTGTACGGGATCCTGAAGCTCCTGAACTTCGCGCACGGCGACGTGTACATGATCGGGGCGTTCATCGGGTACGGGATGCTCAGCCTGTTCGGCGGACCGCTGTCGCCCAGCATCGCGCTCCTTCCGCTGATCGTGCTCATGTTCCTCGCAGCGATGGTCGGCTCGGGATTGCTGGGCGTGGCCATCGAGCGCTTTGCCTACCGGCCGTTGCGCGAGGCACCGCGGATCGCGCCGCTGATCAGCGCCCTGGGCGTCTCGTTCTTCCTCCAGAACAGTGCGCTGCTCCTGTTCGGAGCCGAGTTTCGCAGCTACAACTCGTTCCAGCTCGGCTCGGATAACCCGGAGCTGTTCGAGCCCGGCCCGCTCATCGACCCCGTCTTCGTGATCGCGGGAGTGAACGTCCAGCTCGTCCAGGTCCTGGTGATCGTGCTGACCGTTGTGCTGATGGTCGCCTTGACGCTGCTGGTCGCGCGCACGCAGATCGGGAAGGCGATGCGCGCGACCTCATATGACCGCGAGGCGGCCGCCATGATGGGCATCGACACCGACCGGGTCATCGCCTCCACCTTCTTCATCGGCTCAGTGCTCGCCGGAGCTGCAGGTGTCATGTTCGGTCTGCTCTTCAGCCAGGTGTTCCACTTCATGGGCTTCCTCGCAGGACTGAAGGGGTTCACCGCAGCAGTCGTCGGAGGCATCGGCAGCATCCCCGGCGCCATGCTCGGCGGCATGCTGGTCGGACTCACCGAAGCGTATGCCGCCGGGTACCTGGGTGGGCAGTGGGCCGACCTGACCGTGTTCATCATCCTCATCTTCGTTCTCCTCGTGCGGCCCAGCGGCTTGCTCGGGACGCGGGCGATCCAGAAGGTCTGATGGAGTCGAGCGGCAACAACCCAGAGGTTCCGAGCGCACCGGACGCGCCCGATCGCCCGCGCGTCGGCGTCGACGAATGGGTCGCGCAGGTCGAGGATCGCATCCAGCGGCATACCGGGCTCGGCGGGCTGGCACGCCGGACGGTCGGGTTCGTGCCCGCGCCGGCGCGGCTCGCGCTCTTCGTTGCCGTCGCCGCCACGCTGCCTCTCTGGATGAACCGGGGCGACCTCTTCGTCTACGGCATGTTCACGCTCTTCTACATGCTCCTGGGCCTCGGCCTCAACGTGGTCGTCGGCTACGCCGGCCTGCTCGACCTCGGGTACGTCGCCTTCTTCGGTTTCGGTGCGTACTTCTACGCGGAGGTCTCGTCCGAGCACTACGGGATCCACTGGCCTTCCGCGGTCTCGCTGCCGGTCATCGTCGTCGCCACGGCGCTGCTGGGCCTGGTGCTCGGCTTCCCCTCACGCCGGCTGCTCGGCGACTACCTCGCGATCGTGACGCTCTTCTTCGGTCAGGCCTTCGTCGTCTTCGTGAACGCAGCGAATCCCGAGGTCGCGGGTCAGGGCCTGACCGGCGGCGTGAACGGCATCGCCGACATCGATCCGCTGAGCTTCCTCGGCTACGAGTTCGAGACCAGGACGCAGCAGTTCTACCTCCTGCTGGCCGCCGTCACCCTCGTGCTGGTAGCTCTCCATTTTCTCAGCGAGTCCCGTACCGGCCGGGCGTGGCGCGCCATCCGCGAGGACCCGCTCGCGGCCGAGGCGATGAGCATGCCGGTCAATCGGCTCAAGCTCATGGCGTTCGCCGTCGGCGCGGGAATCGCGGGCCTCGCAGGGTGCATGTTCGCGGCCGTCCTCACGGCGGTGACCGGAGGAAACTTCGGCATTCCGCTCCTGATCACGATCTACGCGGTCGTCATCCTTGGCGGCTTCGGCAGTCTCACCGGCGTCGTCCTCGGCGCCATCGTGATCAACATCTCGTTTCAGTTTCTCGCCCCCGAGAACCCGCAGGCCAACGCCCGCGTCCTCTTCTACGTCGTAATCGTGCTCCTGCTCGTGCTCGCGATACGCCCGTGGTGGCGCGTCGGCGCGGTGCTCGCGGCAGTTGGAGCGTTCGGCCTCGCGGCGCAGGCCGTGGTCGAGGCCGTGGCTCCGTCGTGGACGGGCGGCGCCGTCATCGAAGGAGGACGGCTGGCCGGTCTGGTCGAGGGCTGGGTCATCATCCCGCCCGGCCACGAGCGCTTCGGCAACGTCGCGTACGTCGCCCTCGTCGTCGCAATCCTCGCACTCACGCGGCTGCGCGGCCTTGTTCGGACCGTCGCACTCGTGCCGACCATCTACCTCGCGGCGATCGTGTGGGAGAACAGCTTTGTCGAGCAGCCCGCCGTTGCGAGGTGGATCCTCTTCGGCTCGCTCCTCGTCGCGCTCATGACCGTACGGCCTCAGGGGCTCCTCGGAACCCCGCGCGTGGAGATCGTGTGATGGCCGAGCCGTCGCCGCTCCTCGAGCTCAGGAATCTCACGAAGTCGTTCGGCGGACTCCGCGTCGTGGCACATCTCGACCTGCGCGTGAACCACGGGGAGATCGTCAGCGTCATCGGGCCGAACGGAGCCGGCAAGACGACGATGTTCAACCTCGTCACCGGGATCTACCGGCCGGACGAGGGCGAGATCGTCTTCGACGGACGAAACGTCGCCGGGCTCGCCCCGCACAAGATCACCAAGCTTGGGATCGCGCGGACATTCCAGACGCTGCGGCTGTTCCTGAACATGACCGTGAAGGAGAACGTGATGGCGGCCGCCTACGGCCACACGAAGTCAACCGCCCTCGAGGCCGTGCTGCGTCTGCCGCGCGCGCGCCGTGAGGAACGCGAGATCGCGCAGCTCGCCGAAGAGAAGCTCGCCTTCTTCGGCCAGCGCCTCGCCGGCTACCGCATGGGGCAGCAGGCTTACAACCTCTCGTACGCGAATCGGCGCCGGCTCGAGATCGCCCGCGCGATGGCGACCAAACCAAAGCTGCTCCTGCTCGACGAACCGGCCGCCGGCATGAATCCTGCCGAGACCCACGAGATGACCGAGCTGATCGGGAAGCTCCGCACGGACGCGGGCTACACGATCCTCGTCATCGAGCACGACATGCACGTGGTCGAGGGCATATCGGATCGCGTGGTGGCACTCGACCACGGCGTCAAGATCGCGGAGGGCTCCTTCGACGCGGTGGCGACGAACCCGCTCGTTGTCGAGGCGTACCTGGGTTTGCGCGGCAAGGAGGATGCGGCTTGAGCACATCGGGCAACGGCGAAGTCCCCGCACCGCTTCTGGAGCTGCGCGAGGTCGTCACCTACTACGGCGAGATCAACATCCTGCGCCAGGTCTCGCTCGAGGTGCGGAGCGGCGAGCTGGTCTGCCTACTCGGCGGCAACGCGTCGGGCAAGTCGACGACGCTGAAGACGATCCTCGGCATCGTGCGGCCTCGCTCGGGCGTGGTCTGGTTCGACGGCGAGCACGTGACCGAGCGGCCCACCAACTACCGCATCGCCCACGGCATGGCGATCGTCCCCGAGAACCGCCGCCTGTTCGCGCCCATGACTGTGCGCGAGAACCTCGAGATGGGCGCGTACCTGAGCGGCGGGGGCTCGAAGGAGGACTACGACCGCGTCTACGAGCTCTTCCCGCTGCTGCACGAGCGGCGCTCGCAGCTCGCCGGCACGCTGTCCGGAGGCGAGCAGCAGATGGTGGCTATGGGCCGCGCGCTGATGTCGCGCCCGAAGCTGCTGCTCATGGACGAGCCGTCCATGGGCCTTGCGCCGATTCTCGTCGAGCGCAACTTCGACATCATCAAGCAGGTGCACGAGGCCGGAGTGGCAATCCTGGTCGTGGAGCAGAACGCGAACGTCTCGCTCTCGATCGCCGACCGCGGATACGTGCTGCAGACGGGCCGTATCGTCCTCGAAGGAGTGGCCGCCGAGCTGCTCGAGCACGAGGACTTGAGGAAGGCTTACCTCGGCCGCTAAAGCACGGGGGAACCCCTGGTTCCCCCGTGAGCCCCCTCCTTGCGTGCGCTGGAGGTAGTTCTGATGGGAAGAGAGCCGGCGACGCGCGCGCTTCTTCAGAGGTCGCCTCTCCGCAGGGAGCCTCCCGCCGGGCAGAGCCCGGCTCCGGCGGCCAAACGCACTCGCTCTCGCTGCGTTAGGTAGACCTTCGCACCATGGTCGAGCGCGAACTGCCGGAGCTGGAAATCGACTACACGGGACACCGACGCGCCTCGTCGAAGGAGAGGGACGTGACCAGGCCGCGTGAATCGGGGCCGCTTCCCCACCGCATCCGCCATCGCTTCCCGATCTTCGAGCGGCTCGTCTACATCAACAGCTGCTCACAGGGTGCGCTGTCGGACTCCGTGCGGCAGGCCTACACGCAGTACCTCGACGACTGGGACGAGCGCGGCTCTCCCTGGGAGTACTGGGTGGAGCAGTCCGAGCGCGCCCGTGGCGCATTCGCCGGCTTGATCGGCGCCGCTCCCGACGAGGTGGCAGTGACGACGTCGCTCTCCGAGGGCGCGAGCGCGATCGCCACCGGCCTTCGCTATGCGGGCCGCCGCTCGAAGATCGTGCTCTCCGACTACGAGTTCCCCACTGTCGGCCAGATCTGGCACGCGCAGGAGGCGCGGGGTGCGCGAGTCGTGCATGTCCCGCCGGCCGCGGACGGGACGATTCCGTACGAGGGCTTCGAGCGGGCGATCGACGACGAGACGCTGATCGTCTCGATCACGCACGTCTCGTACCGCACCGGCACGATGCTGGACGTCGAGCGCATTACGAGGCTCGCTCATGAGCGTGGGGCGCTCGTGCTGCTCGATGCGTACCAGACGGCCGGCTCGGTGCCGCTCGACGTCAAGGCGCTCGGCGTCGACGTGCTCGCCGCGGGCGTGCTCAAGTACCTGCTCGGCTCGGCAGGGCTCGCGTTCCTCTATTGCCGGCGCGAGCTAGTCGAGCGCTTCTGGCCCACCTCCACAGGCTGGTTCGCCGACAAGGACATCTTCGCCATGGATCACCGCGACTACTCGCCGGCCACCACAGCCGCGCGCTTCCAGTCGGGCACGCCTCCCATCCCGGCCATTTACGCGGGTGTCGCAGGGATCGAGCTGATGCAGGAGATCGGCGTCGCCGAGACGCGCGAGCATGTGCAGCGGCTGAACAGCCGGCTCATCGAAGGCCTGGACGAGCTCCGCGTGCGAATCGCTACGCCGCGGCGCCCGAAGCGCCGTGGCGCGCTCGTCTGCATCGCCTCGTACGACGCACCGGCGCTGGTCGACGCGCTGCGGCGGGAGGGGATCGTCACGTCGTCGCGCAGCGGCAACGTGCGCATCTCAGCCCACTGCTACAACGCCGTCGAGGACGTCGACGCGCTACTCGAGGCGCTGGCGCGCAACCGCCGCCTCCTCGTGCGCTCCTGACTCTTAACAGTGACAGTCACCGTAAAGGGGCCGTCAGCGGAACGCTCCGATCAGCGCACCGCCGGTCACGACGAGCACGGCGCCCGCCAGCAACCGTGGTCCGACGAGCTCGCTGCGCCGTAGTACGAGCATCGAGATCAGCACGCCCCAGAGCGACTCGGTGGCCACGAGCGGGTTCACGACGCTGACGCGCCCACGCTCGAAGGCTTCGAAGAGCGTCGCGTAGGAGAGCGCGAAGAGAACTCCGGCCGGCGCGAAGGCGATCATCGCCCCGCGCACCGCCCCGCCGGAAGGCCGTCCGCGCGCGGCCAGCAAGAAGACGATCGCGCACGCCGCCCCGACTGCGAACGTCGACGCCGCCGCGGCGAGCGGTGAGATGGTGGTGTCGGGAGCCAGCCAGCGCACGACGTTGTCACGTGTTGAGAAGAGCACGGTGGCGCCGAAGGCCAGCAGTGCCCCGTAGGCATGGAAGTCGGCCGGGCGGACACGTTCGCTCACGAGAGCCAGACCGCCGACGACGATCAGCAGCGCACCCACCACGAGACCGGCCTCCACCGGCTCACCGAGAAAGACGATCGCCATCGCCACGGCCACCAGCGGCGCCGTGCCGACGACGACCGACACCCGCGCCGCCCCGGCCGCCGCCACCGCGGCCACGACGAGGATCTGGGAGAAGCCGGGCGCCAGCAGGCCGGCGAGCGAGAAGCGCCAGAGCTCGTCGAGCGGCGCCTCGTCCGCCAGCACGACCGCGGCCGCCGCCGTGACGACGAAGCCGACCCCGGAGGTGACGCACGAGCCGAGGATCGGCTCAGGGCTGCGCCGCAACCCGAGCCGGAGGGCCACCGTCATCGCGGCGAAGAAAACGGCCGACGCACACGCGAGGACGACGGCCGCCACGCCGCCACGCTAACGGTTAGCGTTGCTGCATCGAGCGCGTCTGCGTCATCGGCGCCGGGGTGATCGGCAGCCTCTACGCCGGGCACCTGGCCCGCGTGGCGGACGTGTCCGTGCTAACGCGACGGCCCGAGCATGCGGAGGCGCTCGAACGCGACGGTTTGCGCGTGTCCGGCAAGAGCGACCTCGTCGCGCGGGTGACCGCGACCGCCGACCCCACCGAGCTCGCCGACTTCGATCTCGGCATCGTGGCGACCAAGGCGACCGAGCTCGACGGCGCTGCCGAACGGATCGCCGGCCGGCTCGCCGGGGCGACGGTCATGACGGTGCAGAATGGCCTCGGCGCCGAAGAGATCGTGCGGCGCCACGGTGTGTGGCCGCTCATCTCCGCAGTCACGTTCATGAGCGGTGTGAGGCACAGCGATACGCACGTCGAGTACGAGCTCGACACGGAGACGTGGATGGGCCCCTACGCCGGCACCGCGACGCCGGCGGAGCGCGTCGAGGAAGCGTGTGCGCTGCTGCTCGAGTCCGGCTTGCGCGCCCGAGCCTTCCCCGACCTGCGCCCCGCGCAGTGGTCGAAGCTGATCTTCAACGCCACCGTGAACACCGTCGCGGCGCTCACCGATCTTCCCCACGTCTCGCAGTTCGCAGCCGTCGACGACCCTGCCGAGCTCGGCCACCTCGTGCGCGACCTCATGGACGAGGGCAGGCGCGTGGCCACCGCGGCCGGTGTCAAGCTGCACGAGGATCCCTGGGAGATGAACGTGCTGGCCGTACGCCGCGGCGAGACGGAGGCGGCGGCCGGCCACTACGCACACGTGCCCTCCATGCTCGAGGACGTGCGTGCCGGGCGGCGCACCGAGGTCGACTTCATCACGGGCGCGCTGGTTCGCGAGGCGGAGCGGCTCGGCGTGGACGTGCCGCTCCACACGGCCATGTACCGGCTCGTGCACGCGCGGGAGGCGGCCCGCTGACTTTGCAACAGTCTGTTACTTGTGGAGGTTGTGCGGCGGCGCCCTGCGGCAAGGTCTCTGCCTCGTGGTGACGGAACGATGAGAATCTGTGTGGTGGGTTGTGGTGCCGTTGGATCGCTCTTTGCGGCCAATCTGGCTCGGCTGGACGACGTAGAGGCGTGGGCCTTCGACGTGGACGCCACGCACGTCGCCGCCATCAACGAGCGCGGCTTGCGGCTTTCGGGAGCCGAGGAGGTGCTCGGCCGCCCCCGTGCAACGACGGACGCCGCCGGGCTGCCACCCTGCGATTTCGGCATCGTCGCGACGAAGGCGATGCACACCGAGCCCGCGATCGCCTCGACGGCCCACGCCTTCCGGCACGGCGCGGTTTGCTCGGTGCAGAACGGCATCGGCAACGAGGAGACGATCGCCGGCCACGTGGAACGCGTCATCCGGGGCACCACCTTCCCGGCGGGCAGGATCGTCGAGCCCGGCCACATCCAATGGGACGTCAAAGGTGACACGACCATGGGCCCCTTCGAGCCGCGGCCGGCGCCGCCGGAGTCGGTCGAGCGGCTCGCCGACGCTTGCACCCGCGCGGGCCTGCCGACGCAGGCGCTCCCTGACGCGCGCGGCGCCCAGTGGCGCAAGGTGATCTTCAACGCGGCTACCAACCCGGTCGGCGCGCTGACCGGGCTCACGCACGGCCAGATCTGCGAAGACGCAGCGCTGCGCCGCCTGGTGAGCGCGCTCGTCGACGAGGGCAAGGCGGTCTGCGCGGCGCAGGGCATCGAGCTCGACGCGGACCCGGAAGAGCTGATCGACCACGCAGCGCGGCCGGACGTCGCCTACGGCCACAAGGCGTCGATGCTGCAGGACGTGGAGGCCCGACGCGCCACGGAGATCGACTGGCTGAACGGCGGTATCGCGCGCTTCGGGCGCGAGCACGGTGTGCCGGCGCCGCTCAACGAGACCGTGACCGCGCTCGTCAAGGGGCTGGAGAGATCGTGGACGAGGTAGCCCGGCGCTACGCGAACGTCCGCACCGCGGCCGAGCGGGCGGGCGTTGACGCAGTGGTGGTGGCCGGGAGCGAGTACACCGGCTTCGAGGGCGCCGTCACCTACCTGTCCGGCTTCGTGATCGTGCACCGCTACGCGTACGTGGTGGTGCCGGTCGACGGCGAGCCCGCAATCGTCTTCCCGAGCGAGGCGCGGTATGTCGGCGAGCACGGAACGACATGGATCGAGGAACAGGTCTTCGCACCCCACCCCGGCGAGTGGCTCGCCGAACGGCTGCACGGCCGGCGCGTGGGCGTCTACGGGCTCGACTACGTGATGACCGTGCGCGACTACCGCGCGCTCGCCGAGGCGGCCGAGGTGATGCCGTTCGACGTCGAGTTCGACCTCGCACGGGCCATCAAGAGCGACGCCGAGCTCGAGTCGGTGCGCGACAGCGTGCGCATCAACACGGAGGGTTTCCGCCTCTTCCACGAGCATTGCTCTCCCGGGAAGACGGAGGCCGAGATCCTCGCCCCCTGCGAGCGGTACTTCGTCGAGCAAGGCTGCGGCCGCCTCACCATGGACATGGTGCTCGTCGGCGAGAGCGGCGCCGCAACGCCCGAGTTCCGCATCGCCTCCCCTGAGCGGCGCATCCGCGACGACGACCTCGTGCTGCCGTCGCTGGAGATCGCGGGGCCCGGTGGCCACTGGGTCGAGATCTCGCGCGCGATCGGCCAGCCGGACGAAGACGCCCTCCGCATGCTGGAGGCCTACGAGGAGTACTTTGCCGCCGCGCGGCAGTCGCTGCGGCCCGGCTCCGGCGCACATGATGTCCACCGCGCCGTGGCGAAGGGATTCGCCGAGCGCGGCTACACGCTCGGCCATGTGACGGGCCACTCGATCGGAATGACGATGATCGAGCACCCCAAGATCGGCGAGGGCATCGAGACCGAGCTCGCCGAGAACATGGTCTTCTCGATGCACCCGCACGCCATCACTCCGGACGGCCGTGGCTGCCTCTACATGCAGGAGACCTGGCTCGTCACTGCGGAAGGCGGCGAGCCGATGTCGGGGCTGCCCATGCGTATCTACGACCCGCAACCCTGATCGCCTTTCAGCGCGCACACAGATTCATGACAGCGGCGGGTTAGGCTCGGATCGTGATCCGGTTTTGCGCCGTCGCGGTCGCGCTTCTGCTGCCCGTCGCTGCGGGCGCCGCGTTGAGCACTCGGGTGCTCCGGACGACGGCGTCGGTCGACGTGCTGGCTGCCGACGGCCCCGTCGTTGCCGTCGCGACCGCGTGGGCTCGCGGCGAGTGCGAGCAGGTGGTCGCATGGAATCCCATGCGCGCCAGGGTGCGGCCGCTGGGACGCCCGACGCCCTGCCCGCAGACGAGCACTGGGCGGGCGATCGTCGAGACGGCGGTGGCCGGCGCGCGCGTCGCGTGGATCAACGACGGCGGAGGGAACGAGCACGAGTCGCGGCTCTTCGTCGGGTCGGTGGCGGCGCCAAGCACTGCGAAGCTGCTCGCCTTCGCCACGCGGGACGTCGACACGGGCGAGGGGACATCGGTCGGAAACCTGCGCGGAGACGGGACCTTGCTCGTCTTCAATACGTGGTCGCTCGATGCCAAGGGAACCGTCTCGAACTCAAAACTCTGGCGCATCGTGGGGACAAGCACCAGAAGGTTGCTCGTGTCGGCTTCCGACAAGCTGGCCGTGCTGGCGGTCGCGGCGGGGCGGATGCTCCTCCAGCGAGGCGACGGCTCGCTCGAGGTGCGGCGCGCCGACGGCAGCCTGATACGTGCGTTTCCGCAAACCGGAGAGGTGCTTGCGGCCACGCTGAGTCCGGCGGATCTGATCATCTACTCCCGCGAAGGCGTCACCGGCCGGCTGAGCGTCTATGCGCCCGTCAACGGCGAGCTCCTGCGGAACGTGCCGATTCCCGGCCGGTGGCCACTTACACCACTTCCGTGCTCCTTCCCGGCCGGCTCGGGGCCTGCAGCGTGCCGGCAGCCGGTGCAGCCGCTTCATTTCGAGGACGCTGACCCCGGGCTGCTCGTCTACGTCCTCGACAAGACCGTGCACCTGCTCCTGCTCTCGGACGGCCGCGACCGCGCGATCGGCGCCCCGGGCCGCGCCCCTGTCTTCGCACAGCTCGAGCCCAGCGGCCTCTTCTACGCGTACCGCACGACGACGCGTCTCAAGGGCCGCGTGCAGTTCGTGCCCAGAGCGGAGCTACGCCTGCCGTAGCCCGCAAGGTCGCGAACCCCCGGCAGGCAAGGCGCAGGTGGCCAGGAGTCGAGCCGGTACTAATCCCAGGCGGCCATGAGCGCTGCGATCGCGAGAGCAGCCGCGGCAGCCATGACCACGAAGTTCGCGATCAGCGCGGCCGTCAGCAGGCTCGGGCGGGAGCGCCACCTCTGCGCGCGCCCGGAGACCGGTTCCTCTGGGCCATCCACGGGAGGAGCCGCCGTGTTGCCTTCGACATCCCGCCAGCCGACGGCGGTGGACAGAGCGCCCGTGATGAACTGGTTCAGGCTGACGCCCTCCCGCTCGGCGGTGGCCGAAAGCTCGGCGTGCAGGGTGCGCGGCATGCGGACCAGGAGCCGGCCGCTGGCCGTGCGCTCCTGTCTCGGCTCCGGGATGGCTCGGTCGGCCTTCAGCGCCTCAGAGATCCAGCGCGACATGGCCCGTCGCAGCCGCTTGACGGCCTCTTCAGGCGTGGAGCCGGTGGCCGTGCAGTCGGGCAGCTCGTCGACGCTGGCCGCCCAGGCGGAGGCGCCGTTCGCGCTCTCGCCGCGAGCCACGGACACGTGGTACGGCATCTCGAGGTACTGCTCGACGGTCTTCATTGACCCCTTTACGGGCCGACTGCGTCATCGATTGTACGCAGGTTCATCACTCGCGTTCCCACACGATCGCGCGGCAGGCTTAAGTCACCACGTGCGGGGCGGACTGTCTGGCCCGCGATCTCGCCGGGATGCGGGTTCGCGTGCCACCGCGCTACGCCGCCGGCCGCTCGCCCAGCTGCTTGCGCATTGCTCCCAGCGCGTCCCGCAGCAGCCGGGACACGTGGATCTGCGAGATCCCGAGCTCGCGCGCGATCTCGACCTGGCTCCACCCGTCCAGGAAGTAGCGCCGCACGATCGTGCGGCGGCGCTCGTCGAGGAGCCGTAGACCGGCTTCCACGAGCAGCCTGTCTTCGCTGGCTGCAACACCGTCCCCAGCGCTGCCCTCCGCCGCGGACTCCGGCAGTGGAACGACGCTCTGGGCGCCCCTGACCTCGAGTGCCCTGGCGACCCGCCGCTCGGACACTCCCAGCTCGTGCGCCAGCTCCGAGGGCGTGGGCGACCTCGCAAGCCGCCCGCTCAGCCGCCGCGCGGGCTCCTCGAGCTCGGCCTCGAGCCGGCGGATGCGCCGGGGAATCCGCACCGGCCATGTGCGATCGCGAACGTGGTGCCGCAACTCGCCGAGAATGGTCGGCATCGCGAAGGCCGCGAACGGCCGCCCCCGCTCCGGATCGAAGCGCTTGACGGCCTTCAGCAGCCCGATCACAGCCACCTGGACGAGGTCGTCCAACACCTCATCCTTGGAAACGAAGCGACGCGCGAGCGCCTCGACGAGCGGCAGGTGGTGCACCACGAGCTGCTCGCAGGCACGCCCGTCCCCACTCCGGTAGCGCAGGATCAGACTGCGCACTTCCGCCTCACTCCGCAGGTGGCGTACAGCGGTCGCCATTTGGAGTACCCCCGTTTTTTGTCCCCTTATTAATTCAGTGTCGCGATTCCCTACTCTAACGCGCCGGTTTCAAAACGCAAGTATTTCCCGTTCGCCATGGTTGACTGTCGACGGACCGGGGCAATTGTATTTTTGATGCGCGCACACGCGACGTCGGGGCGTACCTTGGATCGATCACGCAAGCGCGTGCTGACCTTCGTTGCCGTCGCCGCGTGCGCACTGGGTGGCGGCGGCTCTGCACAGGCGGCGGACGATCTCAGCGCGGCCCTGGCAGCTCAGGTGGCGTCCGCGACCGAGCTCCCCACGGTCGACGCGGCCCTGGTCGACACCCAGGCGCTCGACGAAGCGCTCGCCGATGTCGCGGCCGCCTCGGAGGACGTCGGGCTCTCCACGACGCCGCAAGGCGCGCCGGCCACTGAGGCGCCGCCGCAAGGAACATCCGCAGCGCAGTATTCCCCGCAGTATCACGCGGAGGAACCGCAGTATCAAGCGCCTGAGGCGACAGCCGCATCCGCAGCAGCGCCTGCAGAGCCTGCGCCCGAGCCAACCGCCGCGCCGAGCACGCCGGCCGCCGCCCAGCAGCCCGTCAACATCAACATCTCCGTACGCGTGCTGAGCCCGGGAAACGACGGCCCCGTGAGCCAGTCCGGCGCGCCCGCACCTGACCAGCCGATCGCGCGCGCGATCGACGGTGCGGAGACGAGCATCGGGACGGCGGCCTCCATCAACGTCACCGTGAACGTCAATGTCACGTTCAACTGGAATCTCACCTGGAACCCAATTACCGATCAGACGCAGTATCACTCTTCCGCCAGTCAGTATCACAACCCAGAGTCGATTCAGCAATGGATCTCCAGGACAATCGAGAGTGAGACCGATCGCTGGAACGACAGACATACTTCGCGAGATACTCCTCTCGCCGAAGGCGCCCGGCCGTCCCCGCAGCAGCCGTCGACGAATGGCTACCGCTCGGACGGCCGGGCTTTCGATCGAACGTGGAGGGGCCGGACGGAGGCGGCGCCTGCAGGCCGGGCGCCGCTCCGTCGCACCTCTGCCGCACCTTCGCAGCTATCGGCGGCCACGCCGGCCACCCTCTGGCCGGCCGGCCGGCCGGCAGCTGCGACCCGGGCACCACGCGACGAGCCCGGCCATGGCACTGAATCCCGCAAGCGGGCGGCCGGCGAGCCGTCACGGCCAAACGATGCTTCCCCCGAGCGGCTCGCCGGCTCGTCCGCGTCAACCAGCGCCTCCCCCCTCGGCCCCTTCTTCAAGATGTTCGCAATCCTGGTCGCTTCACTTGGGCTCGCGGGCCTGAGCTCTGCCCGACGGCTTCGGCTCCCGTCGGCGTTCCGGCGACGGCCCTGGAGCTCCCGACCCGAGCGCCCCGGCTAACGCACGGACTGCCCAGCGCCGGGCGAAGCCTGGTCCCGGCGAGATTCAGCAGTCCAAAGGAGACAGAGGATGAAACGCATTCTCCTCGCGTTGGTCGCGGGAGTCCTGGCTGCGGGCGCATCAACAAGCGCCGCCGCCGCGGACACTCCGCCGCCGAGCGCACCGCCGTCCATCCAGACAGCGGGCCAGGTGGCGACGAGCGCACAGCTAGCCGGCTCGTCCGCGACATCCACGCAGGTCGCACCACAGAACACGAACGTCTCGGTCAACGTGCTCAGCCCGGGCTCGAGCGGCCCCGTCAGCCAGACCAATGGCTCGTCGGCGGCCGCGCTCGCAGGAAACGCGAACGGGACGACGCAGAGCATCGGTCAGGCCGGAGGCGCCCTCCAGCAGGCGGGGCAACTTGCCGCCAGCGCTCAGGGCGCCAAGGCGTCGGCCGAGTCGACGCAGGTGAAGCCCGAGAACACGAACGTGAACGTCCGCGTACTGAGCCCCGGCAACAACGGGTCGGTCACGCAGGCGAACGAGTCCTCGGCGACCG
The DNA here is from genome assembly GCA_036824245.1 of Gaiellaceae bacterium. GTDB lineage: Bacteria > Actinomycetota > Thermoleophilia > Gaiellales > Gaiellaceae > JACVRM01. Next base: position 56,423 of record DAITAO010000002.1, on the reverse strand, counting down.
CGATCGCCGCCAACCTGAACAAGACCGACCAGGCGGTCTCCCAGGGTGGCGACGGAGCGCTCACACAGTCCGCAGAGCAGGCAGCCTTCAGCAAGCAGGGTGCTGTCGCCGACGCGGACTCGAAGCAGATCGCACCGAAGAACACCAACGTCTCCGTACGGGTGCTCAGCCCCGGGGACGACGGCGCCGTCACGCAGCGCAACGAGTCCGCCGCCAAGGCGGTCGCGCTGAACGGCAACTTCACTGACCAGGACATCACCCAGGCCGGAGGCCACGACGGAACGTCCGCGCAGAGCGCGGGGCAAGTGGCCGGGAATCTGCAGGGAGCAGTCGCATCGGCTGACTCCACGCAGATCAAGCCGGAGAACACGAACGTCGCAGTGCGGGTGCTGAGCCCGGGTCACGGCGGCGACGTGACGCAGTCGAACAGCTCCCACGCCGGCGCTTTCGCCGTGAACCTGAATCACACGGATCAGGACATCACGCAGGAGCTCGGCGGCCGCAAGGAGCTCGACGACCGGTGCTGCCAGAAGGACGACGGCGTCGTCGTCCAGGCGGCCGGCCAGATCGCCGCGAACAAGCAGTCGGCGGGCGCCTGGGCGGATTCGCTCCAGGTAAAGCCGTCGAATGTGAGCGCGGGGAGCGGCGATGGCTCGGTGACGCAGCTGAACGACTCGGCTGCGCTCGCCAAGTCCGCCAACCTGAACGGCCTCAGCCAGACCGTCGACCAGAGCCGAGACGGCGGTTACGACGAGGCCGGCGAGCCCAAGCGGGCGGATGAGCCGGAGAGTGCGCCGGACAACGCGCTTCGCGAGGCTCCGAGCGTCGAGCAGGCGAACCTGTCGAACGCCGCGTCGCTCGCGCTCAATCTGAACAAGACCGAGCAGAGCATCGACCAGCAGCAGTACGGACGCGGTTCCGGCGTCGCCGTGCAGGCGGCGGGGCAGGTGGCCTCGAACGAGCAGGGCGCCTACGCGGACGCCGAGTCCGTGCAGTACGGGCCGTCGAACCTGAACGGCATCGTTCTGCCGCCGCGCGACAAGCGGTGCAAGGACGACCGGTGCAAGCCGGATCCGTGCAAGTACGAGCGCTGCAAGCCGGATCCCAAGCGGGATCCCTGCCGCCAGCACGAGTACAAGCGTGACCCGTGCGACAAGCAGGACTGGCCCGGACGCAAGTGCAAGCCGTGCTGCGGCAAGCACATCCCGGCCCCGGCTGAGGAGCGCGGGTACGCACCTGAGGAGGAGGCGCCGCTGACCGACTGACGCAGACCGCTGTCGGGTGCGGCGGGTCCACGCCCGCCGCACCCCGCGGTTCGTTTGACAGCAGATGACGCTCGTACTAGGTTCGGATTGCAGGCAACGCAAGGGGAAGGGCACGGCTGTGAGCCAGGCCTCACCATCGTTGCTGCGGCAGGAGCGACCGCACTGCGGACGATGCCGCTGCCTGGTTGCGCTCGCGTTCTGCTTGCCTCTCTCGCTCACTTGCGGAAGTGCGCTCGCCGCCGGCCCGCGTCCCGACCTGCCCCCCGCTTGGGTCGTGCAGGACACGCTCGCGCCGGACCACCCCCCGGCTGCCAACGCGCGGCCGGCCGAACGGCGCTCGATCCAACCCGCAGCCACACGCACGCGGGCCCGGGAGACCGCGCCGTCCGCTGCGCCGCCCTCAGCGCCGCGTGTCGCGCCGAATGCACGGCAACCCGCCCCCTCCAAGCGGGCCAAGGCAGTGCGGAAGACACAGCCCAGAGATGAGGCTCCGGCGGCGCGACCTCCACGCCTCGTGCGGTGGGAGACGAGCAGAGTGCTGAGGTTGCGCGAGGCGCCGACGGACGACACGCCGGTTGCGCTCGCCGCGCTGGCGCTGGCGTTGCTCGTGGGTGGCACCGCCGGGCTCGGAGCAGTCGTGAGCCGCCTCCATGCCGACAGCCGGCCGCTTGTGGCGGGGAGCTGACGTGCTGCGCAGGTTTTCGCAGGTCGTACTGCTCCTGGTGGCGGGGCTGCTCGTGTCCGGAGCGTCAGGAGCCGCGGACGGCACGCCGCCCCTGATCACGTTCGATCTCACCGGCGCTCAGGGGACGAACGGCTGGTACGTGACGCCCGTGACCGTCAGGTGGCAGGTGTCGGATCCCGAGTCGGGCATCAAATCCTCGGCGGGCTGCGACGCGGCCACCCTCACCGGGGACACCTCCGGTACGCGACTCACCTGCACGGCCACGAACCTCCTGGACGTGATCAGCAGCGCCTCACTCAGCGTCAAGATCGACCGCACGGCGCCGGTCGTCTCGGGCGCTTCCGCCGACCGCGCTCCGGACAACGCAGGCTGGTACACGAAGCCGGTGACGTTCGCATTCGCAGGTACCGACGCCCTGTCGGGCCTCGCGGGCTGTACCAGGGCCACCTACCCGGGCCCGGACAACGGCACCGCGTCGGTGCCCGGCACGTGCACCGACGGCGCTGGCAACGTGAGCGCACCGGTCGCCGCATCGTTCAAGTTCGACGCACATGCCCCCGTCCTCAGCGGCGTCAGCGCGCGTTCCGGCGACGGCGAGATCGTCGTCCGCTGGCAACCGCTGCCGGCCTGGGAGTGGGTGGAGGTGCTGCGCTCCACCGCCGAGCTGCGCGCCACGCAGCGGGCTCTCTACGCGGGCAAGGGCGGAACCTTCACGGACCGGCGCGTGCAGAACGGCGTCCGTTACCGCTACGCGGTGGTCGGCCGTGACGAGGCCGGCCACGCCACCCAGGCGACGGTGCTGGCGACGCCCGTCGGGCCGTTGCGCACACCGACACGAGGGGCGCGGGTGCGCGCGCCGGTGGCGCTCACGTGGAAGCCGGTGCAGGGTGCCCGGCTCTACAACGTGCAGCTCTTCCGGGGCAGCCGCAAGCTGCTCAGCGCCTGGCCGAAGGGCCCGCGCCTGAAGGTTCCTTCGGCGTGGCGCTATGCGGGAAGACGCCGCCTCTTGCTCCCCGGCCTGTACCGCTGGTACGTCTGGCCAGCCTTCCGTGAGGCAAAGGGGATCCGCTACGGAAAGCTGATCGGCGCCAGCACGTTCGTGATCGCCAAGAGCTAGGGCAACTACGGCGTCCCGCCGGCCAGGATCGTGGCTAGCGGAGCGGGGTCGATATTGCCCCCCGAGATGATGCAGACGATCTTGCCGGATCCGGCGCGGCCTGCGAGCGCGGCGGCAAGCGCCATCGCGCCGGCTCCTTCCGCGATCGTGTGCGTGCGCTCGGCGAGCAGGCGGACGGCTGCGGCCACCTCGTCGAGCGACACGACGGCGGTCTCGTCGACCACCTCCTGGAGGAGCGGCCACATGCGGGGCAGCACCAGCTTCGCGCCCGCACCGTCGATGAAGCTCGGCTTGTAGTCGATCTCGCTGGCCTCGCCCGCCGCGAACGACGCGGCGAGCGGAGCGCCCGTCTCGGGCTGCACGGCGACGATGCGCGTCTCGGGACGAAGCTGCTTGACGGCGCTCGCGATCCCGACGATCAGCCCGCCGCCGCCGACCGGGACGACTACTGCGTCCACGTCCTCGAGGTCCTCGATGATCTCCAGTCCGATCGTGCCGTTGCCCGCCATGACGTCGTCACTCTCGACCGGGTGCAGGAAGAGGCCCTCGGCGCCGTCGAAGCGGTGCTCTTCGATCGCGCGCCACCAGACGTCGAACGGCAGCTTCACCACCCGCCCGCCCAGCCGCTCGACGGCGTCCAGCTTCGCCCGCGGCGCGTAATCGGGCACAGCGATCGTGGCCGGCACGCCCAGCTCCCGGGCGGCCCACGCCACGCCCTGCGCCATGTTTCCCGCGCTGGCCGTGAGCAGGCCACGCGCGACCTGCTCCGGAGCAGCGTTGCGGGCCGCGTTGTACGCCCCGCGGATCTTGAACGAGCCGATCGGCTGGAGGTTCTCGAGCTTGAGGTGGATCTCGGCCGGCGCCTCCGCGTGGAGGCGCACAAGCGGTGTCCGCAGCGCAGTGCCGGCGAGCGTCTCGCGCGCGCGCCGTATCGCGTCGAGTGGGATCAGAACGGGACCTCGGCGCCCACGCCTTGCTCGCGTGCCTTGCGCACTACGTAGTCCGCCGCCGCGAGGTCCTCGATCGCTATGCCGAGCGACTTGAACAGCGTGATCTCAGCCGCTGACGTGCGGCCGGGGGCAGCACCGATGACGACCTCGCCCAGCTCTGCCCGGATGTGATCCGACGGTATCGCGCCTTCCTGCACCGCCAGCAAATAGTCGCCGGCCTCGTTCTCGGCCGACTCGCGCCGGTCAACGATCAGGGTCGCCGCGGCAACCGTCGGGCCGTCGAGCTCGCGCGTGTGCGGAAAGCAGGCGCCGACGGCGTTTATGTGCGTCCCATCGGCTATCCACTCGCGGCGCACCACCGGCTCGGGCGCCGCAGTCGCCGTGACGAGCACGTCGGCGCCGCGCACCGCGTCCTCGGCGGAGGCCGCTACCTCGACCGGGAAGGGCAGCGCGATCTCCTCAGCCAGCCGGCGCGCGTTCGTCTCCGTCGGGCTCCAGACGCGCGCGCGCTCGAACGGTCGCACGGCCGCCATGGCGAGCAGGTGCGAGCGCGCCTGCACTCCCGAGCCGAGCACGGCCAGCACCCGGGTGTCCGCGAGCGCGAGCAGGCGAGTAGCTACGCCCGAAACGGCCGCCGTGCGGATCTCGGTGATCGCCGACGCGTTGACAAGCGCGAGCAGCTCGCCCGTCTCGCCGCTCGACAGCAGCACGCCGCCCTGGTGAGCGTCGAGACCTCGCCTGGCCGGGTTGTCCGGGATGACGTTGATCGCCTTCAGCGCGAAGGCAGGGTGCTCGCCGCCGCGGTACGACGGCATCAGCCCCATCAGGCCGGCAGCCTCCGGCGGTCGCACGACCATGCGTAGGGGCTGGTGCATCTCACCCCGACTCAGGGCGCCGAGCGCTTCCTCCATCACGTCGATGCACTCCTCCATCGGGAGCAGGCGCTCGACGTCCTGGTAGGTCAAGACGAGCAAGCTCATGGGAAAAGTGACGCTAGCTCAACGCGCTCCCCAGCGGACAACGACACGTCGAGGGCGTCGAGCGACGGCTTCAGATGGCCGGGCCGGCGCGGGCCGCAGACGATTGCCG
>DAITAO010000002.1:0-51217 GCA_036824245.1 Gaiellaceae bacterium | reverse complement strand
GCGTCGAGCGACGGCTTCAGATGGCCGGGCCGGCGCGGGCCGCAGACGATTGCCGACACCTGCGGATGTGAGAGCACCCAGGCGATCGCGAGCGTCGAGACGTCCACGCCCCGCTCGGCCGCAGCGGCGCCGAGGGCGTCGAGACCGTCATAGACGGCGTCCGTCGTGAGGTGCTCGTACGGCTCCGGGCGCAAGGTCATCCGCGAGCCGGCCGGATAGGGACGGTCGCGAGTGTACTTGCCGGTCAGCCAGCCGCCGGCGAGCGGACTGAACGGCGTGAAGCCGAGCCCGCGTTCCGCGCACAGCGGCAGCACGTCGCGCTCCGCCTCGCGATCGAGCAGCGAGTACGAGTTCTGCACCCACTCGAAGCGGGCTAGGCCCTCGCGCTCGGAGACCGAGAGCGCCTCCTCGAGGTACGCGCCGTCGACGTTGCTCGCGCCGATCGCACGGACAGTCCCCTCGCGCACGAGCTCGTCGAGCGCGCGCAGCGTGTCCAGGATAGGCGTATCCGGATCGGGCTCGTGGATCAGGTACATGTCCACGGAGCTCGTGCCGAGTCGGCTCAAGCTGCCCGCGATCTGCCGGCGAATGCGCTCGAGCGCGAGTCCGCGGTCTGCGGGATCGCCCTCCACCGAGTGGAAGACCTTGGTGGAGAGCATCGGCTCGTGGCCCCGCGCGGCCCGCCAGCGCCCGATCCACGTCTCGCTGCGCCCGCCTCCGTATGCGTCCGCCGTGTCGAAAGCCGACATCCCCCGCGCCCAGGCGGCGTCCATGATCGCGTACGCCTCTTCCTCGCTCTCTCCCTGTCCGAAGAACTGCGGCGCGGAGCCGATGCCGCCGAAGTTCCCCGCGCCGAGGATCACGCGGGGGACGCTGACGCCGCTGCCGCCGAGCTGCCTGTTATCCATCACTCGACGCGGCCCTTGTCGATCAACTCGAGCCGGCCGTCGCGCACCTCCACGAGCGCCACGTCGGCGACCGGCACGCGACCCCCGTCCTCCGGATAGTCGAGGACGCCTAGCGAGCCGCCCACCTCGAGACCCGGCAGTGCCGCCGCGAGGTCCTCGGCAGCGACCGAGCCTGCCTTTTCGATTGCCTCCACGACCACTCGCACGGCGTCGTAGCCGAGGCCGGCATAGCTGCCGTCCGGGCGTGCGCCATGCTCGAGCCGGTGCCTCTCGTAGAGCTCGTCGAGCTCGCTTCCCGGGACGGGATAGCCGAACGTGGCGAAGACCGCCCCCTCCGCGGCTTCGCCTGCCTCGCGAATGCCTTGCGCGCTGTCCAGCAGATCGAGCCCGGTGACCGGTAGTTCGCTGCGCCGGGCAACGCGCGCTGCGATCTCCCAACCAGCGTCGGTAGCGACAGCGTCTGTGGATCCGACAACGACGCCGTCGGTCGTCTCGATCCCGCGTTCTGCCAGGGCGGCGCCCAGCTCCTCCCCACGGCGGGTAGCGATGACCGCCGCCTCGTCGACATCATCGTCGCGCAGGTGCTCGGCGAGTGCGTCCGCGCGCAAAGCCCAGACCGGACCGACGCTCCAGGCACCGGGAGCGGAGTCACAGGTGGCGAGCACGAAAACAACGTCCGTCTGCGGTGCCGGGGTGTCGCACGGGAGCACGAGCGCGTCAACGTTGCGCGCCGCCCTGACGACACGCATACGCACTCTGCCTCGCACGCCGCCCGCGTCGTTCACCTCGTCGACCGCCAGCTGAGCTGCGCGGGCGATCACCTCGTCGCGCTCCGATGCGACGACGACGCCGATCGTGAAGGTGCCCTGCCCGGGCCGCGCAGCCTCCTCGTCTGCGTGGAAGCATCCTGCGAGCGCGAGCACGGCGATTAGCGCAGCCGCCCGCTTCACGCCCGCTGCAAGCGCAGTCGCCTGGACAGCCGGACAAGCGAGAGCTCGCGTCCGCCCGTCAGCCCGGATGGCCGCACGATCAGCACGAGCGCCATGATCGCGCCGAGGAAGACGAGCCGCGTACCTTGCGGCAGGTCGATCGTGAACCCGATGCCGACGCCGTCCTCGGCCTCCTTGAGAAACGAGTCGAGGCCGCTCACCGCGAGCGCGCCCACGACGGCGCCCAGCAGGCTCGTGGTGCCGCCGACGACGAGCATGGCCAGCGTGAGGAAGGTGAGCTCGAGGTAGACCTGCTCGGTCGTGATGGAGCCGAGCTCGTGCACCAGGAGACCGCCCCCAAAACCGGCCAGCGCGCCCGACAGCGTGAAGGCCCAGAGCCGCTGACGGTGCACGCTGACGCCGACGCCCCGCGCAGCGGCGGGATCCTCGCGCGACGCACGCAACACTCGTCCCAGGCGGCTGCGCTGGTACGCGAAGGCCACCGCCACGGCCACGAGCGCCCCGATCGTCGCCTGCAGCGGCCCGGTCGTCTCGGGAACGAGCGAGAGCGTCGTGGCGCCCGGCCCGATCTTCGTCCACTCGCGAAGCACGTTGTGCGTGATCTCCAGCACCGCAAAGGTGGCGATGCCCGCTGCCAGCCCCGAGAGACGCATGAGCGGGAGCCCGACGACGAATGCAAACGCGCCGCCCACCGCAGCCGCGAGCAACAACGACGGCACGTTGCCGATCGTGTGGTCGCCCAGCAGCGGATAGAGCTCCGGAAGGACGCCGGTCTTGGACTCGAGCGGAATGGTTATCACGCCGGCTGCGAAGGCGCCCACGGCCACGAAGCTGATCTGGCCGAACGAGAGCACCCCTGAGTTGCCCACGAAGACGTAGATCGCGACGACGATCGCCACGGAGACCAGGGCGTCCAGGAAGTAGATCTCGTTGGCCGGCGAAGCGAACGTCGAGGCGAACCCGACCACGACGACGAGCAGCGCCGGCGCCAGGATCTGAAGCAGCGGAATTCGTCTCACACCCGCTCCATCTGCGCCGCCCGTCCGAACGTGAACAGGCCGGCCGGCCGCAGCAACAGCACGAGGATGACGAGGGCGAAGACGGCGGAGGGCAGGAAGACCGTCTTGTCCGTGGGCAGCGCGCCGTTGATGACGCCGGTCGCGAACCCGATCGCGAACCCACCCAGGGTCGCCGTCCAGAGCCGGTCGATGCCGCCGACGACGACGCCCACCAGCACGACGATCGTGTCGCGCAGCGCGAACTGTGGATCCACGAAGGGGAACTGGATGGTCATGATCACGGCGACGGTGGCCGCGAGCAGGCCGGACAGCAAGACGGCCACGGTGATCACCCGGTCGGCCTGCACGCCGAGTAGACGCGCCGTCGAGAAGTCGGCGGCCGCCGCGCGCATGTGCAATCCGATCGTGGTGCGGGCGAGGAGCAGCGCGAGCACGAGCAGCGCGCCCGCCGCTACAGCCACGGCCAGGATGGTCACTTTGCGCACGTCGACTCCCTGCACGGTGACGGCCTGGTTGAAGGAGGCGATCGACGTCGCGATCTCGCCGAGCGTGTCGTCGCGGATGTCGACGAGCAGCGCGATCGCCTGGAGCATGAACGCGATCGCGAACGTGGTCACGAGCATCACGGCCGGAGAGGAGCCGCGCAGCGGCCGGAAGACCACGCGATCCATGACGAGCGAGAGCGCCACGACGACCACGAAGCACGCCACGATGCTCCTCCAGACCGGCCAGTGCGCCGTGAACGCAAGCGTGTACGCGCCCGCCATGATGAGCTGGCCGTACGCGAAGTTGACGAGGCGCAGCACGCCGAAGACGAGGCCGATGCCGACGGCCATGAGCGCATAGATCGCACCAAGGCCGACGGCGTCGACGAGCGTTTGCGGGTCGACCGCTTCGCGGAAGCCGGCTATCAGCCCAGGATCCACGTCAGGCCAGGTAGGCGGCGATCAGCCTGTCGGTGTCGCCGGCGTCCGCCGGACCAAGCGTCATGCGCAGCTCGCCGTTGGCGAGCACGTGCGTGCGGTCGGCGAGCGCGACGGTGCGCTGGGCCCGCTGCTCGACGAGCAGGATCGAGACGCCGCGCTCGCGGATGCCCTGCAGCGCCTCGAAGACGGTGTCGACCATGAGCGGCGCCAGTCCCAGCGAGGGCTCGTCCAGGAGCAGCACCGCCGGCCGCGCCACGAGCGCCCGGGCGATGGCGAGCTGTTGCTGCTCGCCACCCGAGAGGGTGCCGCCGCTGCGGCGTCGGTACTCCCGCAAGCGCGGAAACAGCTCGTACACCTCGGTGATCGCGCCACGGCCGTTCCGCCCGCGCCGTGCGGCGAGACCGAGGCGCAGGTTCTCCTCGACCGAGAAGTCCGCGAAGATGCGGCGACCCTCGGGGACGAGCGAGAGGCCCGCCTGCGCGATCCGCTCGGGGACCCGGCCGAGCAAGGGGCGGCCGTCGAGCATCACCTCGCCGGCGTGCGCCGGCACGAGCCCGGTGATCGCGTGCAGCGTCGTCGACTTGCCGGCGCCGTTGGGACCGATCAGACCCACGATCTCCCCCTTGCCAACCCTCAAGCTGAGACCGCGCACAGCCGCCACTGCGCCGTACCGAACCTCCAGGCCACTGACCTCAAGCATCCGTCTCGACCGCAGGCTCGCCCAGGTAGGCAGCGGCAACGTCGAGGTTCTGGCGGATCTCGCCCGGCGAGCCCTGCGCAAGCGTCCGCCCCTGATCGAGCACCTGGATGCGGTCGCAGACTTCCATGACGAGCGCCATGTTGTGGTCGATGAGGAGCACCCCGGCGTCGTGGTCGTCGCGTACCGAGCGGATCACGTCGGCGAACTCCGGCACCTCCGCCTCCGGCAGGCCGGCGGCGGGCTCGTCCAGCAGCACGAAGGCCGGCTCGGTCGCGAGCGCCCGGGCGACCCCCAGCCGCCGCTCGTCGCCGTGCGCAAGCGCGCCCGCGGGCGAGTGCTCGTGCGACTTGAGCCCGAGCAGCTCCAGCAGGCCGTCGGCACGGCGTGTCGCCTCCCGCCGCCCGGCTCGCACACCCAACGCAGCGACCTCGACGTTCTCACGAACGGAGAGGTTGCGGAACGACCGGCTGTGCTGGAACGTCCGCGCCAGACCAGCCCGCGCGCGCCGGTGCGCGCTCCAGCCGGTGATCTCGCGATCCGCGAGCACCACGGTCCCGGCGGTGGGGAAGTCGAAACCTGTCAGCACGTTCACGAGCGTGGACTTGCCCGCGCCGTTGGGGCCGATCAACCCGACAACCTCGTGGCGATGCAGCTCCAGCGTGACGCCGTCCAGCGCCAGGACGCCCGCGAACGTCCGTGAGACGGAGGAGGCCCGCAGGTTTCCCTCGGGCCTCCCCTCAGCCTCGTCAGCGTTCTTCTGCTCCGCCAACCGCTAGATCTTCGGAACGACCTTCGCAGTCACGAAGCCGACGATACGCGCTTTGTTGTTGTGGATCTTGATGACGCGGTACTGGCGGCCGAAGACGGTGTGCAGCTGCCGCGAGAAGCTGACCTTGCCGGAGAGTGTCGGCAGCTTCTTGAAGCGTTCCATCTGCGCGGCCAGCGCCGCACCGTTGGTTGAGCCGGCCCGCTTGATCGCGGTGACCACGCCCTCGATCGCGGCCGGTCCCGCAACGAAGCCGCCCGTGCCGGCCTTGATCTGCGTACCGAGCTTCCGCGCCGCCTTGTTCGGGTCGTCCCCGAAGACAGATGCGTAGGTGACCGCGTAGTAGTCGGTGACCTGCGGGTTCTGGGTGACCCAGTACGTTCCGTCGCCGGCCCACGAGTTGAGGATCGGCGTCTTGTTACCGAGCGAGCGCAGCCCGGAGACGAGCGCGGGCAGCTCCCCGAACGCCGTCGACGTGACGATCACGTTGGCTTCCCGCGAGTTGAGCCGGCTGACCGCCGTGTTGACGTTGTTCGCCCCGGTCGCATAGCTCTCGCGAGTCACGATCCTGCCGCCCAGCTGCGTGAAGCGCTTCTCGAATGCCGTCACCACGTTCTTGAAGTAGACGAGCAGCGTGTTCGTGGCGAGCGAGGCCGTCCGCCAGCCACGGCGGAACGCGTACTCGGCCATCGCGGAGCCCTCGTCCTGGGCGACGTTGCCGAAGCTGAAGGCGAGCCTGCCCTTCGCCCCGAAGCGCTTGGGGCCCATCTGATCGGTCCCGATGCACGGGGCGATCGTCAGGAGGCCGCGGTTGATCGACTCCTGGACGACCGGGGTCGCGAAGTCGACGTCGCACGTCACGAAGACGATGTCGACGCCCTGGCCGAGCAGATTCCGGGCGCAGGACTTCGCGCGCGTCGGGTTGTTGCCCTGCGTGTCGCAGGTGACGATCTGCAGCGGCCGGCCATTGACGCCGCCCTTCGCGTTGATCTGCTTGACGCGGATCTTGGCTGCCGCGAGCGCCGGGCCGTCAAACGGGGCCATGGCGCCCTTGGTGTCGTGCGCCCAGCCGATCACGATCGCATTCGCCGGCGCAGCGGCGCTGCCGCTCGTCGCAACGGCGACGCCCACGAGCATCGCCAGAGCCGCGGCGGGTGCGACCCAGCTCCTGACCTTCCTCATCTACGCCCTCCTGGTCGGGTGAAACTGTGGATAACGCCTATTAGATTTCATACGGTTTAGGCGGGTCAAGCAGATTTCTCGCGGCGACCCGGCCGTGTTCGGCTAGGCGCCTTCCTCGATCAGCTCGTTCATCGGCCGCGCTTGCCGATCGAGGAGGTTCTCGGCCTGCTCGGCGCCGGTAATGGGTAGCAGCGTGGGATCGAGGATCCCGACCTGGGTCAGCAGCGAAGCGTGGTCCCAGTAGATGTGCTCATGCGCGACCTTCCCGTCCTCGAACTTCACGACGACGCAGAAGGGAAGGCGAACGGAATGGCCGGTGGCGGGCACGCCCGGCAGCAGCGCATCCATCTCGATGTCGTGCGTGAACGAGATGACGAGCTCGTCTACTACCTGCTCCTCACCCACCGTCCGCGAGACCCGCGTGATCTCGGTGTCCTCGGGCCACTTGCCGATGAAGTGCCGCCCGTAGAAGCTGCGGACCGCCGCGGATCCGACGCCGCCGGTCATCACCGGCACGTGGTAGACGTAGGGGTCGTCGGTCATCGTCGCCATCGCGGCGTCGAGGTCGCGCTGAGCGAACTCAGCGGCCACGTGGTCGTCAAAGACAGCCGCAAGGTCTGCGCTGCGCTGCATCTGCTTCGCCTCCACTCGTTTGCCGGCGGAAGTACTTTCTCATCCAGTACGAACTTCGGTGGCGGCGCGTGCGCACAGGCAGGTTATGCGCGCGGATGCTCGTCTACGCGTGCGATCCACGCCGTGAGGCGGGGGAAGCCGTCGTCCAGAGCAAGGTTCTCGGCGAGGATCACGTGGAAGAGCTCGTCGTCGGCAGGATCGTGCAGCCTCGCATACTTGAGGAACGGGAACGCGGCGCAGTCGCCGGCCGAGAAGGCGCCGAACAGGTAGTCGCGGTCAGCCAGCAGCGACTCGAAGACTGCGAGCGAGTCGTGCAGCTCGCGCTCGAGCTCGGCGATCCGGCTGGGGTCCGGCTGTGCGCGTCCGAGCTCGGCCTCGATCTCATTCGGAGGCCGCTTCCACACCCGATCGAACCAGTCGACGAAGACGCCTGCCTCGGCGGCGCGCGCCTCGTCGGCCGGGTAGAGCGGCGGCTGCGGGTAGCGGTTCTCCAGGTACCCGATGATCGCGGTCGAATCGGCGTGGACGCCGCGGTCGTCCTCGAGCACCGGTACCAGATCCTGGCCGCTCAACGCTCGGACCGGCGTGCGGTCGGCGGGGTCGACGTCGACCCAGTCGACGGCGAGGCCCTTGTGGCCGAGTGCGAGCGCGACGCGCTCGACGTTGGTCGAGAACGGAATGCGCAAGACTCGGCCGACCGACGGGCGATCGTCGCTCACGCCGTTCCTCCTTGCTGGACAAGCTGGCGAAACTCCTCGTCGGTGACGAGCCGCCGCTTCTCCGTTCCCAGCTGCTTGACGGCTGCGAGCAGGTCGCGCTGCTGCTCCTCGCCCAGGTCGAGGCCGAGCTCTTCGCACTTGATGCGGATCGAGTCGATGCCGCTCTTCTTGCCGAGTACGATCGAGCGGCCGGCACCGACGAGCTCGGACGAATAAGGCTCGATCGACGGCGGGTCGTGGAACTGGCTCGCCACGGCGCCGCTCTCACGCCGGAACAGGTTCTCGCCCACGAGCGGCTTCCAGGGCTCGAGCTGGTACCCCGACAGCTCGCGGACCTGCGTCGAGACGTCACGGAGCCGGTCGAGGCGGAGGTTCGTCTCGACTCGGTACAGTGCCCGCAGGGCGAGCGCGATCTCCCCAATATTCGCGTTACCGGCGCGCTCGCCCATGCCGTTGATCGTCCCGTGCAGCCAGCGCGCGCCTGCCCGGGCGGCTGCAACCGCCGCCGCCGTGGCCAGTCCGAAGTCGTTGTGGCCGTGCCAGTGCAGCGGCACGTCCGGGCCGAGCCGGTCGCGCGCCCGGGCGACGAGCGAGCCCGCTGCTTCGGGCGACGCGACGCCGATCGTGTCGACGACCACCGCCTCGCGCGCGCCCGCCTCGACGGCGGCCGCGTAGGCGCGGTCGAAGAACTCCGGGTCGGCACGCGTGCTGTCGACTCCGAAGTAGGCGACCATGACGCCGTGGTTCGTCGCGAACGAGACGGCCTTGCGGATGCGGTCGACCATCTCGTCGTGCGAGACGCCGAGCGCGCGGAGCTTCAAGTCGCTGATCGGCGACTCGATGACCGCAGCCTGCACGCCGAGCTCCACCAGCGCCTCGACGTCGGCCGCCACAGCGCGCGCGAACCCCCAGATCTCCGCATCGAGACCCGCCTCGGCAATCAGCCGCACCGCCTCCCGGTCCTCCTCCGAGACGCGCGGGAACCCGGCCTCGATGCGCTCGATACCTAGATCGTCCAGACGTCGTGCGATCTCGAGCTTCTGCTGCGGATCGAGCACGACGCCCACGGTCTGCTCGCCGTCGCGGAGCGTCGTGTCGTAGAAGCCGACCTCCGCCGCGAATGCGTGCGGCTCGTTGAGCTCGCCCGTCCAGATCCGGTCGTTCACCGGTCGGCTCGCACGATGAGCATCTCGAACGTGTACTCGACGGTGTCGGCTAGGTCGCGCTCGGCGCTGGCGAGGCCGGTGCGGTACTCCTCGTCGCTCAGGTGGTCGAAGGTGGACGCGTAGCGCCCGCGGATGCGCGCGACCGCCTCGTCGCGCGTGAAGCTGCGTGGAATGGCGTGACGGATGATCGTGACCGCCTCGAAGCCTGCTGTGCGGAGCTCGCGCTCGAGGGTCTCGCCCGTCGGAAAGCGGCGTTGCTCGACATCCACATACGAGGGGAAGAGCGGCGCCATCCAGAAGCGCTGGAATGCGTTCGGGTCGGGAGTCTGAATGAGCAGGCGGCCACCCGGCTCGAGCACGCGATGCGCCTCCGCGAAGGCCGCGCTTCGGTCGAAGTGGTGCACGACAAGCAGCATCAGCGCCCGCTCGAACTCTCCGTCGCCGAACGGCAGCTGCTCGGCGCGGCCCAGGCGCAGGTCGGCGTCCGGGAGTTTCGCGCGTGCCTCGCGAAGCATGCCCGGCGAGGCGTCGATGCCGCTCACCCGGCAGCCCAGCACGTCCCTGAGCGCGTGGAGCTGCGCGCCGGTTCCGCAGCCGATGTCGAGCAGGCGCGTGCCGCGGAGGGCGCCGACGCGGTCGAGCAGCGCGAAGCGCTCCGGCGCCGCGGGATTGCGCAGGTCGTCGTAGTGCGCCGCCACGGAGTCGAAGTGATCGACCTGGCTCACGGAGCTCCCCGCGCTTTCGGCGCATTTCCGGCACAGACCCGCGCGCTCCCGCGGGCTAGGCTCGACCGCACGCGGGCGGACACGCCAACCTCCCCCCTTGGGAGGGTGGGGTTTGTGTTCACAGGGTGCGGAAGTCGTCCGGGAACGAGCACAGCTTCTCAGGCTCACCCGCCGTGACGAGAAAGTTGTCCTCCAGGCGCAGGCCGCCTCCGCCTTCCCAGTACGCGCCGGGCTCGATTGCGAGCACCATGCCCGCGCTCAGCCGCCCGCCCCCCGCCTGGTGCGCGTATGGAGGCTCGTGGGCCCTGGCGCCGACCCCGTGCGCGACCGGGTGCGACGGCTGGCCGGCGTAGCCGCCCTCTGCCAGGCGGGCACGGATCAGCCGATCGAGCTCGTTCAGAGCCGCGCCGTCGCGGCAGTGCGCCACCGCCTCGTCGAAGACGGCGAGCAGGAGCTCGAGTAGACGCTCGTACTCTGGCGTGAGCCGTCCGGGGCAGAGGTTCTTCGTGTGATCGCACCAGTACCCGTCGGCGCAGACCCAGATCTCGAAGAGCGTCGGCTCGTTCTCCTGCACCGGCCGGTCACCCGTGGCCGTGAACGTGCGGATGCCCGGTCCGGACCACACGAGCGCGAAGCCGCGCGCCATCTCCACCCGGCCCTGGTAGCCGACTCCTACCGAGTGAACGAAGCCCTCCCAGAGCGCCGCGGCCTCGCTCTCCTTCATCCCGGGCCGCAGCCGCTCGCGCACGTGCTCCATGGCAAGCGCGGCCAGCTCGTTGGCGAGGCCCATCCGCTCCAGCTCCTGCTCGGTCTTGACAGCGCGCGCCTCGACGAGGAGGGGCGTCGCGTCGACGACGTCGGTGCCGAACGCGTGGAAGAAGTCGTGCGTGTAGGTGGTCGGCTCGCCCACCATGCGGTCGGAAGCCTGTGTGCCCAGCGACAGCTCGAGTCCGATCCGCTCGTAGCCGTGCTCGTGGACGGCATGTTGCGCCACCTCGAGCGCGCGGGCGGTCGGCGGACGCGGATCAAACTCGTCGTAGCCCCTGAAGAGACGAATATCCTCCGTCCACGCCTGACGCTCTGCGTCTTCGCGTTGAGGCTCGAGGGCCGCGAGCATAGTCTCGCCGTCGCGTCCGAAGACAACGACGTCGTAACCCTTCATCGGCCAGTAGTTGGAGAGGTACAGGACGTTGTCGGGGGCGCGAACGACGAGCGCATCCACGTCGTGCTCCTCGAGCAGCGCACGGACGCGGTCGAGCTTGGCACCGTCACGCGGCCAGGTCATGCGGGCGTCGGTCCGCGCAGCAGGCGAGCCGTGGCCGTTAGCGCTACGAGCGCCCAGACGCCCTCGAGCAGCAGAAAGCCCCATTGCTCTTCAAGCGCGGCTACGACCGCCAGCACCGCGGCACCGGCGGCGTTCGCGACCGTATAGGCGAGGCTTGTCGTGCGTAGGCGGCCGAACTGATTGCCGGAGTAGGCGGCCAGGATCGTGAGCGCACCGAGCACGGAGACGACCTGGATCACAGCGGCTCCCACACGACGCGCTCCTCCACGCGAGCGGGGCGACCGATACCGCCTGCGGGGTAGTGCCCGCAGGCGACGATCACCTCGCTGCCCACGAGGTCGGTGACGAGCGCCTGACGAGTGGCAGCGGCGGTTACGTGATCGTGATCCGACTCGTAGCGCCAGCCCGGCGCGTCGAGAAGAGCCGGATGAACCGCGGCGTCCGCGACGAGCAGGGCGTGGGCGCCGCCTGAGACGACTCGAACGCCCTGGTGGCCGGGGTAGTGGCCGGGGAGCGGCGTCGCGGTCAGGCCCGGAGCCAGCTCGGCCTCGCCGTCGACCACGTCGAGCAGCCCCCGCTCGTCGAGCTCGTCCAGCGTCTCGCGCAGCCAGAGCACCCGTGAGTGCTCGCGTGCGAAGTTGAGTGCTTCTCTGTGAACGACGTAGCGCGCCCGTGGGAAGAGCCCGCCGTCCGCCAACCAGCCGACGTGGTCGACGTGCAGGTCGGTCAGTACGACCAGGTCAACGGCGCGGGGCTCTACGTTGCAGGCGGCTAGAGCCGCAGGCAGTCCGCCTTCCCAGACAGCCTCCCAGTCCCAGACGCCGGGCCGTCCTACGCCCGCGTCGACGACGACCGTGTGCGCCGGCGTCCGCAGGAGGTAGCAGGTCACCGGCAGGCGCCACTTCGTGCCTGCGAACAGCTCGGGATAGAGCGCGCGGTAGGGCGCCCACGCCTGGGCGGGCGTGTCCGGATACAGGTCGTCGAGCTCGCCCAGCAGGCCCAGCGCGTCAGGCAGCGCAGCGAGCTCCACGTCGCCGATCGTCGTCCGGGTCGTTGTGGACGGATCGGCACTCATTCGTCACACCACCGGGGACAGTCCCTGGACATGGCCACATTGGACAGGTGTGGGCAGGTCGTCACTTTTTTGTGACTACCAGCGGAGGCGCTCGCGCGCCGGCTCGCCGTGCGCTTCTTGCCAGGAGATGACCGGGTTGCGCAGCACGCCGATGCGCTCGATCTCGGCCTCCATCACGTCGCCGGGCTTGAGGTACAAGGCCTTGGGGTCGTCGCTGAACCCGGCCACGCCGGACACCGTTCCGGTCGAGACGACGTCGCCGGCGCTGTAGCCGAGCGGCGAATAGTGGGCGAGGATCTCCGGGATCGTCACCGACATGCGCGACGAGTGCGAGACCTGACGCGACTCGCCGTTCACCCTCAGCTCCATGGCCAGGTCGTGCGGATCGGGGATCTCGTCCGGCGTGACGATCCACGGCCCCAGCGGGCAGAAGGTGTCGATCGCCTTGCAGAACGAGAACACGCCCGACTCCATCTCGCGCCGCTGGATGTCACGCGCCGTGATGTCGTTGAAGATCACGTAGCCGCCGATGTAGTCGGCCGCCTCCTCTGGCCCGAACCAGCGCCCCGGCTTCGAGATCACGACCGCCAGCTCCAGCTCGTAGTCGAGCTCCTCGGTCAGGTGCTCCGGATAGACGACGGGGTCGTCCGGCCCGATGATCGCATCCACGTTCTGGAAGAAGACGATCCACGGCGCGATCTTGTGCGACCAGCCGACACGCTTCGACTCCTCCTCGTGCTCGCGGAAGTTGCCGGCCGTGTGAAAGAACTTGCGCGGCACGATCGGTGCGCGGAGACGCACGTCCTCGAGCGACCACTCGCGTCCGGTGGGAACCCGCCCGCCGCGCTCTAACAGCGTCCGCATGTCCGGCGCATCGAGCTCGACCACGCGGCCGTCGCGGACTTCGCCGACGGCCGTCGCGCCCTCAACTTCGAACGTTGCCAGCCTCATCGCGCCCGACTCTACGCAAGCGCGGCGCGCAGCCGGCCGACCAGCTCATCGATCTCGCCGGCGCCGCCGTGCGGGGCACCCTCCCACTCGCCTGACTCCATCCAGCCGACCTCGGCCGGCGTGCCGGCGTAGCGCGGGAACACGTGCACGTGCAGGTGCGGAACCTGATGACCGATGACGGCGCTGTAGACGCGCTCGAGGTCGATCGTGCCGTGCAACGCTCGCGACACCCGTGTGATCGCGACGCCGGTCGCGGCCGCCTCTGCGTCCGTCAAGTCCGCCCAGCCGGGTGCGTGGCGGCGCGGAACGACCATGAGATGTCCGAGCAACTGCCGCGGATACTGCTCGATCGGGGGCAGGTGGAACCCGACGACGAGCTCGTCCTCGATGAGCGGGCCGCCAGGCAGCTCGACCTCTCCGCGGATCTCGCGGCACACCAGGCAGTCAGCGCTCACGCAACCAGGCAAGCACCTCGGCCGCGTTGCGGTCGGGCGGGAAGACCGGGTAGAAGACCTTGACGATCTCGCCGCGCTCGGCCACGAGCGCCAGGCGCTTGTACAGGGTCACGCCTGCGACCTCGAAGGTCGGCAGGGTCAGCGCGCCGCCGAGCTGCAGCGCGGGGTCGGCAACCACGGGATACGGGATGTGATTGCGCTCGGCGAACTCAACCTGGTCGTCGAGGGGCTGTGCGGAGAGCCCGGCTACGCCCGCCCCGAGCGCGGCCAGCTCTGCAGCGTGGTCGCGGAACGCACACGACTGAGGCGTGCAGCCCCGCGCTCCCGGAATGTCGTCCCAGCCCGGGAACGAGGGGCGCCCAGGCCGTCCGGCGCGCGGGTAGACGTAGAGCACGAGCCGGCGCTCGGCAAGCTCGCCCAGGTCGACCCGACCGCGCGACGAGTCGAGTACCAGCGCCGGCATGCGTTGGCCGGGCAGATGGTCGGCGGCGCCGTCGTCAGCCGGCACCGGCAAATCGGCCGGCAGGACGTACGGATCCGTGCTCACGCGACGCCGCAGATACGCGCAGCCGTCATGGCGTACACGCGCGCAGTGTCGACCAGCGTACGAATCTCGATGCTCTCTCCCTCGGCGCCCGGCAGTCCGCTCGACGGCCCGTAGTTCAGAGTCGCGATGCCGTAGCGCGAGAGCACCGAAGCATCGGAGAACCAGCGCACCGTGTCACGCTCGGGCGTGCGTCCGAACACCTCGCGGTGGCTCTCGTCGACCGCCTGCACGAGCGTGTGATCCTCGGCGATCTCGGCGCCGGGCGCGGTCACGTAGATCTCCGCTTCGACGCCATGCTCCGGATAGCGGTCGCGCAGCTCCGCCACCAGCCGGGAAATCGCCGCTCGGCCCTCGGTCATCGCCATCGTCGGCGGCACCCGTACGTCGAGGAAGAGGTCGGCACGCCCCGGTGTACGGGAGACGCGCCATGGAAAGCCGCCGCGTACAGCGCCGACGTTGACGACCCCTCGCACGCCATGGTAGGAGGCGCGTTCCTCCCAGTCAGGAATCCACTCGAGCACGGAGTCGAGGACGTCTCGCAGCCGCACGATCGCGTTCGAGTCCAGCTGCCCGTCGCTGAACGCGGTGTGCACGAAGGCTCCGCGCGTCGAGATGCGCACCCAGAGCGCGCCGAAGTGGCCCAGCACGACCTTGAGCTCGGTCGGCTCGCCCAGCAGGCACATGTCGGCGATGCCGCCGTGCGCGACCAGGTGCCGGCTGCCGGCCGCGTAGCCGCGGTACTGCTTGCCGCGGAAGTCTTCGCCCCACTGCGTCTTCTCGATCTCACCGACCACCGCGGCCAAGATCAGGTCGCCCTCGAGCGTGACGCGTGCGTCCCGGATCGCGCGCACCGCTTCGACGTAACAGGCGAGCGAGCCCTTCATGTTCGAGATGCCCAGGCCGTAGATGGCACCACCGCCCACGTCCGCCTGCGGCTGGAACCCGCGCCCCTTGAGCCACGGCTCACGGCCCGAGTACGACGTGTCCATATGGCCGTTGAACATCAGGCTCTTGCCGCCGCCTGCACCGGGCAGCAGGCCCACCACGTTAGGGCGGCCATCCTCGACCTCCTGCCAGGACACCTGCAGGCCGAGCCCGTCCAGCGTCTCGCCCATGTACTCGGCGATCTTCTGCTCGAAGCCAGTGGGGCTCGGAATGTCGACGAGGTCAGCCGCCGTCTCGACGAGGCGGTTGCGCTCTACGCGAGAGACGATCTCTCTCATCCGGTCACGGTGAAGTGTGGGACGACGTCGCGGCCGAAGAGCTCGATCTGCTCGGGCCGGCGCGCCCCCCAGAGCTCGAGCATCACATGTGAGCATCCTGCCTCGCGGTACTCCTCGATGGCCTCGATGCAGTCGGCAGGAGTGCCTGCGATCGGCTTGCAGCGGTCGAGCAGGTCATCGGTGACTTGCTCCTTCGCGGCCAGCCGACCTCCCTTCTCCATGGCCTCCGCGACGGGGCGAAGCTCGTCCATCTCGATTCCAGCCAGCTCGAGGAGCGTGTCCGCCGCGCCCCTGATGTTCTGGAACTTGTTGGCGAGATACATGGCGGCGATCTCGCGCGCGCCGTCACGGCCCTCCTCGCGATCCCCGGCGATCGACGCGACGATCGTGCAGCCGATGTCCACATCGGCGGGATCCCGGCCCGAGCGTGCAGCGCCGACCTCGACGTTCTCGCGCGTGTGGCGAACGAATGCCGGTGTGGTGATGGAGGGCGTCAGCAGCCCGTCGCCCAGCTCGCCGCCGAGCTGCTGCATCCTGGGGGCGGTTGCGGCCACGTAGACGGGCGGAGCCCCGCGCGGCGTGTCCGCATCGTCCGCCAGCGGAGGAACCGAGGCGCTGAAGACCTTGCCGTCGTAGTCAAAGGCGCCGCCTTCGAGCACTCCGCGCGTAATCGTGACGGCGTCGCGCATGGCTCCGAGCGTCGAGAGCTTCTCGCCGCCGCGCTTCACGTTGTTCAGGAAGATCTTCGATGTGCCGTAGCCGAGCAGGAAACGCCCTGGCCCCGCCGCCTCCTGGACGACTCGTGCGTCCATCGCCGCCTGCACCGGGTGGCGGGTGAACGGCGAGATGATCCCCCAGCCGATCGTGAGACGCTCGGTCTCACGCGCCATCAGCGCGGAGACAACAGTCGATGAACGCGCCTCCATGCCGTGCTTGCGCCACCAGGGGTACGCCTCGGCGAGCCAGATCGTGTCGAGGCCGGCGCGATCCATCGCGCGCGCGTGCTCCAGCATCTCCTCGAGCGGCTCCATCGTGAGCTGCATCACGCCGATGCGGAAGGGCGGAGGCACCAGGGAATACTCTCACGGCTGCGTTTCGGCTCCGGGCTGGCGCGGAGGTCAGGGTGCGGCGAACCCGGTCATCCGCTCGACCTGCCCGCCGGTGAAGTCCGCAAGGCGCGCGTACAACGAGGCGAGAGTCGTCGCCTGTTGATCGGCCTCCTCGACACCGTGCCGAGCCAGCCAGAGGGCCGCCTCCTCCGGCTCGAGCGGCCGGAACTCGACGTTCGCAGCGCAGCGCCCCGGACGCGCGACGGCCGGGTGCAGACGACGGATCTCCTCGTTTGTCGTGACGAGCACGAGGATGCGGAGCCCTTGACCGATCAGGCCGTCGACGACGTTGAGGAAACGTGAGAGCCCCTGGCCCATCGAGGCGCGGGCGTCGGCCGTGAGCAGCTCGCCCGTGTCCTCGAGGAGCAGCAGCCTCCAGGCCTTTCGCCCCGTGGACGAGCCGTCCTCCTCGTCGGCTCCCTCGAAGCCCATGTCCATTTCGAACCCGCCGCCCTGCATCTGCATCAGCGCAGCGACGCTCGAGTGCATCGCCATCGCCTCGTAACCGGGCTGGAGCAGCACATTGATCAGGTAGTCGGCGTGCTCGCCGAACAACGAGTCCGGGTCGACGATGTAGTGGAACTCGCACCACTCCCGCCATTCCCACGCGAGGGCGCGCAGCCCGAACGTCTTCCCGGTCCCCGCCCGGCCGTGCCAGAGGATGAGCTGTCCGCCGTGCGCGGGCTGGAACCCCCGCATGAGCCGCTCCAGCTCGACGCGCGTGGGTGAGGTGTAGTTCTCGCTTATCTCGTCCCAGCCGGGGACGGCTATCGATCGCCAGGCGGGCTGCGGTCCATGCGGCCCGTAGGTCCAGAACGTCACCTGGACCTCGTGCTTCGACGAGAGATCCGGCGCGGGAAAGAGATCTCGCAGACGTGCCATCGCGCCGTCGGCCGAGGCCGCCCGCGCAGAGCCGACCGCGACCATCACATGACCACCGCTCAGGCTGACGTCGACGAGCGCGTCGGGAAACGCGAAGAGCCCAGCCTCACGCCCTTCCGACACGACACGAAGCTCCGGATCGCCGAGCGCGTCGAGCGACTGCGTCGACGTCGCCCAGCCGTCGAAGCGCAGCTCCTTCAAGCGTTCCTCGAGCATGCGCGCCAGGAAGAGCTCACCGGTGGCGTCGTGCAGCCCCAGCTGGTTCGCGAAGGTCAGGGTGCGCTTGTCGGGCGACATGGTGGCGGCATTCCCGGCAAGCAGGTCACCTACTCCTGCTCGCGCACCTACTGCTTCGCGGCGTGCTCCGGGTGGACGATCAGCACGTCGCGATGCGCTCGGCGAGCGACGTCCTCGCTGACACTCCCTTCGAGGAGACGCGTCACAAAACCCGGCTCACGGGTTCCGACGACGATCAGGTCGGCCCCGACGCTGTCTGCGACGTCGATGATCGCGTCGTCGGCGGGGCCGGTCCGCGGCGCGTACTCCACCTCGATCCCGGACCCCTCGAGCTGCGCACGCGCCTCCGCGATGATCCGCTCGGCCAGCTCCTCGGCGTTGAGACCGGCTGCCCACGCCGGCTCGACAGCCAGAACCGGGCCAGGCGACAGGGGATCGACCGCCGGCGGAATCATCGCCGCACTCACGACCACGATCCGCGACGACAGCGCGCGGGCGAGCTCGACGGCTCGGTCGAGCGCCCGCCTGGCGCCGTCTGAACCGTCATAGCCGACCACGATCGTCCGCACACGCCAACCCTATCCGCGCCAGGGACGCAGCTAACCGGCGAGCGCAACAATGCTGGGCAGAGGCTCTCCGCGCATCTCTTGCTCGGCCCACCTGGCGCCACCGTCAGCGCTCGCGTACAGCCGTCCGTCACGCAACCCGGCAAAGAGGCGCCCGCCGACGAACGAGAGCGCGTAGGGCATTGCGTCGAGCGGCGTCGCCAGTCCGCCGTCGAGTCCCTCCCAGGGGCCGTCGCCGCGCCAGCGATAGACGAACGCCTGAGCGTGCCGGCCGGTGCTATGGGCGTCGAACGGCCCGCGGCTCGCAGAGACGTACCAGCAGTCGGGATCATCCGGATCGACGGCCAGCGCCCAGGTGTAATGGCGGTCGCGGCCCTCGTCGGCGGGCCGCCAGGTGGCGCCCGCGTCGAAGCTCCACGCTGCGCCGCCGCCTCCCGCCTCGTACGCGCGCCCCTCGACACTCGGGTGCCAGGTGATTGAGTGGACGTCAGGCTGCGCCCCCGGCCGATGGTCTTCCCACGTGCGGCCGCCGTCGGTGCTGCGCATCAGGCCGCCCAGCTCGATGCCGACGAGCAGCAGCGCGGGGTCGTGCGGGCTGGGCGCGATCCAGCGGACGTGCGATGTCCAGGGACGCGGTGGAAAGCTCCAGGTCGGGGCCGAAGGGAGCTCACGGAGCGCCGAGAGCTCCTCCCACGTCGCTCCACCGTCACGGGACCGGAACAGCATGCTCGGCTCGGTGCCAGCGTAGACGGCGCCGTCCGCCGCGGACACGGCGACCGAGAAGACGTCCTGTTGGGGGAGCTGGAGGTCGCGCCAGGTCCGGCCCTGGTCGTCGCTACGCCAGACCCCCCGGCCCCGGCAGCCCGTGTAGAGCGCCTGCCCCGCGAGCGCGAGGCATTGCGCCCCGCTGCCCTCGAGGGCGAGCTCGACCAGCCAAGCGCCGTCGCGCTGCTCGAGACGAGCGACCGAGTCGCCCGTTGCGGCAGAGAGAGTCATCGCGGCCAAGACCTGGAAAGGAGGCTATCCGGCGCGGCGTCGGCAACGGGCCGCATGGTTGCAAGCCACCTTCCGACCGGATACAAGCGGAGCGTATGGAGTTCGGCATCCTGGGGCCGTTGGAGGTCGTTGCCGACGATCGCGTCCTCGACCTCGGCGGCGGCCGCCGGCGCGCGGTGCTGGCGGCGCTGCTCCTGCACGCCAACGAGACCGTTTCCGTCGATCGCATCATCGACGCGGTATGGGGCGCCTCGCCACCACGCACCGCCAACAAGGCCGTCCAGGGGCACGTGTTCGCACTCCGCAAGACGCTCGGAGCCGGGCGCATCAACACGAATCGCGCCGGCTACACCCTCGAGGTGCGGTCCGGCGAGCTCGACGCCGACCGCTTCCGGCAGCTTCTCGGCGACGCCCGCCGCAGCAGGGCCGCGGGCGATGCAGCGCAGGCGGGCCGCACGCTACGACAGGCGCTGGGCCTGTGGAGGGGACGGCCGCTCGCCGACCTCGCCTACGCGGATTTTGCGCAAGCCGAAGTCGGTCACCTCGAGGAGCTTCGAGTGGCCGCCCTGGAAGAGCGGATCGACGCCGACCTGGCACTCGGAGCGCACGCGGATCTCGTGGGCGAGCTCGAGGTGCTCGTGCGGGAGCACCCACTTCGCGAGCGCCTACGCGGCCAGCTCATGTTGGCGCTCTACCGCTGCGGCCGCCAGGCCGAAGCGCTCGAGGCCTACCAGGCAGCGCGCCGGACGCTCGTCGACGAGCTCGGGATCGAGCCGCGCCGTGCACTACAAGATCTCGAGCGGGCGATCCTCCGGCAGGACCCGTCGCTCGACCCGCCCGCGGCAGCGACCGAGGCCGCTGCTGAGGCGGGCTGGCAGGCAACCGGCGTATTCGTGGGCCGGGAGCGCGAGCTCGCCGAGCTCGAGGGCGCGCTCGACGACGCTCTGGCCGGCAGTGGTCGGCTCGTCCTGCTCGCCGGTGAGCCGGGCATCGGCAAGACCAGGCTCGCGGAGGAGCTGATGGCCCGCGCACGAGGCCACCGGGCGCAGGTGCTTGTCGGGCGCTGCTGGGAAGCAGGCGGCGCGCCCGCCTACTGGCCGTGGGTGCAGTCGCTGCGCGCGTACATCCGCGAGACGGAGCCCGCGACGCTGCGAGCACAGCTCGGTGCGGGCGGACCCGACCTCGCCCAGCTTCTGCCGGAGCTCCGTGAGCTCTTCCCCGACCTCCCCGAGCCGCCCGTGATCGAGACGGAGGGCGCACGATTCCGCCTGTTCGACGCCGCGGCGGCCTTCATCAAGAGCATCGCAGCGACGCGGCCCCTCGTGGTGGTCCTCGACGACCTGCACGCCGCCGATGCGCCCTCGCTTCTGTTGCTCCAGTTTCTCGCCCGCGAGCTCTCGGGCAGCCATCTGCTCGTCGTCGGCGCCTACAGGGACGTCGACCCGACCGTTCGCGACCCTCTTGCGACGACGCTGGCCGAGGTCGCACGCGAGCCGGCGACACATCTCATCCCGCTCCTGGGACTGAGCGAGCAGGACGTCGGCGAGTACGTCGAGCGCACCGCCGGCCTCACTCCCGCGCCGAAGCTGGCCGAGGCGATCCACGGCGAGACCGAGGGGAACCCGCTGTTCATCGGCGAGGTCGTCCGGCTGTTGGATGCCGAGGGCCGACTAGGCGAGGCGGACGTGCACCTGCGCATCCCGCCAAGCGTCCGTGGCGTGATCGGGCAGCGCGTGCGGCGGCTGTCCGAGCCGTGCCGCAGTCTGCTCGTGCTCGCCTCGGTGCTCGGCCGCGAGTTCGCGCTGGATGCTCTGGCGCAACTGAGCGAGCTTCCCGAGGACGAGCTGCTCGAGGCGCTGGACGAGGCGTTGGCTCAGCGCGTCGTCGGCGAGGTGCCGAGCTCGCCCGGCCGGCTGCGCTTCGGGCACGCGCTGATCCGCGACACGCTCTACGACGCGCTGAGCATGGCGCGGCGCGTCCAGCTCCATCGGCGAGCGGGCGAGGCGCTCGAGTCGCTCTACGCCGACGACCTCGAGCCGCATCTCTCCGAGCTGGCCTATCACTTCTTCGAGACCGCCCACGCAGGAGGGGCAGGCAGGACAACCGAGTATGCGCTCCGCGCCGGCAACCGAGCCGTCGGCCTGCTCGCGTACGAGGAAGCGGTGCGCCACTACGAGATGGCGCTCACGTTCGTCGCCGACCCGGCCGATCGCTGCGAGCTCCTACTGATGCTCGGGAACGCCCAGGGAAGAGCCGGCGACAACCTCGCCTCGAAGCTGGCGTATCGCCGGGCGGCCGAGCTTGCGGAGGAACTGGGGCTGTCCGCACAGCTCGCGCGCGCGGCGCTCGAGTACGGCGGCAGGCTTCTGTGGGATGTCTCCAGAGACGACGAGTACCTGGTGCCCCTGCTAGAGCATGCTCTCGACGCGCTCGGCGCTGGCGACTCGACTCTGCGCGCCAAGCTGCTCGCCCGGCTCGCCGGAGGACCGCTTCGCGACGCCCGCTTCCCCCGCGAGCGAAGGGCTTCGCTGAGCCGCGAGGCTCTGGAAATGGCTCGCCGGCTCGGCGACCCGACGACGCTGGCCTACGCGCTCGCCGGCTACATCTCGGCCAATCACTCACCGGACCACACGGCACGGCAGGTCGAGCTGGCGACCGAGCTCGTTCAGGTTGCGCTGGAGGTAGGCGACCTGGAACGTGCGGTGGAGGCTTACGATCACCGCGGGGAGGCCTTACACGAGCTCGGCGAGATGTCGCGTGCGAAGACCGACGCGGACGCGATGGCGAGGCTCGCGGGCGAACTGCGCCAGCCGTCGCAGAAATTCTTCGCCGCCGTTTTTCAGGCGCAGCTCGCGCTCGTCGAGGGAAGGCTCATCGAGGCGGACCGGCTGATTCACGAAGCGCTCGAGCTCGGCCGGCTGGCACAGCCCTGGGACGCGGTCACGTCGCACGGCATGCAGCTGTACATCCTGAGGAGGTTCCAGGGCCGGCTCGACGAGCTCGAACCGTTCTTCGAGTCTGAGCGCGACGCAGTGCAGCACCGCACGTATCCGGTCTTCGACTGCATCCTCGCCCGGTTCTACGACGAGCTCGGCCGGGAAGCGGACGCGCGGATCGCGTTCGAGAGGCTCGCCAAAGACGACTTCGCCGCGCTCCCGTTCGACGAGGAGTGGCTCGTCGGCATGAGCCTGCTGGCCGAGACGGCGCGATCGCTCGGCGACGTGCGCCGCGCGCGGCTGCTGTACGGGAAGTTGCTGCCCTATGCAGACCGGGTCGCGGTGGGCTACCCCGAGATCGGCGTCGGCTCCGTCGCGCGCTACCTCGGAATCCTGGCTGCGACCCTGAGCGAGTGGGAGGACGCGGAGCGCCACTTCCAGCAAGCCGTCGAGATGAACGAGCGCATCGGCGCCCGGCCCTGGCTCGCGCAGACACACGAGGACTACGCGCGCCTGTGCCTGGAACGGGCGGCGCCGAGAGACCGCGCGCACGCGCAGCGCCTGCTGGCAGCGGCGCTCGCGACCTACCGCGAGCTCGGCATGGGGAGCTACGCGGCGAACGCCGGGGCGCTCGCGCAGGAGGCGTCGGCTAGTCGGTAGCGGCGGTGGGGCCCTCGGGCTCGTCCGAGTACGACTCGGGCGCCCACGGACTAAGCCCCTCTTCTGCCCCGCTCGACCCGGCGTCGGGCTCGCTTTCCGCATCGGCGTCGGCCGGCGGGCCGTAGTCCTTCAGCTCGGGATCGGTCTGCGGCTCGGCCTCGATGCTCGGTTCCGCCCCGCCCGCCTGGCCGGCCCGGTCCGAGTCCTGCGGCGGCGTGTCGCTGCCGCGCTGTTCCTCGAACTCAGCCATCGTCGCTGCCGGCCGCCTGCTGCACCTGGCGTGCGAGCGCGGCCAGTACCTGCTGCACCTGCTGGCTGACGATCGGCTGGATGACGCGCTGGCCCATTGCCCCCACCGGTCCAGCGATCTGCACGTCCGCCTGCCAGCGCATCTCGGTGCCGCCGCCGTCCTGATCGCCGAGCTCGAACTGGGTCTCCATGCTGAGGAGCGCGCCGACGCCTTCGCCCTTGGCTTTCAGCCTCGCGAACTCGGGCGGGCGTTCCTCAGTCTTGTCGAAGTTGATGCGCATCTTGAGCGCCCCGAGCCCGAGGGGCACAGCCACGTGCGCCTTCCAGCGCCGCTCATCGAGCACCTCGAAGCTCTGCACGTTCGGCATCGTCTGTGCCATCTGCGCGGGGTCGTTGAGCACGCTCCAGACGGTTTCTCGCGGAGCGGCGAACGACTTAGTCCCCTCAATCCTCATCGGCTCTCCACCTCGACGAGCGCGCGTGAGTCTTGCGGCCTCGAGAGCAGCTCCCATACGCGCCAGTACGGATTGCAGCTGTCGTAGACGATCGCCCCGCCCGCCGAGCGCAGGGCGTCCTGCAGCGCCGAGCAGACGGCGGACAGTCCCGCGCCGCCGCCTTCGCCCATCCCCTTCGCGCCGAGCGGCGTGAACGGCGACGGTGACTCGACGTAGCCCGTCTTGAGCGGAGGCATGTCGAGCGCGTGCGGCACGTGGTAGTCGTAGAAGTTGGGCGTCAGCAGGTTGCCCTCCTCGTCGTAGGGGAAGGTCTCGTGCGTGGCCGCGCCGAGCGACTGCGCGATCGCGCCGTGCACCTGGCCCTCCACGATCTGCGGGTTGATGCGCACGCCGCAGTCGTCGATGGCGGCGTAGTTGACGATCTCGTACACGCCCGTGTCGGGGTCGACCTCGACGATGCATGCGTGGATCTGTGTCGCGTAGGTCAGCGTGAGGTTGCCGTACTTGCGTTCCTTGTCCGGCAGCTGGTGCGGCGGCACGTAGACGTAGCGGCAGTTGAGCGTGATGTCGCGCAGCTCTAGCGGGAGCACGGCGTTGTTCGCGTTGACGATCGCTCCGCAGGCCATGAAGGGCAGCGCCGCCTCCGGGTTGTCGCGGATCTTGGCGAAGCCGCCCTCGAGCACGATCTGGTCGGGCGGCACGCCGCCCAGCACGGCACCCGCCAGCTTGCGGATCTGCTCGGCGAGCTGGTCCGTCGCGCCTTTGACGGCGCCCAGCCCGGTGACGGCGAACTGGCTCGCGTACGTGCCCGAGAAGCCCGCGTGCGAGTTCCAGTACGAGTCGTGCCCTGCACGCACGTTCACGTCGTCAGGGGTGACGCCAAGAATGTCGGCAACCACCTGCGCAGCGGTTGTCTCGTGGCCCTGGCCCTGCGGCGTAGTGCCGAGCGTGACGACGATCTCTCCGAAGATGTCGAGCTTCACGCTCGCCACTTCGTTGTTGCCCGAGAACTGCAGATCGGGGTTCACGAGCGTGGACTGCCCGAAGTTGTTCGTGCCCGAATCCAGCGTCGAGCCGATGCCGACGCCGAGCAGCTTGCCCCGCGACTCTGCGTCCCGGCGGCGCTCCGCGACGCTCTCGTAGTCGACAAGCGCAAGCGCATCGTCGAGGCAGCGCGCATAGTCGCCGGAGTCGTAGACGCAGCCGTTCGGCGTCTCGTACGGCATCTCCTCGGCGCGGATGTAGTTGCGCTTACGGATCTCGACCGGGTCGAGCCCGAGCTCGTGCGCGACGATGTCGATGACGCGCTCGGTGAACCACAGGTGCTGCATGCGCGAGTAGCCGCGGTTTGGGCCGACCGGCGACTTGTTCGTGCACACCTGCGTGAAGTCGACGCGCACGTTGCGCCACCGGTAGGCGCCCGGCGTCACCTGCGCCCAGATGATGCAGCCCAGCGGCTCGTAACGGGTGTACGCGCCACAGTCGTCGACGACGCGCGCCTTGAACCCGAGCATCAGCCCGTCGCTCGTGACAGGCACCTCGACGTCGAGGAACAGCCGCTCGTTGCCGTGCGAGTTGGCCATGTGCTGGTCGGTGCGCCATTCCGTCCACTGCACGGCCCGCCGCAGCTTGCGCGCGAGCAGGCAGAGCGCCACGAGCTGCACGTGCGTGCAGATCTTGTTGCCGAAGCCGCCGCCGATGTCCTGCGAGACGAAGCGCAGCTTGTCCATCCCGGTGCGCAGCGCCGGCGCCATCATGATGATCGCGAAGCCGGGGAACTGGTTGTTGGAGTGGATCGTCCACTGCCCGGTGCCGCGGTTGTACTCCACGACGGCACCGCTCGTCTCCAGCGGCGTCGAGGAGAAACGGTCGAAGTGCAGGCGTTTGATGCGGACGACCTTGTCGGCTGCCGAGAGCGCGCCGTCGTAGTCGCCCCAGTCGAACTCGCCCTGCCAGATGGTGTTGTTCGGGACGTCGTCGTGCAGCTGGGTCGCGTCCGGGTCCGCAGCGCGCTCGGGCTCGAGCACCGGCGGCAGCGACTCGTACTCGACCTCGACGAGCTCGGCCGCGTCGCGCGCCAGCTCGCGCGTCGCTGCCGCGACGGCCACCACCGGCTCGCCGACATGGCGCACGCGCCCGACCGCCAGCGCGTAGTCCTTCACGTGGCCGCCCGGCAGCGGAGCGATCTGGAAGAAGGGGTCGGTCTGCGTGGCCACCTCGTCGCCCGTCAGCGTTCCGTACACGCCGTCGAGCTCGAGCGCCTTCGAGACGTCGATGGCACCGATCGTCGCGTGGGCGTAGGGCGAGCGCACGAAATGCACGTAGGCCATCCCGTGCCGCTTGACGTCGTCGACGAACAGGCCCTCGCCCTGGACGAGCCGCTTGTCCTCCTTGCGCGGGTGATTGACGCCGATGAAGCCCTTCTGCGGCGCCTCGACGTCGGTCTCGACCGGTGCCACGGTTGTCTCGCTCACACGCAGCACCCTTCCGGAGAGGTCCGCGTGACGGCAACCTGCCCGCGGCCGGTCGGGACAGGTCCTAGGGACAGTCCCTCGGGCGTGCCTACAAGGGACATGTCCGTCACTTGGGCCCCCCGGCGGCGGCCTCTGTGATGGCCTCCACGATGTTCACGTAGCCGGTGCAGCGGCAGATGTTGCCCTGGATGGCCTTGCGGATCTCTGCCTCTGTCGGCTCGGGGTTGTTGCGCAGCAGGTAGGTCGCGCTCATCAGCATGCCCGGCGTGCAGTAGCCGCACTGGAGCGCGTGGCGCGCAGAGAAGGCCTGCTGCAGCGGCGTCAGCTCGTCGTCGACCGCAAGCCCTTCGACAGTCTGGACTGTCGAGCCGTCCGCCTGGACGGCCAGCAACATGCAGCTCTTCACAGCCTCGCCGTCCACGAGCACCGTGCAGGCGCCGCAGTTGCCGGTGTCGCAGCCGATGTGTGTCCCTGTCAGGTCGAGGTCGTCACGCAGGAAGTGGACGAGCAGCCGGCGGGCCTCGACGTCGCGCTCGTAGGCCTGCCCGTTCACGTCGACCCGAACGAGCTTGCTCGAGACCGCGCCCTCGGTCATCCGCGCCTCCCCGCCGCCTGCAGCACCGCGCGGGTGGCCACGAGCTCTGCGAGGTGGCGCCGGTAGTCCGCGGAGGCGTGGACGTCCGATGGCGGGTCGAGTGCCCGGCCCAAACCGTTTGCCGTCTCGCGCACGGCGCTCTCGGTCAGATCGCCGCCCTCGAGCCCGCGCTCGAACTCGGTGGTGCGCACGGGGGTCGCCGAGACGCATCCGACGGCGACCCGCGGCGCGCCGCCGTTCAAGCAAGCGGCCGCGTTGACGATGCACGTGCCGTCGCGGCCGATCGCGATCGAGGCGAACCCGTCACCGCCGGACGCCCGCGGGACGACAATCTTGGTGAGCAGCTCGCCCGGACCAACGGCCGTCAAGTAGACGCCCAGGAAGAACTCCTCGGCGGCGACCGTGCGCTCTCCCTCCGGCCCGCGAACCGTCAGTTCCGCCCCTGCTGCGACCACGAGCGGCGGGAAATGGTTCGTCGGATCGCTCAGGCAGAGATTCCCGCCCAGCGTGCCGCGGTTGCGCACCTGGACGTCCGCGATCTGAGCGGCCACGTCGGCGAGGATCGGGCGCCGCTCGCTCACGTCCGGCGACACCATCAGCTGGGAATAGGTCACCATCGCGCCGATCTCGAGCCCACCGTCCGGCGTGCCGCGAATCTCACGCAGCCCGGCGAGATCGTGCAGGTCGACGAGCACGTCCGGCGCCGCGGCCCGCGCCTTCATGACGTTGATCAGCGTCTGCCCGCCGGCGAGCGCACGTGCGTTCGGATGCGCACTCAGAAGCCGAACGGCGTCGTCGATAGTGGCCGGCCGAGCGTACTCGACCTCACGAAGCAACATTGCGCGTCTTATATCGCGACGCGCTATACGCCTGCAAACGCCGCTATCCTGACCTCCCCTGCGCTTGTGCGCGTCGCCGCAAACGACTGCGAGAGGCCAGCGAGACCCATCTCAGCGAAATGAGAGCTATCGCATCATCTCTTGAGCTTCGCCGCGTACTGCCTCGCGGAGACACGCTTCCGGACGCGCTCTGGCGCAAGCGCCACCATTTCCTGCTCGCCCTGCTCGGAGCCCACGCGGTCGCGCTGCCCATCTTCGGGATCGCTGCCGGCCGTTCGGTCCTGCACAGCGTCGCCGAGGGCGGCCTGATTCCCGGTGCCTTCGCCGTCGCGGCGCTGCTCATTCCCGGGCCACGCAAAGTTTGCGCGGGCCTCGTCTCGATCGGGCTGCTCTCCTGCTCCGCGCTGCTGACGCACTTCTCAGGCGGCTACATCGAGGCCCACTTCCACTTCTTCATCGTGATCGTCATCCTCGGCCTCTACGAGGACTGGCTACCGTTCGGGCTGGCCCTCGCTTACGTCGTGCTGCACCACGGCATCGGCGGCGCGATCGACTCCGGATCGGTGTACAACCATCCCGCCGCGCAAGCAAACCCCTGGCGCTGGGCGGCAATCCACGGCGCGGCGATCAGCATGGCCGCGGCGTTCAGCATCACCGCCTGGAAGCTGAACGAGGAGCTGCGCGCACAGAAGGATTCGGCACTCGAAGAGCTCGCCGAAGCGAATGTGCAGCTCGAGGCGCTCGACCGGGCGAAGAGCGATTTCGTGGCGACCGCCTCCCACGAGCTACGCACGCCGCTGACCTCGATCTACGGGTTCGCGCGCACCCTGCGCGAGCGGTGGAACCAGACGCCAGAGCGGGACCGGTACGGCTACGTCGAGGTGATCGAGGCGCAAGCCGACCGGCTCTCGCGCCTGATCAGAGATCTCCTCGACATGTCGCGGATCGAGTCGGGCGCCCTCTCGCCGCGCGCCGAGCGCTTCGAGCTGGAGCCGGTCGTACTCCGCGCCGCGGCCGGCTTCAAGGGCCGCGAGATCGGCGTCGTCTGCGCTGCTGACCTGAGCGTCCACGCCGACCAGGGACACGTCGAACAGATCCTCGTCAACTACCTGGCCAACGCCGTCAAATACGGCGGCGAGCCGATTCGGGTGATCGCCTCCTCCGAGAACGGCTCGGTCGACGTGCGCGTCCTCGACGCGGGGCCGGGCGTCC
Organism: Gaiellaceae bacterium; assembly: GCA_036824245.1. Classification (GTDB taxonomy): domain Bacteria; phylum Actinomycetota; class Thermoleophilia; order Gaiellales; family Gaiellaceae; genus JACVRM01. The sequence continues at coordinate 22,777 of DAITAO010000002.1, read as the reverse complement.
CCGCCGACTTCGTTCCGCACCTGTTCGAGAAGTTCGCGCGCGCCGGCGCAACGGGCTCGTCGAACGGCGAGGGCACGGGCCTCGGGCTCGCAATCGTGCGCGGGCTGGCACGGGCGAACGAAGGCGAAGCGTGGTACGAGCCGGATGGCGGGCAGGGCGCCTGTTTTGCCGTTCGCCTGCCCGCCGCCGCGTCCTAGGAGACGACTCCGCTCGCGTCCGTCGTCGCGTGAATCCGCGCCTTCGACTCTCGTAAGCTGCCCCCGCTGCGACCGGTGCGGACGGCGATGATCTCGGCGAGGATCGCGAGCGCCGTTTCGGCCGGCGTCGAAGCGCCCACGTCGAGGCCCGCCGGCCCATGGATGCGCGCCAGGTCATCCTCGGGGACGCCCAGCTCGAGGAGCCGCTCGCGCCGGCGCGCCTGGTTGCGCCGCGAGCCGAGCGCGCCGACGTAGAAAGCCTCGGTGACGAGCGCTGCCGCAAGGAGCGGGACGTCGAACTTGTCGTCGTGCGTCAGGACGACGATCGCCGTTCCGAAGTCGGGTCGCACCCGCTCCAGCACGTCGTCCGGCCAGCCGACGATGAGCTCGCCGGCGCTGGGCATGCGCTCTTCTGTGGCGAAGCGGCCACGCGCGTCGGCCACGATCGTGTGCCAGCCCAGCGGCCGCGCCAGCGCGCACAAGGACTCGGCCGTGTCGACGGCGCCGTAGACGAGCAGGCGCGGCGGCGGCCCGTAGAGCTCGGCAAACACCTTTCGCCCGTCGTGCTCGAGCAGGCGGTTACGTCCGCCGCGGAGCAGCTCCGGGGCACGCTCGGCGAGGTCGGGTGGGCCTTCGCCGGCGCGCTCGCCGTTTTCGAGCACGAGCAGCTTGGCGCCGATGTCTTCGCCCTCCACCACGGTGAAGAGCACGGCCCGCTCCTCATCCCGCACGACCTGCAGCAGCCGCTCGAGCACGGGTCTGCCTAGAGACGCTCGAGGAAGATGTCGATCTCGCCGCCGCACGGCAGGCCGACGTCCCACGCCTGGTCGTCGGAGATGCCGTACGTGAGCAGCCGCGGCGCGCCGCTCGCCAGCACGTCGCGCGCCTGCTCGGCGACGTCTCCCTCGACACAGCCGCCCGAGACGGAACCGGCGAGCTCACCTTGCTCGGAGACGGCGAGCTTGGCCCCCAGCGGCCTCGGGGCCGAGCCGCGTGTTGCGACCACGGTCGCGACCGCTATGTGCGCGTCGCCACGGACGCGCCAACGCTCGATGTCCTGCGCGACGTCTTTCACGCACGCAGATTACTCGCGCCGGGCGGAGTCAGAGCCTAGGCTCTGTCAGGTGGAGGCCGTCGAGACCCGAACGGACGCCCGGCGGGCGCTACTCGAGCTGCTGATCGACCATGCGCCGCTCTTTCCTCCCGCGTCGTTGCCACTCGCCGACGCGCTCGCCGAGCACGAGGCCGCGCTCCGGGGGGACGTCGCATGGATGGTCAACCGCTTCGTGTGCCCCGCGTCCGTGCTGGCCGCGTTGCCCGCCGACCGGCCGCCCCGCCTCTCGATCGTGCTGGACGGCCCTTGGGAGGAGCGACCCGCGCTGGACGACACTCGTGCGGAGGCAGTCGAGCTGCCCATGCCGGCGAACCTCGCGGCGGTCGCAGCTGCGGCGCCCGAGGTCTACGTGGAGCTTCCCACGGATGAGCAACTCGAGCGCCGGGTCGAACGCCTCGCCGCGCTGGGCCTGCGCGCGAAGGTGCGCTGCGGAGGCGCAGCGTTGCCCACAGTCGGCGAGCTGGCAGCGTTCATCCGCTGCTGCCGCGACGCGGCCGTGCCGTTCAAGGCCACCGCGGGGCTCCATCATGCCGTGCGCGGTAAGGATGGCCACGGCTTCCTCAACCTGCTCGCCGCAGTGGTCTTCGGAGACGAGGAGGATGCGCTGGCAGAGACCGATCCGCGGGCCTTTCGACTGGGTCCCGACGCATTCGCCTGGCGCACTCACAGCGCCGGCGCGGCCGACCTGGCGGCCGCCTGCAGATCAACCTTCGTCTCGATCGGGAGCTGCAGCTTCAGCGAGCCGGTCGACGAGCTGCGATCGCTCGGCGTCCTGGCTCCGTGAGCGCGCGGATGCTCGAACACGCGGCCTTCCCGCTCGAGCACCTGCCGTACGGCGTCTTCTCGCACGCGGGTGCGGAGCCACGCGTCTGTGTCGCGATCGGAGATCAGGTCCTCGACCTTGCGGCGCTCACGTCCATGGGCCTTCTCGACATGCCCGGCGAGGCACTGTCGGCGCCGACGCTCAATCCCTTTCTGGCGGCCGGGCCCGAGGAGTGGCAGTCGACACGGGATCAGCTGACGCGGCTGCTCACCGACGACGGCGATCGGATCGAGGCGGCGCTCGTGCCGGCCGCCGACGTCGAGCTACATCTGCCCTTCCAGGTGGCCGACTACGTGGACTTCTACTCGTCGCGCCACCACGCTGAGAACCTCGGGCGGCTCTTTCGGCCCGGGTCTGACCCGCTGACGCCTAACTGGCTGCACCAGCCGATCGGCTACCACGGCCGCGCCGGGACCGTCGTCGTCAGCGGCACGCCGGTTGTCCGCCCATCCGGGCAGGTGAAGCCGCCGGACGCGCCGGCCCCGCTCTTTCGCCCGTCTGCGCGGCTCGACTTCGAGCTCGAGATCGGCTTCGTCGTCGGGGTGCCCAGCAGGTTGGGGGAGCCGGTGAGCGCTTCCGCGGCCCGCGACCATGTCTTCGGGGTGGTGCTCGTGAACGACTGGAGCGCTCGCGACATCCAGGCGTGGGAGTACGTGCCGCTCGGGCCCTTTCTGGGCAAGTCCTTCGCCACGTCGATCTCGTCCTGGGTCACGCCGCTTGCGGCGCTCGAGCCCTGGCTGGTGCCCGGCGTCGAACAGCAACCCCTGCCGCTTCCGTACTTGCGGGTACCCGACACGCAGGTTTACGAAATGGAGCTCGACGTGACGCTCGAGACGGCCGGGCTGCGGGACGCTGGAGGGCCGCCGGAGGTCATCTCACGCAGCAATGCCCGCCACCTTTACTGGACGCTCGAGCAGCAGGTCGCCCACGCCACGGTGAACGGGGCGAGCCTCCGTACGGGCGATCTGCTCGCCTCGGGCACGATCTCCGGGCCCGAGCAGGGCACACGGGGAAGTCTGATCGAGCTGACCTGGAACGGCGCGGAGCCGCTCGAACTGTCGGACGGTGGCCGCCGCGCGTTCCTCGAGGACGGAGACGAGGTCGCTCTCGGCGCACGGGTCTTCCCACGCGCCGGACGGCACGGCTTCGCGCTGGGCGAGGTAGTCGGGCGTGTTCTCCCGGCCGGCGGATGGGGCACAAGCCGGTGAGGAAGACTGCCCTTCTCATCGCTCTCGCAGCGGGCGCCCTCGTCGTACCCGCGCGCGCCGCAGCGCCGACGGTCACGATCGCCGCGTCACCACGCATCGTCGTCTACGGCCAAGCGGCCAGGCTGTCCGGAACCGTCACGGAGCAGGTGATCGGCGAGCAGGTGCTGGTGCTAGTCCGGCCGCGCGGGGCGCGGTCGTTCGAGCCCGTGGCGTCAGTCGAGCCGTCTGCGCGAGGCCGCTGGACGACCCGCCTGGAGCCGACCATCGGAACCGCCGTACGTGCGAGCTACGCGGAGGCGACAAGCGCAACCTTGACGGTGCGCGTGCGGCCGCGCGTGTCGTTGCGCTTCCGGGGAGGCGTCTTCTCAGTGCGGGTGATCGCCGCCCGCTCGTTCCGTGGACGCCGCGCCCTCTTCCAGCGGCGCGGTCCCAGAGGGTGGCGCACGCTCCGGCGCCTCGTGCTCGCCGACCGTCCGCGACGCTTCAGCGCCACGATCCCGACGCCCGCCCGGGTCCGCGTCTTCGTTCCGCTCCGCCGGGCAGTTCCGGGCTACGCGTCCGGCTGGAGCAAAACGGTGCTCGTACGGCGCGTCTAGATCGTGTAGCGGACAGCGAGTGCGGCGATGATCAGCCCCCCGATCGCAACGCTGATCAGGAAAGCCGGCTCCCGAACCCGCTCGTACCATTGCGGTGGGAGTGGTGCGTAGCCGGCTGCCGCGACCCGCGGAAGCGCCGCTAACCCGAGCGCGACGATAAGCATGAACAGGCCGCCGAGGATGAGCAAATCCGCAACCAGCAGGCTCCGGCCGAAGTCTTCGATGAGATCTCGGCGCCCTGATCGCGAGGGAGCAGCGAAGCGTTCGCCGGCCACCTTCTGCCGCGCGACCTCAGCGAGGCTCCCGACGAGAGTCGCGAGACCCGGGGCGATCAGAGCGAGCCCCGCCTGGCTGGACCCGGAGCTGCCTCGGGCACCTGAGGTGGGTACGAGTAGCGCCGCGGCTGCGGTCGCGGCAGCCTCGGGGCCGGCGAGCGCAAACAGATAAGGCGGCACAGCGCCGCTCGAGCCGGGCGGAGGCTCGGAGGGCCCCCCGCCGCCACCGCCCGCGGGCGTGACGACCGATGATCGCGCCCCGTCGTTCCCGCTGCCCGAGGCGGACGCGCCCGAGACCGGGGACGAACCGCCCGGTTGTGCCGCTGTTGAGGTGGGCGGCGCCGGCAAGGCCGTCGTCGGCTGAGGCGGCTTGGGCGTCGTCACACCCGGCACGCTGGTGGTGAGCGGCGGCGGCGGCGGGGGCGGCGGGGGCGGAGGCGGCTTCGGAACAGTGGCCGTGACCGTGACGGGCGGCACAGGCGGTGTCGTGACGGTTACCGGTAGCGTCACCGGCGGCGTCGTCGCGGTCGTGATCGGCGTCGACAGCGTCACGGGCGGAACCGTCGTCGGCAGGATCGTGGTGGGCAGGATCGTCGTGACAGGCAAGCTGACCGTCACGGTGATCCCGTTGCTGCCGGCAGACGCCGGCGCAGACACAGCCAGCACTGCCAGATAGCCCCCTATGCCCAGCGCCGCGAACGGAACACCGAGCAGGAGGCGCCGCAGAAGCCTCCCCATGGCTTCTTTGTACCCGATTCGCGCCGGATAGCAAACCCCCGGGCCATCGTGTCGCCCTCGTTGACCGCCCGCCGCGCGCCTTAAGTGCCTCGAAGAATGTGCCGATATGCGCAACGTGCACGGGAAGGTGGCAGCTGACGCTGCTCACCGGTACGCGGACTCGTACCGGCGCCTTGCCGACGTGTTCCACGACCTGCTCGCCGAGCAATCCCTCGAGTCCCTGCTCGAGCGCGTCGCTGAGACGCTGGCCGAGATCGTGCCGCACGACGCCCTCGCGGTCTACGAGGTTGACGAGCCGAACCGCTGTCTGATTCCCATTCTGGCCAGGAGTGAATGGGCGGACGAGATCCTCCGCATGCGGCCAACATTCGGCGAGGGTATAACTGGCTGGGCGGCCTCCAACCGGGCGCCGGTACTCGCCAACGACGCTCACCACGACCCGCGCGTGGCCCAGGTGCCGGGCACGCCGGTAGAGCCGGAGGCGCTGATCGTCATTCCGCTGATCGCCCGGGACACTCTCAAGGGAGTGCTCAACATCTACCGCCTGGGCGACGACGCACATTTCGACGAGCAGGACTTCGAGCTCGCGCGCCGTTTCGGCGACGCCGCCGCGCTGGCGCTCGACAACGCGCAGATCCGCGCCCGGCTGGAGCATCAGGCGCAGACCGACCCGCTCACCGGCCTCTACAACCACCGGCACTTTCACGAGCGTCTCAAGGCCGAGCTCTCGCGCGCCAGCCGCGCACACGACACGGTCGCGCTGCTGATGATGGATCTCGACGATTTCAAGCGCATCAACGATGTGTACGGGCACGGAGCGGGCGACCAGGCACTGGTCACGTTCGCCGAGCTACTGCGTGGGACGGCGCGGGACTGTGACATCGCCTGCCGAGTCGGCGGCGAGGAGTTCGGCGTGGTGCTGCCCTCGTCGACCGCCGGCGACGCGGTGACGCTGGCCGAGCGGTTCGCGGGCAAGCTGGCCGAGACGAACCTTTCGCCCGACGGCAAGGTGACGGTCTCGATCGGCCTCGCGGAGGGTCCGTTGCATGCCATGAACGCGCGCGAGCTCGCAGGCTGCGCGGAGGCGGCAATGATGACGGCGAAGGCCCGCGGCGGACACGGAATCGTGGTCTTCTCGGAGACCGCAGGCGACCGTCCCGGCGTGTCGCGCCGCGGGCGCGACACCCGCTCCATCGCGCACCTGAAGATGCTGCAGAGCCTGTCGGGAAAGTTGAACCGCCTGAACGATGTGCACGCCATCGGTGCAGCGATCGTCACCGAGCTGCGCTCGCTCGTCGACTACCACAACTGCCGCGTCGTGCTGGTGGAGGGGGACGAGCTACGGCCGATCGCCTTCCGCGGGGAGCTCGGCAACCCCGAGATGGGCCCGGACGCCGTTGCCTGCCGTGTTGGTGAGGGCATTACGGGGCGAGCCGCCGCCACCGGCCGCTCCCAGCTCGTGGGCAACGTGTGCGAGTGCGACTTCAGCGTGCAGGTATCGGGCACGCCGGGGATCGACGAGACCATTGCTGCGGTTCCCCTCCGCTACGGCCCGCGCGTGATCGGCGTGATCGTCATCTCCAAGCTGGGCATCGACCAGCTGGACAGCGACGACGTGCGGCTGCTCGAGGTGCTGGCGGGCCACGCGTCGGTTGCGATCGAGAACGCACGACTGTACGAGCAGCAGCGCCTGGAGGCGGCACGAGCCTCCGAGAGCGCGGAGATAGCACAGGCGATGCTGCAGTTCAGCCGCGGCCTGACGGATGGAGCCGGCGTCGAGGCGGTTGCCGCATCGATCGTGCAGGCGGCTGCGCCTTTGCTCAGGGCGCGGCGCACGATGCTCTGGCTTCAGCGGCCGAATGACGGGCCGCTCGTAATGCTGGCCACGCGCGGTGCGGAAGCCGTCCGCACGCCCCCGGAGTTTCCCGCCGAAGTCGTACGGCGCTGGCCCTCGCGCAGCGAGCCGTTCGAGTTTCCGCGCGATGCGATCGCCGCGCTCGGCCTCGAAACTCCTCCAGAATCCAGGTACTTCGTCGCGCCGATCCTGGTCGAGGGTCGCAGGGGCTGCCTGGTGGCCGCGCTCGACGGCGAGGACGACGCCAAGCACGCCCGCACCCTGCGCCTGCTCGCAGGCCTCGCCGACCAGACGGCGCTGGCGCTGACGAGTGCACATAACTGGGAGGGCCTGGAGCAGATGTTCGTGTCCACCGTCGAGGTGCTGGCGAGCGCCCTCGAGGCCCGGGACGAGGAGACGTCGTCGCACGCACGCTGGATCTGCGACGCCGCACTCGCGGTCGGGCGGGAGCTGGGTCTCGAAGGCGACGACCTCCGGCGCCTCGAGTACGGCGCGCTCTTCCACGACATCGGCAAGATCGGCGTCCCGAACGATGTGCTGCTCAAGCCCGGCCGCCTCTCTCCGGCGGAGCGCTCCATCGTGGAGCGGCATCCCGAGATCGGCGAGCGTATTCTCGCGCCCATCGACCGGCTCGGCGCGGTGGCGCGCATCGTGCGCGCATGCCACGAGCGATGGGACGGGGCTGGGTACCCCGACGGCTTGCGCGGTGAAGACATCCCGCTCGAGGCGCGGATCATCTTCGTGTGCGACGCCTTCCACGCGATGCGGACCGACCGGCCCTACCGTCGCCCGCTGACGGAGCCTGAGGCGCGCCGGCGCCTGCGAGACGGCGCGGGCACGCAGTTCGACCCGCGCGTGGTCGAGACGTTCCTGCGGCTCGACTTGCGCAGCGACGACCTCGTCGCCAACAGAGTCGGCGGCTTCGCGGCTTAGCCCTGCAGCTCGGAGCGAACTCGGGAGGTCAGCAGCTCGTAGCGCGATGGGTCAGCCATGATCGGCTCGCCCACGCAGGGCTCTTCGAGCTGCTCATCCTCTTTGAACTGCGAGCGCGTCAGGTCGATGGCGAGGCCCGAGGGAAGGCGGTTCCACGCATGCCTCTCGACCCGTTCCCCCTTGCGAAGCACGTTCGCGAGGAGGATCTCGCCGCCGAGCAGATCGCGGACGAGAAGCGCGGTCACGGCGCACTGTCCGCGCGCCGGGTTGTCCTCGGACCACTCGTCCGGATCGTCCGACGCCTCCCGGCCCCACGCGGCACGTATCGCCCTCTCGAGATCGCGAAGCGTGAACGCGAAGACCTCCGACGCGGATCCCGGCCGCGTCTCGATCGTCCGCACGCAGCGGAACCGCCCTCGATCACCCTTCGTGTCGATCGGGCTGACGCGAAACCCGCACCGGCCGTAGAAGGCTGCCGCGTCCGCATCGGTCTCGGCGACGATCCGGCGGGCGGTGCCAACCGACGCCAGGCCGTCGATCAGTGCTCGGCCGATCCCGCGCAGCCGGCGCTCCGGCACCACCGCGACCGAGTGCAGGGCAATGGTCGTGGAGTCGCGACGTTCGACACCGGCGCAGGCGGCGAGCTCGTCTTCTTCTTCCCACCCGATGAGGATCCAGCGTCGCTCGCGGTAGCAAGCGAGGGCTCGCTCGATCGATTCGCGCGAACCGTGTGCGTGGACGAGCAGCGACCGAACGGCCGGCTCGTTCTCCCTCCCGCGCAGATCGACCAGACCCACGGCGCTCTCCTACAGGAGGAGCTCGGAGCGCCGTGCTAGAGGACGAGCCGCCATACAGCCAGTGCCTCCTCGCCCTCGCCGGTCAGCCGATACAGACACTGCCGGCGCGTCGACTCCTCGAGCGGCCGGCCGATGACTAAATGGTCGCGCTCGAGCCGCCGCAGTGCCGGGAAGACCGGAGCCCGCACGCCGATCGCGCGTGAGACGCCGCGCCCGGTCGACGGCCCGCGCTGCGCGAGCGCGGCTAGCACGAGTCCGTCGACCAGCGCTTGACGACGCATCGCACCAGCGTAGCGGGGCGCTCAGCCTAGGCCTTGGGGCCGGTGCCCTGACCTACACGTGCGCGTCATCGTCCGTTGCATGCCATGAACGCCGCCGGCGCCAAGGGCCGTTAGGCTTTCGCCCGGCTCGCTGAGGAGGACGGTGACGCTGACAGGCCGCATGCGGCGGCGAAGGATGCGCGGTGCGCCGTCGTCCGGCGGCGGCGACGGCATCCTCCTTCGCGTAGACGGCGTGCGCCTCGGCTACTGGTCGCGCCGCGGCTTCGTGCTCGCGGTCGACGGCGTCAGCTTCGAAGTCGCGCAGGGCGAGCGGATCATCGTGATCGGCCCTTCCGGGTGTGGGAAATCGACGCTCCTCAAGGCGGTGGCCGGGTTCGTCTCGCCTGTGGGCGGGACGATCAGCTTCCGTGGACGCACGTCGCTCGAGCCGGGCCCCGACCGTGCGGTCGTCTTTCAGGAGTTCGACCAGTTGTTTCCGTGGCGGTCGGTGCTCGACAACGTCGCGTATCCCCTACGCGTCAACGGCCGGCGCCGCCGGGACGCCGCGGCAACGGCCCGCGAGTACCTCGAGCTCACGCATCTCTCTCACGCCGCAGACCGCTATCCGCACCAGCTTTCCGGGGGCATGAAGCAGCGTGTCGCAATCGCTCGAGCCCTCGCGCTGGCGCCTGAGCTGCTCCTGATGGACGAACCATTTGGCAGCCTGGACGCCATCACGCGCCAACGGCTCCAGGCCGAGCTCAACCGCATCGTCGAGCAAACCCGCACGACGTTGCTCTTCGTCACCCATTCAATCGAGGAGGCGCTCGTGGTCGGTGACCGCGTCGTCGTGCTCGGGAACGCCCCGTCGACTGTCATCGAAACGGTGGACGTCCGCGACCTCGGCGCACCCGAGACGGTGGAATACGGCCAGATGCGCGGGAAGCTGCGCGGGCTCCTGGCCGTCGACAAGGAGGAGGTGGAGCCCGGTGGAAGCCTCGACTAGCGTCGAGAGAATTCCGCGCCGGCCGGCTGCGCTCGGCTGGGGGCGTGTTCCTGCGATCGTGCGCTTCCCCATCATCGGGGCGCTGCTCGTGACTGCGTGGCACCTCTACGCGGTGCACAAGGGCTCGCTCGTCATGGCGACGCCGTGGCAGACGGCGCAGGAGTTCTGGGACGGCTGGCGAGACGGCTCGCTCGCCGACCCGACGTGGACGACGCTTCGCCTGCTCATCGAAGGAATCGCCCTCGGTGCGGGAGTGGCCGCAATCCTGACGGCGTTCGCAACGCTGTCGAAGTTCGGCGAGGATGTCCTCGTCTTTCTCACCGCCATCCTCAACCCGCTGCCGGGTGTCGCGGTCCTGCCGATCGCGATGCTGCTCTTCGGCCTGAACGAGACGGCCGTGCGCTTCGTGATCGCCAACGCCACGATCTGGCCGATCGCCATTGCGGTCACCACCGGGTTCAAGACCGCGAACCAGACGCTCGTCGCCGTGGGGCGCAACGTCGGTCTGTCTCGAGTCCGGATTATCGCCGACGTGCTCGCGCCCGCCGCGTTGCCCCAGGCGATCTCGGGCTTACGGACCGCGTGGGCGTTCGGCTGGCGGACGATCATCGCCGCGGAGCTCGTCTTCGGCGTGGCCGGCGCGTCGGGCGGGCTCGGGAACTACATCAACAACGCCCGCCAGTACTTCGTCACTCCGCAGGTGTTCGCGGGCCTGCTCACGATCGCATTGCTCGGCGTCGCGTTCGAGGCCCTGTTCGGCCAGTTCGAGCGGCATACCGTCATCCGCTGGGGAATGAAGACCTCGTGACCGGCAGACAGCCAGAAAGGGGCTGAGGAATTGAGAGGACGTCTCGTCATCGCCGCCGCCGCCGTGCTGGTGGCGGCCATGCTCGTGGCCTTCACGGCAGCCGCGCCCGCGGCCGAGCAGGCGCTGCCGTCGAAGCTGACAATCGCGTACCAGCCGGGCCTCGGCTACGCGCCCCTGATCCTCATGAAAGAGCTGCGAACGATCGAGCGGAGATACCCGGGGACGAGCGTCGAGTGGAAGGTGCTCGCGTCAGGCACCCCCATCACGCAGGGAGTCATCACCGGCGATATCCACATCGGCGCGGTCGGCACCGGTCCGATGCTGGTCGGTTGGGCACGCGGGGTGAACTGGAAGATCATCGCACCGCTCAACCTCGGGGATCTCTGGCTGATGGCCAAGGATCCGAACATCAGGACGGTCGCCGATCTGCGGGGCAAGCGCATCGCGACGCCGACGAACACGTCCATCCAGGCGGTGATGCTGCGCAAGATGGCGCAGGCCAAGCTGGGCGACTCCAAAGCCTTCGACTCCGGGCTGATCGCGCTGGATCACCCCGACGGGATGCAGGCGCTCCTGACGAATCAGATCGACGCGCACTTCACCTCGCCGCCGTTCCAGTTCCAGGAGAAGGTACGGGGCGCGCATGTGGTGGGCCGGTCGTACAACTACTTCGGTGCGCACTCGTTCCTCGTCACCGTGATGCAGCAGAAGTTCTACGACGAGAACACGGAGTTCGCGAGGTTCTTCTACAACCAAATCGTTGCGATGCACAACCTGATCAAGGCCAACCCGACCAGGGTTGCGAAGCTCCTCGAGAAGGACGCCGGCGGGCAGGCGACGTGGCGCCAGTTCAAGCAGTGGCTGGCCGCGAAGACACCGGGCTCGAAGGTCCGCGCGCTGACATGGACAACGCGACCGTTGGGCCTGATGCGGACTGCCAGCTTCATGAACAAAACAGGCCAGCTTTCGAAGGTCCCGGGCAGTTGGAGGGAGCTCGTTTTCCCGCCGGTCTACCCGACCAAGGGCAGCTGACTACAGGCGTAGCAGTGGGGGCCGCTTGGCCCGGGCCCCCACGCTTCGGCGGCGAGGGCGAGGGGCTCGGACGCGCGGCTCCGAGCTCGCGCGCGTAGTCCTCGACCTGGCCGAGGTCGTCGAGGTACTTACAGGCCTGCCCGAGGTGTAGCCGATGAGCTCGTCCTGCTCGACGGGGCTGCCTCTGAGCGAGGAGGCGAAGTGCTCGTGCAGCTCCGCGCGCGAACGTCTCGGGATCGTCGCGTACGCAGACGTCGCGCACGAGGAGGTAAGTGCGCGGCACCTGCTCGACCAGTGACCCCAACTTGTCGAGCTGGGGCTCTCCCAACTGAGCTAGCGCCCCCGGGCCGACCGGATTGCAGCCGCGGCTCAGAAGAGCGGTGGATTCGCCAGCCGGGCGAGCTCCAGGGCCTGCTCGGGGAACCACTGACCGGCGGGCGGGTCGACGACGCCCCACTCCGGGTCGACCGACCCCGGAGGCGCCCCGCCGCGCGCGCAGGTGCCGTCCGACTCGCCCGGGACCTTCACCCAGAGGAAGGCATCCGCCAAGACAGAGTCCGTCTCGGCGCTCGCCCGCAAGCCAAGACCCCGGCCCGGCGGGTTGCACCAGTCGAGCGGATCGCCCTGGTACTTGCCCGGCGGAGGCGTCCACGGCCCCTGCCCGTTCCGGCTCGTATCGATGACGAATCGCGCCAGCAGCGCCGGGTCGGGGTTGCCGACCTCCCGGTCGTACCACTCGTCGCTGAGGTGCCAGGTGCTGAAGTCGCTCTCCGTGGCCGGGAAGTACTGGCTGGCGCACCAGTCCCAGTGGAAGTTCCCGTTCTCGTCGAAGGCCCAGGGCGGCCTGATCACAGTCCCCCAGTAGATGCACTTGGAGATCCAGGAGCCGTACGTGAGCTGCTGCGGCGTGGGCTGGAAGTTGGAGACGTTCAGGAAGAAGCCTCGAGCCCGCTGCACGCCAGCCTTGACGAGCCGGAGGGCGATGTCCCCGGTGGCGAGCCAGTGGCTGTGTGTGCCGTCGAGGTACACGCGCGCACCCGGCTGGGCCCCGAGCCGGTCGACGGCGTAGTTGAGCTCCGCGTAGCGCTGCTCGTCCGTGAAGGGGTAGCCCTCCCTCGGGCCGCCGCAGTTCGACGGCAGCAGCCCGAGGCCGTCCGGCTCCAGGATGACGACCGCGTGCTCGTTGCCGAGGCCCGCGGCGAAACCGTCTATCCACGCCTTGTACGCCTCGGTCGTGAGCGCGCCGCCGGCCGAGAGCCCGGCGCAGTCGCGGCCCGGGACGTTGTACGCGACCAGCACCGCCACGGCACGCTGGCGCTTGGCCCGCCGGATGGTCTGCATCACCTCAGCGCGCGCCTGGGCCGGCGTGCCCTGTGTGATCCAGACCGCGCGCGGCTTGGCTGACATGGAACCGATCAGCAGCGCATCGCGGACGCGACCTTGGCGAAGGAGCTGGATGACTTGCCGGACCGCGCCCGCCGGTGGCCCAGGAGCGTAGAAGCGTGTCTCGGCTTGCTGGGCACCGTGTCTCGCTTCCGCAGTGGCCGCCACCGAAGGCAGCACGGCAAGCGTGACTCCGATGGCGACAGACACGAGACCTCGCCGGACAGAAGCGCGCACGACTTGGTCTTTCCGCGCCGCGCGCCTATGTAAACGTTTTCACGGTCAAGCCGACTGTCGACGCACCAGCGTCGTCTCGCAGATGACGTGTTCGCGGTCGGGCAGCTCACCGGCGATGCGGCGCAACAGTAGGTCGATCATGGCCGCGGTCATCTCCTCGATCGGCTGACGCACGGTGGTGAGCGGCGGGCGGGTGGTGGCGGCAAGCGGAGCGTCGTCGAAGCCGATGACCGCTACATCGTCCGGGACTGCCCGTCCATGTGCGCCCAGCGCGAGGAGCGCCCCGAGCGCCATGGCGTCGGACGCAGCGAAGACGGCGTCCAGCTCGGGCGCTCGTTCGAGAAGCTGGCGCATGGCGTGCTCCCCGCCCTCGACGCTGAAATCAGCATGGGCGACGAATCGCAGAGGCACGGGGTGACCGGCCTCGGAGAGTGCATCACGGTAGCCCTCGAAGCGGTCCACGGCCGCTGTCATGTCGAGCGGCCCGGTCACGGTCGCCACAAAGCGCCTTCCCGTGGACAGGAGATAAGCCGTGGCCGAACGAGCGCCGCCTCTATTGTCGGCGTCGACGTACGGAATGTGCCGGCGCCCGGGAGGCCGCCCGGTGAGCACGGTCGGGACGCCTGCATCGAGAAGCCGGCGCGGCAGCGGGTCATCTCCGTGCAGCGACATCAGGAGAACGCCGTCGACGTGACCCTGCCGGACGTAGCGCTCCGCTTTCGCGTGCTCCCGTGCGCCGTGCGCCGAAATCAGCACCAGCTGCAAGTCGGTTTGCGCGATCGCGGTAGAGAGGCCGTGTACGACCGGAGCGAAGAAGGGGTCGGAGAAGAGGCGTGTCTCAGGCTCGGAAACGACGAGGGCGATGGTGTCCGTCCGCCGCGTGACCAAGCTTCGCGCGACGAGATTCGGAACGTAGCCCAGTTGCGCCACGGCATCCGTGACCGCGCGACGGCTGGCGGGGCTGACGCCGGCAGACTCGTTCAGCACCCGCGACACGGTGGCGTTCGAGACTCCTGCGAGCGCTGCGACTTCGCCCAGCGTCGGCCTTCGCCCCCCTGCCTCGCGGGGAGTCGCTGCGATGCGATCCGCACTCATGTACTCGGATGATTCCACCAGACTGGCCGTTCCAGAGCGCTCGCGACCCTGTGGTCCCGGTCTTGCGTGCCAGCCGACCTGCTGAAACCCACGGCGCCGATGCCGGCTTCGCGGAACCAACGCTCGCCGGTAGGACGCGAAACCCGAACGAAGTCGTCATGCCTCCGCCGCAGCCGGGCCGGACTTCGTTGGGGGGAGTAGGCGGAACTTGGCAGTGCACAGACCAGACTCTTGTCGCCGCCGCTGCTCTCGACGTCGGTTGACCTGCGCGCTCGGGTCGCGGCGGTCCGGTCTCCCGTCCAAGTCACACCATCGTCGGACGCGCCTGGACGAAGGTCCAACGATGTCCTTCCAGATCCTCGGCGGTGTAGGCGCGGTAGCCGTGCTGCTCGATCTCCGACACGATCGACGCCCCAGCCTCCTTTGCATGGGCGAAGTGGGCGTCGAGGTCGTCGACGTAGGCCCAAGGCATATGGGTAACGGGCGCGTCTGCGAGCCGCCGCCCTTCGAGCCGGAACAGGAGGATGGCGACGCTTCCGTGGTGCAGCTCGATCCAGGAGGCGTCCTCGCCCTCGGCGGGGATGCCCGACCACGAGCCGAGCTGGAACACGCGCGCCAGCCACCGCGCTGCGCCGGCCGGATCCTCGTAGTAGAGGCCGATACTCAAACGAGCGATCTCCCTGCGAGCGGAGCGGGGGCCGTCCCGCTCGTCGCACCAGGGGACGAGCCAGCGCAGAACGTTCGGCCAAAAGAGGAAGGCCCGCTCGCCGTCGGGGAGCAGCGTCTGAGTAACGCGTACCCGCGTGCCATCCTCAACCGCATCGAAGCGTACGTCGACCTCCGTGTCGTCCACGAGGCTGCGATACGTGAGCTGCACACCCGGTTCCCAAACCGTTATCCGGCCGAGCTCAAGCGCGTCGCCACGCGCGTCGTCGTAGATCTCCAGCACCCGACCGCCGACGCCCGGCTCGATCCGCATCGCCACCGCCCGAGCGGCATCGAAAAAGTTGATCGGGCCACGAACCCACCAGAGGTCGATCTCGTCCGTGAACGCCGTGAATGCGCTCATCGGATCGACGGCGACCTTGACCGCCGCGGAGGCCGACGTGTCACTCATTGGTCCTTCTCCTCGACGTAGCGCTTGAACGCACCGAGCTGCTCGTTCCAATGCGCCTGAAGCTGGTCGAGCCACGCTTGAAGCGCCAGCACCGGTTCGCGCCGCAAGCGGAAGACGCGCAGGCGCGCATCGCCTGGGACGCGCTCGTCCGCGACGAATCCCGCCTCCAGCAGGATCCGCAGGTGCCGGCTCATGGCCGGAGCGGACGTCCCGGCGGCCTGAGCCAGCTCGCCGGCGCGATGCGCCCGGTCACCGAGAAGCTCGATCACCCGCCGCCGCGTCGGATCGGCAAGCGCGAGGAAGAACCCTTCTACATCGTTCGCCATACCTGTAATAGTTAAGGAAAAACAGAATATTTGTCAAGCAGGCTCCGACCTGAACAGGGGATCAGGTCTTTCGTTCCAACAGACTTGCTGAAACCCACACCGCCGATGCCGACTTTGCCGGCGTCAGCTAACCAACGCACGCCGTTAGCGCACGAAACCCGAACGAAGTCGTCATGGCTCCGGCGCAGCCGGAGCCGGACTTCGTTCGGGTGAGGCCGCGGTTAGCATTGCAAGAGGGGATCGGTCAACGACCGCCGGTTTCCCGCTGCCGCGACGTCCGTGGAATCCGAGCCCCGTATCGAGCCGCCGGTGGTCTACCAACACCCGTTGGCGTATCTGCTCGGTCTGGAGGGGATTGCCCTGCTCCGCGCCTTCGCCGGGGAGTATGACCGTAACTTCACCATGGCTCGCCTCGCCGAGATCCGTGCGCTATTGGATTCGGTCGAGGAGTTGGGCGACGGGGCGACGGTGGGCCCGATCCCGACGACGGAGGGGTACGGCAGCTGGGCCGAGTTCTATGACGAGCCCGGAAACCAGCTCATCGACCTGGAGCAGCCGATCGTCCGGGAGATCCTCGACGGGCTGCCACGCGGCGTCGCACTCGACGCTGCCTGCGGCACGGGCCGCCACAGCGCCTATCTCGCCTCGCTCGGCCACACGGTGATCGGCGTCGACAGTTCGACCGCGATGCTGGAACGCGCACGCGCGAAGGTGCCCGGCGGCGAGTTCCACGAGGCCGACCTGCACGACCTGCCACTGCCCGACGACCACGTCGACGTCGTGGTCTGCGCGCTCGCCCTGATTCACGTCGCGGACCTCGAGCCCGTGCTGGCTGACCTGGTACGCGTCCTGCGCCCCGGCGGCGATCTGGTGATTTCTGATCAGCGCGGCCTGATCCCAGGCAGCGGCCTACCCGTGGTCAAAGCCGGACCCGACGGGAGCCCTGGCTACATGCCGATCCGGGCCCGGCGCACCAGCGAATACCTTGCGGCTGCTCTCCCCCTCGGCCTTCAGGTGCGCAAGTGTGAAGAGGCCCAGCGGCCGTTCCCGCTCGTCGACGACAGCGGCGTGTCAGAGGGCGCCCCCGTGCCAGACCACGTCCCAGGCGCTCCCCCGAACATCTGGGCGCTGCATCGCTGGTGTCCGGCCGCCACCAACGCCGCGTATCGCGACAACCCCGCCGTCATCATCTGGCACTTCCAACTCCGCGAAGCCTGAACGCGGTTGGGTACCAACCGCGCCGACCACCAGTTCGGACCGCCACGCTCTCCACAAAACACCGACCGCAAATCGACGTCGCCTCACCAACACTCACCGGTCGGGCGCGAAACCCGAACGAACTCGTCATGGCTCCGGCGCAGTGGCAGCCGGACTTGTTCGGGTGAATGGGCGGTACTGGGCTCGAAGCAGTGACCCAGCCTGTCGACATGATTTCCCGGGCCCGTCGGGGAGGCGACTCTGCAAGTGCGTCCGCGCACGCCGTGAAACGCGTTGCTCGCACTCACGCCGCGTGGTCGAGCGCACGACGATGCGCTTAGGGAGATAGCCATCGTCTTCGAACGAAAGGACATCGAAGTAATAGTCGGCGCTGCCGCCGTCCATGAGCATTGGGCGATGCGTCCGAGTCGTCCGGGGCGGAACGAGTTCGCGCGGGTGTTAACGGCTACCGTCCTCCGGGGATGAAGCTCTGGCGTCTCACCTGCGCGGGCCACACGGCGCTCGACGGGGCGGGGACGCTGCGGCACGGCGGGCGCTATTCGCCGCCGGGGGTGCCGGTGGTGAACTTCGCTTCTGAGGCCGGCCTCGCCGTCCTGATTGCACTGCGCTACCTGCCGGGTGATCCGACCGGCGATCCAGACGATTACGTGCTCGGGTGGACCGAGGTCGATGCCACTCCCGAACGCGTCCCGGACGAGCACGGCGAGCAGGCGAGCCGCGCTTTCGTCACCCGCTGGCTGGAGGAGCGCCGCTCCTTGCTCGCCGCCGTGCGCTCGAAGGTCCTGCCCGAGGCGGACGTGGTGATGATGAACCCTGCTCACCCCGACGGGGCGCGAGTGCCACCGCTCGTCACGCGGCCTTTCAGCTTCGCCGAGTGCCTGCACACCCCGCCGATGATGCGCCCACGGAGGACACCAGTTCGCAGGTAGCGGTAGACGCGAGATCCTCCGTCCCGATGTTCAACGCGCGGGCTGTCTCTGCAAGTGTCACCAGCACATAGTGGCGGACGCCCCTCCCCCAATTCACAGTGCCGACAACGGCCTCGACGGCCGTATAGCAATGGCGAACGCGTCGCCGAGTCGTCGAAGCGCGCTCGTCAGCCCGCGCGCCTCACCGCCTGACGAACGCGCGTCGATCGCGTCTAAATAGTCGTGAAGCGAGCGGCCCTAGCGCTTGTCTTCTCGTCCGCCGCGCTGGTGACCGCCTTCGCGGCGCCGGCGACTGTCCGTAGCGTGCCGGGTTGCCACCCTACGCGCGTGGACGCGACGTGGCGCAGCAACCTCGACCGCGACAGGCAGCTCGAGCGGATTCTCAAAGAGAACGCCTCGTGCGCGCACGAAGCAACGCTGCACATCGAAGATCGCTGCCGAGGGCGGACTCGCGTTCATCACGTGGGTGGGTTCGGATTGCTTGCGGGCTTCCACGTCACGGAGGCGAACGCCCGCGCGGACGGAAAGGAGCTGATTGTCGGCTTTCGAACGCTCAAGCCAACGAGGCGTTATCACGGGCGCACGGTCGTCGTGCACCTGGAGGCGCGGCGACCGAACGCCTGCGGCCGGCTCGTGTACCTGTTCGCGCACGATCTGGAACCACCGCCTCTCGACTGGCGCGTCACGGATCTGGGCGTGGAGGTCGCGCAGCTCGAGCCGGCGTCGCGGAGCAAGGAACTCCGCATCGTCGAGGTCTTCGGCGAGGAGGGCACTCGCGAACAGCGCGCCCGCTACGTGTCGAAGACCGGCCGCTATTCCATCTACGAGACCACCACATCGGGCGCGTAACGTCAACGTGTGGGCAGGGCCGCGACCAGGCTCAGACGGGCACGAGCGCCAGATCATGGTGCTGGTTGAACTCATGTAGGCGAGAGCACTCGGCCCTTTCGCACTCGCTTTGCTCGCCCTCTGCCACGCGGCAGTCTGCAATCACCATTACCACGACTAAAAGAGCAGAATGCATGTCTAGCCGCGGTTGACCAGGCATCCGAGCGATGCGCGCCGCGAAGGAGACCCGGGAGCTCCCGGTCACTGAGGCGCGTTCGTCGCATCGAGTGACATTCCTGGACGCTGGCCCCACACGAACGGGCGGTCGTCCCCTACAGGGCGACAAGGTGCATTCGCAGGGACGATGGCGCTACGCTCAAGTTATGCGCACTGGCCGGCTCCGTCTGCCGACGAAGCGCCGTCTAGTGCTTGCGCTTGCTCTTCTTGCTGCCGCGCTGGTTCCGCTTGCTGCCCGCGGTGCGGGGAGCGACTGGTGGTTCCTTCGGAATCAAGGTCGTCCCATACCGATAAGCGCGCCGGATGTCGTCAAAGAAGAGGAGTGGTCGGGGCATCCTTGGCAGTTGATCGCCTATCCCTCCAGCACCGTCGGCCTGTGTGTCTCCGTGACCCCCGCAGGCTCAACCACAGACGGCTCAGGCGGCGCGATAAGCTGCGCACCGTTCGTCGGCGTCCCACGAACGGCCGAAACAACAGGGTCATCCGAGATGACGATCACGTTCTTGAGCGGCGCGGCTGGCGACGAGCTTCCGGCGAACATCGCGGGGCCCGTGATCGACAAAGCGTCGACCGTCGAGATCCGGTTCGGTACAGGCGAGGTTCTCCGGCTGCCGACGTTCAGCGGAGCGGCATCGCTCGGGCACGTCCGCTTCTATGCCGCGCAACTGCCCACAAGCATCCCCTTGCCCACACCTCGTCTAGGCATCCACAACCAGCCCAGCTTCAGCTTCATCAACACGCTCGCCGGCATGGACAGCGACGGGAACGTCGTTGCCTGCCTCGCCCCACGCACTGCCGTGGACGGCGTCTCACCACTCTCGGACTGCAAGTAACTCGGGGGCCTCGAACCATGAGCTCCCGGTTCAAAAAGGCGCACAAGACGCACGGGTTTGCTCAACCGGCCGGCGTTCCCTACCCACATCTAGTCAAGGGTGAACTGGCTGGTTCGCGTGCCGGTACCGACGAGCAACTTCTGCAGCGGTTCGTGGCTCTTTGCAAGCTGGTCGAGGACGAGACAGAGCGGGCGGGGATGCTCGGGGTGACGGTTCGGGTAGATGCGGCCTGGTGCGAGGGCAAAATGTTGCCGTTGCTCCGGGCGCGTCGGAAAGCGATTGAGCGTTCCCTCCAAGGTTTACAACGCACGACGCCCGTCGAGCCGCGCAGCTCGTAGCTCGTCACGGCGAGATTCTCGCTTGAGTCCGCACAGCCGAGCTGCCTCGCTCATTTTTCAGATGCGGCTGAGACCGCGCGCGGGGAAGGGGTGAGCGAGTAAGTGGATGCTCGAGAGTGGTCACGTTTCATGGCAGGCAAAGGGCACGCCGAGTTATGTCTCGTTCTCTGGGCCGCGTGGGATCCCATCCCCGCTGGCGTGCCGCTCGACGAGTACGAGCGCTACGTCTGGCCGCTCGCCGGACTGCTACGGAAGGCCGCACCACACCAACAACTCGCCGCGCGACTGCGCGAGTTGCGCACGGATGAGATCGGGCTTGAGCCAGATGACGAGTCCGACGCGCGCGCGGCCCACAAACTCCAAGACTGGTATCACTGGCGCGTGGAAGACCCGGACAACGCTGGCCTTGACTGACGACCGGCGCACCTGCCTGTCGCGTGCGCGGGGCGCGGGAGCGAGTCGTGGGTAAACGCTGGTTCTCCGCTGCGGTCGTGTTTGACATTGCGGTTGAAGGCGTCGTCGAGGATCACGACGTCAGTCTGATCCTCGTCCGAGCCAGCGACGCCGACGCGGCACGCGACGAAGCGGTCAGGCACGCACGAGAGCGCAACGACAACTATCCGAATGCCGCGGGAGAAAACGTCACGTGGAGGTACACCGACGTTCTGCTCGTCCATGAACTTCTCGACGAAGAGCCCACCGAAGGCGCAGAGGTCTACGCGTGCTTCGTCAGCGCCGAGCTGCTGGAAGCGATCCGTGAGCAACTAGCGCCCCACGGAAATTAAAAGCAGGTGAGGCGGATCATCGACAAGCACCGAGCGAGAGATGATTGAAAAGCAAGGCTGAGATCGCGCGGCGGCGGGAAGGCTCAAGCATGTGGCGGCAGCGCATGCGTACCGCGTTCTTCCTCGCGCTCAACATCGCCGGGTGCGCCGCAGGTGGCATCGCGGCCGGGCTCATTGCGATACGCGGCGTGCGGCATGGCGGGTGGGGTTACGCGATTGCGCCGGTCGTCGGCATTCTCGCCATCGGCTTGTTTGCCAACGCGGCCCTCTACGTCGGTGGGGCCGTTCTCTGGTGGCGAGAACGACAAAGAAATGACTGACGACTGCCGCGCCGTCCTCGAAGCGAACACGTGGGTGGCGGGTGGGATGGCGCGACGACTGGAACGTGCTAATTCGTGAGGCGCTCGGCGGTTGTCCTGTTCGTAATTCTTGCCGTCTCTGGCTGCAGTGGACAGGAAGACGAATACGCTGGACTTACCGAACGACAGGCCGAGAGGGCGGCCCGTGCAGTACACAGGTGGCAGTTCACGTTTCCCGGTCTGTCTATTCCGGGAGTCATTAGCGTGGCGCGAGCGTGGAGCCCGAGCGGAAGGCGCGCCTGGGTATTCGAGATGTCCCGCAGGACTGCTGAGTGGCCCTTCGCGCCCAGAGGGACGAGGCTCTGTTATTTCGTCTCGGCTAGAGGCTGGCAGTACGGCGCAACGTCGAGCCTTCGGCCACCGTGCACGTCGCTTGGGAGGCGTCCAGACACGGAATGACCACCGCCGTGCCGTCCTCCGACGCTATCGCCTTCGGCGACGATCCGGAGCTTCGGTGATGGGCGTCTGCGAATGGTGCCGCCAAGAGATGCTCGCGGTGCCCTCGTGCCTTGCTACGCCGTTGACGTTGGAGGGAACGGCGTATGCACAGGTTCGGTACGGGGAGGAGCAGCCTCATATGCCTTTCCCCCAACGGTGTCCTGATTGCAACGTCGAGCTGGCCGGTATCCACCATCCGCACTGCGACATCCAGCAGTGTCCGATCTGCCACGAACAGCTCGGCGTCTGCGACCACTTCGCGGGTATCAAGATCGCAGGTCGATGAT
This sequence comes from Gaiellaceae bacterium, assembly GCA_036824245.1. Taxonomy (GTDB): domain Bacteria; phylum Actinomycetota; class Thermoleophilia; order Gaiellales; family Gaiellaceae; genus JACVRM01. The sequence goes on along the minus strand of DAITAO010000002.1, from coordinate 725 downwards.
TGACTGGCTCGTCATTTTCGCCGTCATAGTTCTGCCCTTTGTCGGAATAGGGCTTATTCGACTTCTTCGGCGCGATGAACCGCGAAAGGAGACACACACCGGCAAAGAGGTCACGAAAGGAGCAAGCGAAGGCATTGTGGCCTCCCTCATTTCGTGGATCTGGAAGTGACCGACCACCGCCGCGCCGTCCTCGGAGCCATCGCCAGAGCGGCGCCGACGCAGAACGCGCGGCCCTCGCCGGTGACGACGACGACGCGGATCTCGTCGTCCCACGATGCGTCCTCGAACGCGCGCGCGAGCTCGTGGAGCATGCGGAAGTCGAAGGCGTTCAGCACCTCCGGCCGGTTCAGCGTGACGGTCGCCCGCGGCGGCGCCTTCTCGTAGACGATCCACTCGAAACCGAGCTCGGCCGGCGACAGCGGCGTCGGCGCGTCCGGCTCAGTCAAGCTCGAGAAACGTGACGGAGAAGGGAACGCCCATGTCCATCGCGTCCTTTCCGCTCGCCGCGAACTCCGGGGAACGGGTGGCGGCCTCAAACCCCTCGCGGTCGGCCCACTCGAACTCGGCGTAGTGCGCGAACGCCGGCTTGTCGAACGGCGAGCCGAACGCACTGCCGTGCCGGAAGGCGTCGCACGGCACCTTGCTGCCGAAGTCCTCGACATGCCGCTCGTAGCGGGCCGCCTCCGGCTCGCCCTCGAAGAGAATCAGTGCTCGGATCATGCGCG
>DAITAO010000016.1:0-49033 GCA_036824245.1 Gaiellaceae bacterium | reverse complement strand
TGGATGGGATAACCGCTGAAAGCATCTAAGCGGGAAGCCCACCTCGAGATGAGGCTTCCCATCCCCTCGAGGGAGTAAGGGCCGTGGGAGACCACCACGTTGATAGGCGGGACGTGTAAGCGCAGCAATGTGTTGAGCGGACCCGTACTAATTGCCCGAGGTCTTGATTTTGAACACCAGTACGCCACTATGGAGTTTTGAGGGTGCGCAAAAGGCGCGCTGCACTCACAAGTTTCGGTGGCTATAGCGGCGGGGGTACACCTCTTCCCATTCCGAACAGAGAAGTTAAGCCCGCCAGCGCCGATGGTACTCGGAGGGCAACCTCCCGGGAGAGTAGGTCGCCGCCGAATTACCTTGAAGGGCCGCGGAAGCGGCCCTTCTCTTTTGGTCCGGCGCCGGCCGCTCCGGGCCTTCCTTGACACCCTCGGGCGCAATGAAAGAAGATCGCCTTGCCGCGCACGGCGAGGGAGGCCTTGTTGGGGGCAAGGAGGAGGCATCGTCAGTGGGTGGCGGCTGCGGCCGCCTTTGCCATGGCGTTGATGGCAGCGCCCGCCACCGGCGGAAGCGGCTCCGCTTTGTCTTCATCCGCTCGCGCGAGCGCCTATGCGACGGCCCTCGTCACCGAGCTCAACGAGCGGCGCGCTGCGCGGGGCCTCCGGCCGTTGCGGCGCTCGACGCACCTTGCTGCAGCTGCATCGTTGCACTCACGGCAGATGGTCTACTACGGTTTCTTCGAGCACCAGTCGGCCAACGGTACGCCGTTCTGGCGACGCATCGAGCGCTTCTACTCGACCGCGGTGGCGCGCCACCGTTGGGTCGTCGGTGAGAATCTCGCCTGGCATACCGTGCCCTTCGACGCCGAGAAAATCGTGGACATGTGGCTGGCCAGCCCGAGCCACCGGCGGATCGTGTACGGCCCCGAGTGGGTTGAGGTCGGCATAGCAGCACGCGAAGCGGCCCGCGCCCCCGGCGTGTACTCGGGTCTCGACGTGGTCGTGATCACCGCCGATTTCGGCGTCCGCCTCTGACGCGTCACGCGGCGCGCAACCGCTGCGGCCACCCCGGATCCAGGCTGCGAAGGCGCTGCACGCGCTCGCCGACGGGTGGATGCGTGGAGAAGAGCCCGGGGAGCCCGGTCTCGGGAAACGGATTAAGCGTGTAGAGCGGCTCCGTGGCCGGGCTGGCGCGCAGGTCGACGAGTTCGCTGACCTGCTCCAGGCGGATGAGCGCGTCTGCAAGACCGTGCGGCGTGCCGCAGATCGCCGTCGCAACCGCGTCTGCCGCGAACTCCCGCTTCGGAGAGAGCAGCGCGTGCACGAGGGCGGACGCGATCGGGCCCAGCACGAACAGCAGCGCACGTGACAGGAAGCCGCCAAGCCTGCTCGTCTCCACGAGCGCGGCCGCAAGCACGACTGCCGCCGTCTGCACGAGCACGTCACGGTCGCGAATGTGGGCGAGCTCGTGTGCGAGCACACCCTCGAGCTCGGCTGGCGGCAGCGCCTGGATAAGTCCGGTGCTGACGGTCAGCGTCGAGCCACGGCGGCCTCGCCCGGCTGCGAACGCGCGCGGGTATCCGTCGCGCGCGATGTAGAGGCGCGGCGGAACCACGCCGGCGAGCGCGGCGAGGCGTTCAACGGTCGAGCGCACGGCCGGCAGCTCCGCGAGCGGCAGCTCCTCGGTATCGGTGAGGCCGGCCACGATTCGCTCTCCGTACCAGTACACGGCGGCGGCGGCGAGCAACATGCAGAACACGAAGATCGCGCCCACGCGGTAGCCGCCCAGCAGCCACCCGATCCCTCCGAGCGCGGCGCCGAACCCCGCGACGAGGAGCCACGCCTTGAGCAGGTTCCGCGCCCGCGCGAGCCGGCCTGCCAAGGCCCTACGAGTCGTCTTCCCGCTCGTCCTCGACGAAGCCGCGCGGCGGCCAGTCCGGCTCAGGCGCGTCGCAGCGACTTGTGCAATGCAGGGAAGCGATGTTCTGCAGCGGGATGAGGATGTGGCCGTTCAGCTCGATGTGCGGCACCTCGTCGACGGAGCAGTAGGCCGTAAGGACGCCGTCCTGGTAGTCGCCGCCGAAGAGCGCCACTTCGACAGGCTCGCCTTTGTACTTGCCCGTGTAGTCCTCCACGCCGGGTCAGTGTATCCGCCGCAGGGTCCCGTCCTCGACGGCGATCCGGGCCAGGTCGCAGTTCTCGATCGGCGGGTACTCGCGCCGCTGCGTGAGGTAGTCGAGGCCCTCGGCCTCCATGAGTAGCGCACGCACAGGCCCTCCGTGGGCAACCAGCAGGATCTGCCCGCCTGCGTGGATCCCGACGAGACGGCGCACAGCGGCGCCGACCCGTCGGAGGAGCGCGGCATGCGTCTCGCCGCCGTCGTACGCCGCCGGTTCGACGGTTGCCCGGCGCTCGAAGGCGTCCGGCCACCGCGTCCGCACCTCTTCGGCGGTCAGACCCTCCCACGAGCCGAAGTCGATCTCGCGGAGGTCTGGATCGACGATCACGGGCAGGTCGAGCCCCGCCGCCAGGATCTCGGCCGTCTCACGCGCGCGGACGAGATCGCTCGAGTACACGGCGTCGAGGGGCAGGCCTTCGAGCTGCCTCGCGAGCGAGCGGGCCTGCTCGCGCCCACGGTCGTTGAGCGGGGGGTCGGACTGGCCCTGGATGCGCCCGTCGCGGTTCCAGTCGGTCTCGCCGTGACGGACCAGGAGGATCGTCGTGGCTGCCACGGCGGTACGGTAGCCGCGTGGATCTAGGGCTCCGCGACCGCGTCTGTGTGGTCACCGGCTCGACCGCCGGAATCGGACTTCTGACGTCGCGCATGCTGGCCGCGGAAGGCGCGCAAGTCGTCGTCTGCGGGCGTTCCGCCCAGCGCGTCGAGAGAGCGCTCGCCGAGACCGGAGCCGCACACGGAGTGACCTGCGATCTCTCCGAACCGGACGCTCCCGCGGCCCTGATCCAGGAGGCGGCCGATCGTCTTGGGCCGGTGGACGTGCTCGTCAACAACGTCGGCGTCGCGTACCAGATCGGGTTCGAGGAGCTGTCGGACGGTCAGTGGGACGCGATGTGGCAGCTCAACGTCATGAGCTACCTGCGCGCCATCCGTGCAGTCGTGCCCGGGATGCGCGAGCGCGGGAGCGGGGCAATCGTCAACGTCTCTTCCACCGCGGGAAAACGCCCTTCGACGGGAATGCCCAACTACTCAGTGACGAAGGCCGCCGTGCTCTCGCTGTCACGGCTGGTCGCGGACCTCTATGCAGGCGTCGGGATTCGTTGCAACGCGGTCGCACCCGGGCCGACCGCGACGGACGCCTGGCTCGGAGACGGCGGACTGGCCGACCAGCAGGCCGCACGTACCGGCAAAGCCCGAGCAGAGGTGCTTGCCGCCGTGGCCGCCGGCCGGCCACTGGGCCGGCTCGCCGAGCCGGAGGAAATCGCCGCCGTCGTGACTTTTCTGTGCTCCGAGCGCGCCGGCTACGTGACGGGCGCCGCCTGGAGCGTGGACGGCGGAACGGTGCCCATCATCGTGTGACAGCTTCGATGCCGAGCCGGCCCGATTTCGGCGCAATCGCGTGTCACATCGGCGCATTTATTCCGGCTACCGTGCGGAATCCCCAGTTGCTCCCCAGGGTGGGTGGGGTTTGGGATGGGACCTGCAGGGACAGGGACGCGGACGGCCCCAGCGGGACGTCTGAAGCAACCGGGCGACCGACTACCCTAAGCAACGATGCCCGAGCTTGCCGGGAGGATTGCCGATGCCTTCGCGGAGCTCATCCGCGAGCAGGAAGAGAGCTGGCTCTCGCCGCTCGCCGTGCGCTCGTACGAGACCCGCGGGCGCCGTCAAATCGAGACCGAATGCCGCTTGCGCACGCCCTTCCAGCGCGACCGCGACCGCATCGTCCACACCAAGGCTTTCCGGCGTCTCAAGCGCAAGACCCAGGTGTTCATCTCGCCTGAGGGCGACCACGTGCGGACGCGCCTCACCCACACCCTGGAGACGACCGGCATCGCACGGGGCGTCGCCCGCGCGCTACGGCTCAACGAGGATCTCGTCGAGGCGATCGGCCTCGGCCACGACCTCGGGCATCCGCCCTTCGGCCACGCCGGAGAGTCCGCACTCGACGCCCTCCTGCGCGAACGCTTCGGGCGCGGCTTCCGCCACAACGAGCACTCGTTGCGGGTCGTCGACACGCTCGAGCGGGACGGGCGCGGGCTGAACCTCACGCATGAGGTGCGCGACGGCATCCTTCACCACACCGGCGAGGGTGAGCCGGAGACTCTCGAGGGTCGAATCGTGCGGATCGTCGACCGCGTCGCGTACATCAACCACGACATCGACGACGCGGTGCGGGCCGGCCTGCTGTCACCGGGCGATCTACCCGATGCCGAAATCGCGCTGCTCGGAGAGACCGGCTCGAGTCGCATCGACACGCTCGTTCACGATCTCGTCGAGACCTCTGCTGCCGCAGGCGACATTCGCCAGAGCGGCGAGGTCGGAGACGCCATGCTGTCCCTGAGGCGCTTCATGTTCGACCGCGTCTACCTGGGTGAAGGCTCGCGCGACGAGCACCGGCGCGCGGAGGAGGTCGTGATCCGCATCTTCGACCACCTGGCCGATCAACCGGACACCCTTCCGGCCGCACCGGATGACGTGCCACAGCGCATCACGGACTTCGTCGCCGGCATGACCGACCGCTACGCGCTGGCCTACGCGGCGGCCCTCTGAGCGGCGGGTGGCGCGGATCAAGGAACATTCGGTCCGCGAGGCGGTCGCCGCCGCCGACATGGTCGACGTCGTCTCCGGGCGCGTGCGCCTGCGGCGGGTGGGAGCACGCCACACAGGCCTCTGTCCTTTCCACGAGGAGCGCACGCCCAGCTTCTCCGTCAACGCGCCCGAAAAGCTCTATTACTGCTTCGGCTGCGGGAAGGGCGGCGACCTGATCGACTTCGTCCGCGAGACCGAGCTGCTGGACTTCGCCGGCGCGATCGAGTGGCTCGCGGGGCGCTACGGCGTGACCCTCGAGTACGAGGAGTCCTCGCCGCGGCTCGATGCGGAGCGGCAACGCCGCGCTCGGCTCTACGACCTGCTCCAGGATGCCTGCGCGTTCTACGAGCGCCACCTCTGGGAGGGGCGCGGGGGCGAGCATGCCCGCCGGTACCTGGCGGATCGCGGGCTCGGCGAGGAAGTCTGCCGCGAGTATCGCCTGGGCCTTGCTCCGGGCGGAGACGAGCTCGTGCGCAAAGCGCTCGCCAAAGGCTTCTCCCACGACGAGCTGCTTGGCGCGGGCCTGGCCAACCGGCGTGGCCGCGACTACTTCGGCGGTCGCCTGCTGTTCCCGCTGGCCGACGCGCGGGGGCGTGTCGTGGGCTTCGGCGCGCGCCGTCTACACGAGGATGATCCGCTGCAGGCGAAGTACGTGAACTCTCCCGAGGGCGACCTGTTCCGCAAAGGATCGGTCGTCTACGGGCTCGACCGGTGTCGGGCAGCGGTTGCGCGTGAGAACCGCGCCTGCGTCGTCGAGGGCTACACCGATGTGCTGGCGCTTCGCCAGACCGGAATCGAGCCGGTGGTGGCATCGATGGGCACCGCACTGACCGAGCGTCAGCTCAAGGAGCTCTCACGTCTCTGCCGCGTCGTCTACCTGTGCTTCGACGCGGACGCCGCCGGCGAGGCGGCCACCCTGCGCGGTATGGAGCTCGCTGCAGAGCAGGGCCTCGACGTGCGTGTGGTGCCGCTTCCACCCGGCAGCGATCCCGCCGACGCCGCCGACGGTTTCGAGGATCGCCTGCGCTCCGCCGAGCCGTTCCTGCGCTACCGGGTTGCCCTGGAGATCGGGCGGGCCCGCGACAAGCAGGAGGGCTTCGAGCGCGCGCGAGAGCTGCTCGGCCGTTACGAGGATTCGCCGCAACGGCAGGAGGCGCTCCGCGTCGCCGCCGACCGGCTCGGCCTGCCGCGAGAGCTGCAGGCGGGGCTGGCGCCGGCACGCCGCGCGGCCGCGAGGCAGAGCGTGTCGCCGAAGCTCGTACAGGCCGGCGACCGGCTCGAGCGCATGTTCCTGGCGGCCTGCCTGCTCGACCCCGAGGCGGCACGGCCGTTCGTCAGCGAGCTCACCGACGAGCACTTCGAGCGCGAGGAACACCGGCTGCTGCGAGCGTTCCTGACCGGCGAGAGCGACGGAGGCGACACCGCTGCCCTGCGCGCCGAGCTATGGGCCACGGCCGAGCTGGAGGGCATCACGCCGGGCTACGCGCGCGGGCTCGCTCTCGAGCTCCAGGAACGCTGGGTGGAGCGCCAGATCACGGCCCTCGAGGGCGAGACGATGTCGCGGGAGGACGAGCGCCGGCATGCCGAACTCGTGCAGCTGCACAGCAGAATCAGAGAAGCGGTGTCTGAGCTCGCCTAAAGAAGCTGTGCGCGACGTCCGAAAGAGCTCAGAGGCACGGCTACAATCCGTCGGCCGCACCGGTCCCCGGTAGCTCAATTGGCAGAGCATCCGGCTGTTAACCGGAGGGTTGTTGGTTCGAGTCCAACCCGGGGAGTACAAAGGAGGCCTGCGCATGTGCAGGCCTCCTTCATTTTCGTTCACGATCCTGCCGCGCTCCGCGCCGACCGGCATCCCAGCACGGGCGGTTTAGGTGGGGCCGGGTTCCCTGCGGCGAGAAACCCGGCCCCGCGAGACCGGGTTCGCGCGAGCGGCTTTGCCACCCGACCACAGAAGGCGCGACCCGTCCCTACCTTAGCGCCTCCGCGCCGAGCACGTGATCGCAGCCGAAACGCGCGCTCGAATCGGTTCGCGTACGCCTGCTTGCTGCTCGCCACGGTGTTGGCCGGTTGCGGCGGCGGCAACGGCGCAGACGCGCCTGAAGTCGTCGAGGGACGGATCGTCGAGATCGCGTACGACGGAGGGCTCACGCGATCGTTCACCCTCGAGACGCCCGACGGTGAGTCGTACAAGCTCTCGATCGACGACAACGTGAACTACGGCTTCGGCCTCGGGCACCTTGAGGAACACCGCACCGGCGGCCAGCCGGTCCGCTGCCGCGTCCTCGCGCGCGACGATCGCCTCGTCGCGCTCACCATCGAAGACGCTTAGATGCTTGGCCGGAATTGGCGCGCCGCCGGGGGCGTCCCAGACCAAGCCGGGCAGCGTGATCGTCCGCGGGCGCGTAACAGGGTTACATGTCGTGGGCGAGCGCGCTGATCCGGCGCCGTGTCCGGGGCGTCACCGGCTCGCGGGAATTCCGGTCACGCATCCAGGCCGCGTACGCTTCCAGGAGTGGCAGAGAAGCCGTCGCTGATCGAGCGGCTGCGAGCGCAGCAGCAACGACACAGGGCACGCAGCAAGGTCTTCCGCGTGCCCGTGGCCGTCGTCGGCTTTGCGCTGCTGGCGCTGGGGCTCGCGCTGCTTGTGCTGCCCGGGCCCGGGCTGCTCGTGATCGCGCTTGGCCTCGCACTACTCGCGCTGGAGTTTGCGTGGGCCGACCGCACGCTCGAGCACGCATTACGGCGGCTCGAAGCCGCCACCGAGCGTGCTGCGCGCGCAACGCGGCTACAGCGGGCGCTCGGCTTGGTGGCCAGCCTGGCTGCGGCGGCGGCGACCCTCGTGGCCGCAGGCTTCTACCTGGACGTCCTTTAACTCTGCCCCGGCGTCGGTAGACTGAGATCGTGGGCTGGCTGTGGATCGCCTTGATGGCTCTGGCGGTCGCCGTCTTAGTGCTCGCCGAGTGGCCCCGCCTCGCGGCACGGCTTCCGTCCAGGGCTGAGCGCCGCCGGCAGCGGCGGCGCAAGGATCTGCGCATCGTGCAGCCTCCGTCCGATGAAAGCGATGAGTTCGCCGCGAGTGTCGAGCGCGATCTCGCCCGCCTACCGACGATCAAGGAACGGGACCACAACAACTAACGCACGACGAACCCTGCCCGCAGGGTCGTCGTGTTGGGAAGCACACGGCTGACGTTCTCGGTGTTCTTCGCTTCCTGATGGTCCGAGACCCTGAGCGACAGCCGGTGCCGTCCCGGAGACACGCCCGCGACGGGCACGAGCACCCGCCCCGTGCGGCGGATGTAGGCGGCGGTCGCCGGGCGTCCGTCTATGCGTGCCGCGATCGAGCGCGGGTCCACTCCCGCGCCGCGATCGACGACCGACACCCGCAGGACGGTCTGGCGCGGGACTGTCCGCCGTAGGAGACGCAGCCTGGGCGCCGTCGTGTCGTTCACCCAGAACCGGAAGGTGAAGCGCCCGGCACCTGCGGCTGTGCGGCTGTCGAAGACGACGTCATAGGCGCCGGCGGCAGGCAGGATCGCCCCGGCTACCGGCTCGGGCCTCCAGTAGCGCGACAGGTAGGGGTTGATGTTGAGTGGCAGGCCGGCATCTCCCGTCAACCGGTTCTCATCTCCCGCCAGCAAGACCCGCGGCTCGACCTGGACACCGCGGGCGCGGCTGAGAATGGCCACGCCCAGGTTTGCGACCGGCCGCCGAAGCCGGAATCGGAAGACCTGCTCGGGGCCGCTGAGAGTGGTGGAGACACCGACGCCCGAGGGATCGTCGGGGTAGCGGTAGCGCGAGACCAGCGCCGGCCGCCCCCGCGTGCTGCCGCCGTATGAGCCCTGGCTGCGGAGCGCCAGGGTGCGGGCGGTGGCAAGCCGCGGCTGGGTGACACGCAGCCAGTACGGGATGCGAATGCGCGAGCGGTCGCGCGTCAACACGATGAAGCCGCCCTCGTCCTGCTGGACGGCGCTCGCCGCGAGCCGCGCGGTGACGGTCAGCGCACCGGGCACGGCAGCCGTCGGCGGTACCTCCAGGGCGAGGCCTGGGTTGCGCGTCTGCGCCTCGACCGACACGTTCCACGTGCCGGCGCCCCCGCCGGCGTCGGCGAGGGCGATCGTGTGCTGGGCGGTCGCGCCCGTCCGCAGCAGGCCCATCGACAGGTTCGACGGATCGGCGAAGACGTACGGCTGGTCGGCACGCGTGAGATCGATCATCCCGCCGCCCTGACGCAGGACGTCCGCCTCTGCCGGCGCGGACGGAATGACGCGCACAGGGACGCCGGTCGTCGTGAGCGCCGATTTGATCTGCTGCACGGTCCACGTTGGATGCCGCTGGCGCAGCAATGCCGCCGCGCCCGCGACGTGCGGCGCGGCCATGCTCGTCCCGCTCAGGGAGCTGAACCGGCGTCCCGGGAGCGAGGAGAGGATGTCGTAGCCCGGCGCAGCGACATCGGGCTTGAGGAGCAGCGACATGGGGGTGGGGCCGCTCGCCGAGAAACTGGTGACGAGCGCCCGCCCGTCGCGGAACTCGATGGCACCTGCAGTGATCGCCTTCGCAGCCGAGCCGGGCGAGCGCACCGATCCACGGCCGAGCTCGTCGAGGTCGTTGCCGGCTGCCACGGCGGGAACGACCCCCGCGTCAGCCGCGGCGTCGAGGGCGCGGACGACGATGTCCCGCCCCGGCTCGACCTCCGGCTCGCCCAGCGAGAGGTTGATGACGTCCATCCCGTCCGCCACGGCCGCCTCGATGCCCGCCACGATCTCGGGCGAGTTGCCGTTCGGGCCGACGCCTCCCGTCGGAATCGTGAGGACCTTGTAGTTGCCGATGTACGCCCGCGGCGCAACTCCGGAGAGCGACCCGGCTCCGGCGGCTCGCGTGTTGTAGTTGCCGGCCGCGATCCCGGCCACGTGCGTGCCGTGCGAAGAGCCCTCCGGATCGAACGGCCGCGACGCGAACCTCCAGCTCGCGCGGGGTGGGGGGAAGGCGCGCGCCGCGATCACCTTGCCGGTCGTGAAGGTGCGCTGCCCCTTCGGGAAGCCGGGCAGCGGCGGGTAACCCTGCGCGTCGAAGAAGGGGTGCGTGTGATCGAGTCCTGTGTCGACGATGCCGATCTTGACGCCCACCCCCGCCGTGCTCAGCTCCGCGCCCCAGAGCGGCGGCGCCTTGATGGCCAACACCCCCTGGCTCTCCGACGGTGCGTAGCGAACGCCGTGGTGCACGCGGGCGATGCCCGGCACCGTTGCCAGGCGGTCGACGGTGTGCGCGGGGAGCACGACGGCGAGCCCGCTGAACACGATGCGGTATCGCCAGCGCACGCGAGCCTCGGGAATCGCATCCCGGATACGGGCCGCGACGCCCGCCTGCGCGGCCGCAAGGTCGTCCAGGTAGGCGTCACTGGTGCGCGCCTCGAGGTTCAGGCGCCGGTCGCGCACCTCGGCTCGCAGCACACGGCTCGTAGCGACGGCCTGAGCCAGCGGCGGCAATTCCAGCTCGGCGACGACCTCGATGTCACCTGCCGACGCCGCTGTGGGCCCGGCGAGCGACAGCGCGACCAGCGCCGCCAGACTCGCCAGCCACAGACCCCAACGCACTTTTGCCATCGTATGTAAGACGTCCCCGCGGGCCCAATTGCCGTGCCGAAGCCCGGTCTGACCGCGGCTACAATGCCTTCGGCGCGGATGTGGCGGAATTGGTAGACGCGCACGGTTCAGGTCCGTGTGGGGGTAACCCCGTGGAGGTTCAAGTCCTCTCATCCGCACTGCGCCGCTGAGCAGGCTTTTTTCTCCCCCACTAGGCCGCTCAGCGGTGCTCACTTGCGCCGTGGCAACGGCCCTGGCAGCGTGCGGTGGAGGCAGCGACGACTCGGACGCCACCGGCCTGCCCGAGTGCGCCGGAGCCGGCGCGGCGATCGCGCGGCCAGCCTCGATCCCGCCGGGTTTCCCGCTGCCGCCCGGCACGGTGTTCACGGGCGAGCGGCAGGCGTCCGAGCGAGCGGTGGTGCTCTCGGGGTTCATCCCCGACGATCTCGAGACGGCCACGGCCTTCCTGCGGCGAGAGCTCGTGAAAAGCGGCTACGAAGCTGGAGCGGGTGACGCGGAGCCAGGCATCGAGGCGGAGGCGCTCTTCCACAGCCGGAGGCTCGACGGCGCATGGAAGGTCAACGCCATCCGGGCTTGCGGGGACGCCGTTCGCCTGACGCTCGCCCTCATCCGGAAGCGCGGCTAGGCCAGCGCGGCCAGCACTGCGGCGGAATGGCCCTCGGGACGCACACCGCGCAGCGCACGAGCGATGCGGCCGTCCGCGTCGATCACGAAGGTCGAGCGGATCAGACCGATGCCCGTGGATAGAAATAGAGGACGACGGGCGCGCCTCTGAAGAAGGACAACGTGACCGCCTCGCCCGAGTCCGACGTGAGCGTGAAGTCGGGAGCCGGGCGACCTTCCTCGACCACGCCTCCGTTCGTCGGATCACCGGGATCGTTCAAGACGGCAGCCACCCCTCGCCGTACCGTGACCGTTCCTCTGGCCCCCAGCGGGCATACGCCTCGTCCGGGCTCGACGTCTCCACGAGCACGCTCGCATCGTGCTTCGCTGCAACCTCGCTCACCGGATAGAGCACCTCGAAACCACCCACACGGCTGCCGACCATGACGATCACGCACGACTCGTCGCCCGCGCCGACGAAGACGTGCTGGGTCCACGGCTGGCAGTGAACGAAGTCCCAGGCCTTCAGGCGGCGCTCCTCACCCTCGATCACGAGCACACACTCGCCCGAGACGACGAGGAAGTCCTCCTGGCCACGCTCGCCGTGGTACATGCCGCGCTGACCGCGCATCAGGACTTGGATGCGGAAGCCCAGTTGGGCCCAGTCCTGCCCACCTTGGAAGTCGGTGTCCTGCCCGCGCTCCTCGCTTCGAATCCACGATGCGTCGCGCGCGTTGAGCACGAACCAGCCCTCGCGCTGGGGGATGAGCCCAGCGTCCGTCTTCTTCAGCTCTGCCTCCGGGACGGTCATGGCATGAGCTCGCGGATCGTCGTGTCAGTCATGCGGACACTGTCGGAAGGAGGTAGCGAGCCGTCCTTGGTGATAGCAGTAGAGGACGAGGGGGCGGCCGCGAAATTGCGAGAGGCTCACGCGCTCGCCGCTATCGCTTTCGAGCTCGAAATCGGGTGCCGGCTGGCCCTCGTCACCATCGAAACCAGCGTACCGGTAGGGTCGCCGCGTGCTCCGCGCGCACCAGGCTCGGACGGTGCCTAGGTGTCGGGGGCAATCGTAGAGTGGCCGGCATGCGCGCCTTCACGTACGCGGAACGGCCGGATCTCGCCGCGCGCACGGGCGAGATAGAGGACACGTTCGCGGCGTTTCTGGGCCACGGCGAGGTGGCCAAACGGCACTGGCACCGCCTGCGTCAGGAGCTGCCGGAACTGCAGCTCGTGCTGTGGGACGACAAGCGCGACGTTGTCGTCGGCCACGGCCGGACGATTCCGGCGCGCGCCTCGGAGGCGCTGCCGGGCGGGGTGGACGACATGCTCGAAACGTGGTTCGGTGGCAGCAACCGGCCGGAGCCGGACGTCCTGTCGGCACTGGTCGCAGTCGTCGACCGCAAGCGGCAGGGGGAGGGGCTGTCGCGCCTCCTTATCGGCGAGATGGTCGACGTGGCGCGGCGGCACGGATTCCCGGCGCTCATCGCGCCGGTGCGCCCGACGTGGAAGGACCGCTACCCGTTGATCCCGATCGAGCGCTACACGTCGTGGAAACGGGACGACGGCCTCCCGTTCGACCCGTGGCTCCGCGTGCACGCGCGCCTCGGCGCAGAGCTGCTCGAGGTGTGTCCCGAGTCGATGAGGATCGAGGGCAGCAGCGACGACTGGGCGGCGTGGACCGGCCTCGTCTTTCCCGATGACGGCGACTACATCGTCCCCGGTGCGCTCGTGCCGGTCCGCTTCACGGGCGGTCGCGGCGCGTACGTCGAGCCGAACGTCTGGATGCGCCACCGAGTCACTTGAGGAGGACCACAATGCCTGCCGCGTTTGGGCGCCTCTCCCGACCTGGGCGTTGAATTGGATACCGGTAGGGTCGCCGCGTGCTGGGCGCGCACCAGACGGTGGCCGTGCTCGTGCTCGTGGCCAGCGTGCTCGCCGTTGCCGTAGGCGGCCTCGCCTACGCACGCGGCGGTACGGCGACGGGCGCGGCCCGCCACCTCCTCGCTCTCGTGCAGACGCTGCTCGTCGCCCAGGTGGGCCTCGGCCTCCTCCTGCTGTCCGAGGATCGCCGCTCTCCTGACGACCTGCACTATGCGTACGGCTCTCTCGCGCTCGGCGCGGTGCTCGCGCCGTGGCTCTACGCGCCGAGCGAGCCGCGCCGCCGGCTGGCGTGGTTCGTGGGGGCTACGCTTCTGGCAGGTTTGCTGGCAGGGCGCGCGTACATGACGGCAGGATGAGGCGCTTCATCGCCGATATGAACCCGTTCCTGCGGGGGATGTTGGTCGTGGCGCTGATCGCGCTCGTCGTGGTCGTGCTGCAGCTCTACCAGACGCTCACGGCGCTCTACCTGCTGGCATCCATCGCGTTCTTCCTCGCGATCGCCTTCTTCGTCTACCTGCTCTGGCGCGAGCGGCGCACCGACATTTCCGGCTGGGCCACACGTGCGCAAGTCGCCTTCTACGGCGCCGCGCTGCTGGCTGTGGTCGATCTCGGCGCTTACTTCATAGAGCGACCGTCGGGCCCTGACGCGCTGGCCTTCCTGCTCGTGCTCGGACTGTGCGGCTTCTCGATGTTTCGCACCTGGAAAGACCAGCACAGCTACGGGTAACCGTGCCGGTCGTCGAGATCCGGGCGCTGCCCCAGCAGGCCGGCGTCGACGTATCCCGGGCGCTGACCGCGGTCTGTCGCGAGCTCGCCGCGACCCTCGGTGAGGAACCGAGCGGTACCTGGGCCACCTGGGAGACGCTCGAGCCGGGCCGCTACGCCGAGGGCGAGTCAGCACCGGCCGAGCAGCCGCGTTCGACGCATCCACCGCTCGTGCGCCTGCGCGCGTTCGAGGGGCGCAGCGAGGAGACCGCCGAGCGGATGCTCACGACCGTCGCCGGGGTTCTGGCGCAGGAGCTAGACCTAGAGCCCGGCAACGTCTTCGTCGTCTACGACGAGGCACTGTCCGGCCGCATCTTCGACGGCGGCGCCGTCGTGCGCCGTTCCTGAGCAAGCAACCGTCTCTTACAAGCGGTGTTCAGGCCTCGACGCGGGTTTGTGCTCCGTCGAGCGCGTCGAGCGCTGCGCGGATGTCCACGAGCCGGCCGACGAAGATCGGCGTGTCGCGCTCGGTGTAGCGGCTGGCCTCGGAGTCGCGCAGGCGCAGCATGAGGTGCATGAAGTCCGCCGGCTCTTCGCACTCGAACGCCGGCATGAACTCCTGGTCGTCCAGGCCGAACGAATACGTGGTGTGGTTCTTGATGCCGGGGAACTCCTCGCGACCGATGCGCATGTGCTCCTCCATCGCACGGCCGCGTTCGGCCTCGGGCAGCGTGTACCAGGAGCGAACCTTCACGAACGGGTAGACAACGAGGTACGGGAGGTCGTGGGGCGTGACCTTGCGTGCCCGCCGCGCGCTCGTGTACTGCGAGGCCTTGGTCGTGGCGAGGTACGAGTACGGGGTGGAGAGCCAGCCGGCCAGCGGGGTGGCGTTCAGCTCCGCGCCCAGCTCGCCGAGATCGTCGTAGCGCTCCGTGATCTTCCAGAGGAAGAAGTCGGCATCCGGGCGCACTCCTGTGACCGAGTACGTGCGCAGGCCTTCCATGCGCCCTGCCCAGTCCTCGACGACGTCGGCGAACGCGTCCTTGCCGGCCGTCCGCTCCTCGACGGGCAGCCGCCGCCAGGCCGGATCGACCCGGTAGAAGGTGTAGGCGACGTACCGGCCGCTCACGCGAGGGATCGTAGCCAGCGATTCTCGACCGGCTGCCGGAACACGCGGAGAATGCGGGTCGGCGGAGGGCACCGAGCACACCGGCACGGACGTGTCCTGGCGGCCGTCCTCCGGCGCGTTCGCTGACCAATCCCTCGCGGCTACGCTGGCTGAGTGGCGCACGAGCTCGAGCCGAAGCTGAAGACCCTGCCCGCCAAGCCGGGGGTCTACCTGCTGCGGGACGCCAAGGGCGACGTCCTCTACATCGGCAAGGCGAAGTCGTTGCGGCCGCGTGTCCGCTCGTACTTCCAGGCGGGAGAGGCTCGCAGCACGCTGCGCAACCTCGCCGGCCGCATCGCCGACATGGACGTGATCGTCACGCAAAGCGAGGTCGAGGCGCTGCACCTCGAGCAGAACCTGATCAAACGCCACCGGCCGCCCTTCAACGTGCGGCTGCGCGACGACAAGTCGTTCCCCTACATCGCCGTGACGCTTGAGGACGACTTCCCGCGCGTCATGTTCACGCGCGAGCGCCATCGCCGCGGAGTCGTCTACTTCGGGCCGTACGCAAACGCGAAGAAGGTGCGCGAGACGCTCGAAGTCCTGAATCGCGTGTTCCGCTTCCGGCCCTGCGAGGGGCCGAAGCCCGGCCGCCACTCTGGCATTCCCTGCCTCGACTACCACATCGACCGTTGCCTGGCGCCCTGCGTCGGCTACGTCTCGCAGGCGGAGTACGCCGAGATCATCGACGGCGTGGTGCGCTTCCTCTCCGGCGAGACCCAGCCGATCCAGCGCGAGGTGGAGCGCCGCATGCTCGAGGCAGCCGACGCGGAGCGCTTCGAGGAGGCGGCGCGCCACCGCAACCGCCTCTTCGCCGTCCGCCACCTCGCCGAGCGACAGGCCGCCGACCGCCGCGACGTCGGCACCGTCGACGTGCTGGGCATGGCCGTCTCAGGTGCCCGGGCGGCTGTGCAGGTGTTCCCGCTGCGAGACGGCAAGATGGTCGGCCGGCACAGCTTCCACCTGGAGAACGTCGACGGCCAGGACGCGGCCACACTTCTGGAGGCGTTCTGCCTCGAGTACTACGGCGCCGCACCCAGCGTGCCACCTCAGATCGTCGTACCCCCTGAGGCAGGCGACACGGAAGCATTGGCCGAGTTCCTTTCGGAGAAGCGCGGCGCGCGGGTCGAGGTACGCCCCGCCCAGCGAGGTGAGAAGCGCCGGCTCCAGGAGCTGGCCACCCAGAACGCGCAGCTCGCGCTGGAATCGGACGCGGTGGCCGCCGAGCGGCGCAGGATGCGCCGGGTCGAGGCACTCGAGGAGCTCCGCGAGGTCCTCAACCTCGAGAGCCTGCCGGTGCGCATCGAGTGCTACGACATCTCGAACATCCAGACCGAGTCGCCGGTGGGCTCGATGGTCGTGTTCCAGGACGCTGTCCCGAAGAAGGCCCATTACCGGAAGTTCGGCATCCGCGGCCTGAACGGAGGCCCGGACGACTTCGCGGCGATGGCGGAGGTCGTCTCGCGCCGCTTCGCGCGACTGCGCGACGTGACCGCGGACGAGTACGACGAGAGCTTCGCGACGGTGCCGAACCTGGTCGTGATCGACGGCGGCAAGGGGCAGCTGTCCGCAGCTCTCGCGGCCATGCACGCGTTCGACCTACCGCGAGTAGCGGTGATCGCGCTCGCCAAGCGGGCGGAGGAGGTGTTCGTCCCCAACCAGCCCCACCCGATCGTCCTCGACCGGCACTCGCCCGGGCTCCAGCTGCTGCAGCGGCTCCGCGACGAGGCACACCGCTTCGCGCTCGGCTTCCACCGCCAGCGACGCGACACGCACGCGCGGGAATCGATCTTCGAGCGACTGCAGGGCGTCGGGCCGGCGCGGCGGCGAGCGCTCGTGCAGCACTTCGGCTCGGCGGAGCGCTTCCTCGCCGCTTCGGAAGAGGAGCTCGAGGCGGTTCCCGGCCTACCGGCCAAGACGGCGCGCGCAATTTACGCGCAACTTCACAAGGCCGGCCGGCCGTAACGCTTTACCGCGCGCACAGCCCGAGCTAGCCTCGCGTCCAAACGCTCTGAAGGGAGGTACTCGTGTACGCCCGCATGACCAAGGCACAGGGAATCGGGTCGAACCTCGAGACAGCCGTCCAGCAGATGCGCGAGGAGATCGTGCCTCGCGTCCGTGAGCTGGATGGCTTCAAGGGCATGATCGCGCTCGTCGACCGCGAGGGCGACACCTTCGTCACCTACACGCTCTGGGAGACGCAGGAGGCGTTACAGGCGAGCGCCGAGGCCGCCAACCAGCTGCGGGGCCAGGCGCTCCGCATGATTGGAATCACGAGCGAGCCGAAGGTGAAGAACTTCGAGGTCGCGTTCGCCGAGATCGAGTCGCCGGTCACGGCCTGATCGGAAAAGCAGAGAGGGTCCTCGCGGGACCCTCTCTGCCTACATCGCCGGGGGAGGCGTTTACTTCAGAACGGTCGTCGACCACTTGGCGGTGGGCGGCGAGACGGTCATCTCGCCCGTGAACTCGGCCTGGTTGAGCAGCACTGTGGGTGTTGCCGTGGTCGCCGGGATCTTTACCCGCAGCGTCACTGTGCCCGTCGGTCCGACCGGGACCGTGCCGAGCTTCCACACGACCCGCCGGTTCTGGGCGTCGTACTTGCCGCCGTTCGACGCGGAGACGAAGGTCACGTGCTTCGGAAGCGTGTCGGCGATCTTCGCGTCCACGGACGAGGCCGGGCCGGCATTGCGGTAGGTCAGCGTGTATTCGATGGTCGCACCCGGGTTCGCCGACGCGGGTCCGTTCATGGTCAGCGCGACGGCGGGGTCCTGGATGCAGCTGCCCGTGAGGCCCTCGCGCGAGCAGCCGTAAACGTCGAAGCCGCGGATCATGTCGCCGGCGAAGATGAAGCCGCGGTACTCCTTCGCCGACCAGGTGTCTGCGCCCGGCTGGATGTTCCAGCCCAGCGTGTTGCCCCACGTGGTGTCGTCATCCTCTGGAGTCCCGTCTCCGTCGTTCGGCGGGCCGGCGAAGTCCACGTGCCACACGCCGGCACCGTAGAAGGCGGTCACGAGCTGCCGGGAGCCGAGCGCCGAGATGCCGTCGAGGTTGCCGCCCTGACCGGGAGACATCGAGCCGTTGCCGCCAATGCGGAAGACGTGGACGGTGCAGCCGCGCTGCGTGCGCAGGGCGGGGACGATGAGGCCCTCGAGCGGGTCGGTGGCGACGTCGCCCGGATTCGGGTTCACCCAGATGCCGAGCTTGACGGGGCTGGCGACTGAAGCTGTCGCCGTGCTCGGCAGGCCGTCGATGGGCGCGAGCGCCCAGAAGTGGAGCGCGCCGACGATGCCCGTCTCACTCGTGTTGCAGCTCGTGTTGTTCAGGCCGCCGCCTCGCTCGTCCGAGACGACGAGGATCTTGCCGTCAGGCGTGATGTCGGCCTGGTGCGAGATCGAGATGTCGTTCGCGGTGTCGCCGGGGACGCCGTCGCCGTTCGGGATGATGGCCAGCGTCGGGACGGACGTCACCCCGGACTGCACCTCGCCGTTTGCATCGAGCAGTGCCCCGCTGTCGACGATGAAGGTCGAGTTGATGGCGGCGACGTACATCGTCTCCCCGTCTGCCGAGAAGTGCACGTCGTGCGGATCCCACAGCCCGCTAGCGCTCGACCCGTCCGGCCTCGTCATGACGATGCAGGGCGCCCCCGAAGCGGGCGCCGTCAGGGCGGGGGGCACGCACTTGGTGACGTTTGTAGCGCGCGACGCGTCGATGAGGCGATAGACGTGTGCTTCCGGCGTCGCCTCACAGGTCGCCAGTGGCGGCAGCGGTGACGGCAGCGTGACTGGGTTGCATGAGGCCGGGAGCTTTGTGAGATCGACCACGTCGAGCGCCCAGTCGGAGCAGCAGTTCGAGATCACGAGCCACTTGCCGTTGGGGCTGATGGTCGCGTTGTGCGCGCCGCCCGTCGGGTTGGGGACGCACGTCAGCAGCGACGGCCCGTACGTGCCCGTGGCGGGATCGAAATTGAGCTTGACGATGTCGATGCCCTGGCCCGACCACGCCCCTTGCTTCAAGCAGGTTGAGGCCGTCGAGTCCTCGCCCGACACGCCGTCAAAGGTCGAGACAGCGTACTGGTCGGTTATCTGTATGTCGTTCTGCCAGCCGGAGTCGGTGAAGCCGCCGGCTGCGGTCGGGGCAAGCGGATTCGTGACGTTGTAGATCTGAAAGCCGGCGCCCATCGTTCCGACCACCGCGTAGTCACCGCGCGCACCGTTCGTGCGTATCCGCGACTGGAACTCGATGTCGGTACCGACCACGCCGCACTTGTGCGCGATGTGCTCGATGTTCTTCTTCGAGCGCACAAGGGGTGACGCCGGCTCGGGAATGAGCCCGCAGGGCAGCGTCAAGTTGCGCGCAGGGTCGAGATCCTCCTCCTGGGCGAGCGCTATCCCCACCGCCACCACCGTCGTCGTTGCGAGCGCGAGCAGCGCCGCTATGACGAAGCGCGCACCGCGTCCAAGCCGCCGCTGTGTCGTATCCGCTGCCATCGCCGTCCCTCCAGGTCTCGCCGCCGTCACCCGCCCGGTTCCCTGTGGCGAGCGCGGCGAAACCATAGTCCCCACTCGGGGTGGTGTCAAGTCGCTAGGGTGTCTGCTCTGCGCGCCGACTCGCGTCGACGGCACCCCGCCACCGGAGCGTGCGAATCATCAGGAAGAGAGCGGCGAAACCGATCGTGAGGTTGAAGGCGAGCAGCGTGAGCTTCATCCCGACGCTGTAGCTCAAGAGCGCGCTGTGCGGCGCCTGGCCGCTGAGCAGGTAGACGAGCAGCGCCTGCTCGGTCCCGATGCCGCCCGGGCTGATCGGCAGCGCAGTGGCAAGGCTCTGCGCCACCTGGGCGTGCAGTGCGTTGTCGATGTCCGCATGGATGCCGAACGCGCGCAGGAACCAATAGGTGGTCGCCAGCCGGCAGCTCCAGTCGATCGCCTGCCAGAAGGCGACCCGCCGGACGTAGGCGCGCCGGTCACCGAGAATGACCAGCCCCTGCCGGAAGCGCTCGCGGAAGGCGCGCACGTGCCTCGGCAGCCAGAGGCCGAGCACCAACAGGCTGATGCCGAGCAGCGCGCCCAACGCGGCAGCTAGCCGAGGGTTGTCGAACAGCCAGCCGAAGTCGAAGCTCGGCAGGTTGGGAAGCACGTCGAGGTCGGGCAGCGCGCCCTGTGAGATGGCGTACGTCAGCAGCGTGGAGGCGGCGACGATGTCGAAGATGGCCGGCACGAGCAGCGTGGAGGCAAGTGTCGTGTAAGTCGAGTCAGGAATGCCGCGGCGCGCCAGGTACAGGCGGACTGCATCGCCGCCGCGCGCCGGGATGACTGCGTTGACACCTACGCCGGCCGCGTACGAGCCGTAGATGCGTGACCAGCGGACGCGCTCGTTCGGGTACGCGGCGGCGATCACGTTGCGCCACGCGCGGCTAACCGCCAGGCCGCGCACGAGATGGAAGAGGAGCGCGATCCCCGCCGCGCCGAAGTCGACCGCCGCGAGATTCTCGAAGAAGACCTCGATCGAGTCGAGGACGCGTTCGAGCATGTAACCCCTGGATGCCGGTCCGGCCTACGGCCGGTCGGGCAGTCCCGAGCCGTCGCCGCTCAGGTCGGGCGCCATGAACGGATACCGGTAGTCGCGCGGCGGGACGAACGTCTCCTTGATCGTGCGCGGGCTCACCCAGCGGATCAGGTTCCACATCGAGCCTGCTTTGTCGTTGGTGCCCGAGGCTCGGGACCCGCCGAACGGTTGCTGCCCGACCACTGCTCCGGTCGGCTTGTCGTTCACGTAGAAGTTGCCCGCCGCATAGCGGAGGGCCTCCTCGGCGCGAATCACGGCGTCGCGGTCCTCTGCGAAGATCGCGCCCGTGAGCGCGTACGGCGCGGTGCGGTCGACGAGCTCCAGCGTCGCGTCGTAGGCGTCGTCGGGGTAGACGTACGCGGTCACGATCGGCCCGAAGAGCTCCTCGCGCATCAGCGGCATCTCCGGATCGCGGGTCTCGATGACGGTCGGCTCCACGAAGAACCCTTGCGAGTCGTCGACGCCTCCGCCGACGACGATCTCGGTCTCGCCGTGCTTGCGCGCCTGCTCGATCGCCTCCCGGTGGCCGCTCTGGGCCTTCGCATCGATCACGGCGCCCATGAAGTTCGAGAAATCGGCCACGTCGCCCATACGGAGTTCGCCAACCTGGTCGGCCAACCGCTCGCGCAGCTCCGGCCACAGGTTCGCCGGGGCGTACACCCGCGAGGCCGCGGAGCACTTCTGCCCCTGGTACTCGAAGGAGCCTCGCAAGATCGCAGTGGCGACGGCATCGACGTCTGCCGAGGGGTGCGCCACGATGAAGTCCTTGCCGCCCGTCTCACCCACGATGCGCGGATAGTTGCGGTAGCGGTCGATGTTGCCGCCGATCGTCTTCCACATCCCCTGGAAGACTGGCGTTGAGCCAGTGAAGTGGACGCCCGCGAGGTGCTCGCTCTGCAGCACCGCATCGCCGATCACCGGCCCCGCTCCGTAGACCATGTTGATGACGCCGTCCGGGAGCCCCGCCTCCTGGAACAGCCGCATGATGTAGTACGCCGAGTAGGCCGCCGTCGAAGCCGGCTTCCAGACCACGGTGTTGCCCATCAGCGCAGGGCTGCCCGGCAGGTTGCCGCCGATCGCTGTGAAGTTAAAGGGCGTGACGGCGAAGACGAACCCTTCGAGCGGACGGTACTCCATGCGGTTCCAGACGCCCTGAGCGGAGAGCGGCTGCTCCTCGTAGATCCGCGTCATGAACTCGACGTTGAAGCGCCAGAAGTCGATCAGCTCGCAGGCGGCGTCGATCTCTGCCTGGTGCACTGTCTTCGACTGGCCGAGCATGGTGGCCGCAACGAGCGTCGAGCGCCACGGGCCCGCGAGCAGCTCGGCCGCCCGCAGGAACACTGCCGCGCGCTCTTCCCAGGGCAGCCGGGACCAGTCGTGCCATGCGTCGCCGGCAGCCGCGATGGCCCGCTCGACCTCCGCGGGTCCCCCGTGCTGCACCGTCGCCAGCACGCTGTCCTTCGCGTGCGGCTCGACCTGCTCGAACGTGTTGCCCGTGCGCACGTCCTCGCCGCCGATCACACACGGCAGGTCCAACCGTTCCGCGCGCATCTCCGCGATCCGCCGGCGGATCTCCTCCCGTTCCGGCGACCCGGGCGCGTAGTCCCGGACGGGCTCGTTGCTCGCAGCCGGCGGACGAGAGATGGCAGGGCGGGGCACGTCGAGGATTGTAGGGTCGCTAGGCTGTCTTCGTGGCGCCCAGATACGTGCGCTACGAGGCAGCCGGCTGGGGTGTGGGGGAGCTCTGGCTCGCCGGCGATGCCCCGGTCTGGCATGAGCTGCCACGAGGCGAGGCGGGGCGGGACGCGGCGGACGACCCCGTCGCCGCTCTGCTCGTGGCCTTCTTCGCGGGGGAGGACGTCTCCTTCGACGACGTCGAGCTCGACCTGGACGACGCGACGCCGTTCCACCGTGTGCTCGCGGCCACGCTGCGGCGGGTGCCACGCGGCGAGGTCGTGACCTACGGTGAGCTCGCGGCGCTGGCCGGGCGCCCCGGCGCGGCCCGGGCGGCCGGGACCTTCTGTGCCCGCAATGCGCTGCCGGTCTTCGTCCCCTGCCACCGAGTGGTGGGCGCCGAGGGGCTGGGCGGCTACGGGTCGCTCGGCGCCGAGTACAAGCGCCGGATGCTCGCACTCGAGGGGTACGAGCCTGTCTCTCACTGAAGATCTCCGCAGCGAGCTGGCCGCGTCGCTGCCCGCCCGTCAATGCGACCGTTTGGCCGAGTTGTCCGCGCTCTTCCACGGTGCGGGCAGCCTGCACCTGCACGGCGGCGGCGAGGTCTCGGTGCAGCTCGACCTGGCGAGCTCGCCGGTCGCCCGTCGGGCGTTCAGCCTGCTGCGTTCGTTCGATGTCGCCACGGAGATCCGCACCTACCGGCGGCGCGCGTTCGAGCAGGCCACCCGGTACCAGGTACGCGTGGCCGCTACAGGCCGGGCGCTGCAGGTGCTGGACGAGGCCGGTGTGGTGCGCGCCAACCTGGCGCCACTTGCGGCTCCGCCACGCCGGCTCGTCGCGCGCAAGTGCTGCCGACGGGCTTACCTGCGAGGCGCCCTGCTTGCCGGTGGGACGCTGTCCGGGCCGAGGGCGCCCCAGCTCGAAGTGCGGAGCGCCGGGCGTCCGGCCGCCGAGGTGGTGGCCGCGGTGGCCGCTGCGGAGGGGGTAAGTCTGCGCGTCCGGGAGCGCCCGTCGTACGCCGCCGCCTATGCTCGGGGCAGAGCTTCGGTGACGGGGCTGCTCGCGGCGGCCGGGGCAGCCGACGCCGTGCTCATGCTCGAGGAGCACGCGGTCGTCGGCGAGACGCGTTCGCGCGCCAACCGGCTCGCGAACGCCGACCACGCCAACCTCCTGCGCACGAGCCGGTCGGCCGGCGCCCAGCTCCGCGCCGTGCGCCGACTGCGCGACGCAGGTCGCCTTGTGGAGCTGTCGCCCCAGCTACGCGAGCTGGCCGAGCTCCGCCTAGAACATCCGTCTCTACCACTTCGTGAACTGGCCCAGAAATGCCGGCCGCCGATTTCCAAATCGGCGGCGTACCGCCGCCTACGGCGTGTGCAGCGTCTTGCGGAGCCGTAATTCTTCGTAATGAAAACTGCGCGAAGTCGTTATGGCTTCGGCGCAACCGGAGCCGGACTTCGCGCTGAAAGGGCGGGTCGGAGGGGAAGCTCCGAGGACGACCTCCCCCTCCAGTTGAACCGCGCTCCGGACCGTGGCATCGGACGGGGTCTGAATCCGACGCCGGACGAGCGCAGACCCGCCGCCGTCGAGTATGACTGATCGTTCTCCGCCTTACCACCGGCGCCCCGCACGGCTGTTGTCGAGTGCTCGTTAGACTCGATCGGGCAAGCGACCAGGGAGCGTGAAGGGGATGGCGACGAAGGTTGGAATCAACGGCTTCGGGCGAATCGGACGCAACTTCTTCCGCGCGTACCTGGCGCGCCGACCCGACTTCGAGGTCGTCGCCGTCAACGACCTGGCCTCCCCGGACGTGCTCGCCCACGTGCTCAAGTACGACTCGACGCACGGCGTGCTCGATGCGGAGATAACGCATGCCGAAGGCGAGATCACCGTGGACGGGCGCTCTCTGCGGGTATCGGCGGAGCGCGACCCGACCGCGCTCCCCTGGGCTGAGCTCGGCGTGGACGTGGTCATCGAGTCGACGGGCCTCTTCACGGCGCGCGACGGAGCCGAGCAGCACCTCGCGGCCGGCGCTCAGAAGGTGATCATCTCGGCGCCGGCGACCGACCCGGACTTCACGGTCGTGATGGGCGTGAACGACGATCAGTACGACCCCGGCTCGCACCACCTGATCTCCAACGCGTCGTGCACGACGAACTCGGTGGCGCCCATGGCGAAGATCCTGCTCGACGAGTTCGGCATCGAAGCGGGCTTCATGACGACCATCCACGCGTACACCACCGAACAGCAGCTGCTGGACCAGATCGCGCTCACGCGCAAGGGCAAGCCGGACCTGCGCCGCATGCGTGCCGCTCCCCAGAACATCGTCCCCTCGTCGACCGGCGCCGCCAAGGCGACGTCACTCGTGATCCCCGAGCTGAAGGGCAAGCTGGACGGCATGGCGATGCGCGTACCGGTCCCTGACGGCAGCGTCACCGACCTCGTCTGCGTGCTCGAGCGCGAGGCGTCCGCCGAGGACGTGAACGAGGCCTTCCGGCGCTCCGGCGAAGCGGAGGCCTGGGCCGGCATCCTGCAGTACACGGAGGACGCGATCGTGTCGTCGGACATCGTCGGCAACTCGCACTCGTGCATCCTGGACGGCCTGGCCACGATGGCACACGGCCGCATGGTCAAGGTGATCGGCTGGTACGACAACGAGTGGGGGTACAGCTGCCGGCTGGCCGATCTCGTCGAGAAGGTGGCGACGACGCTCGGCGCCACGCCGGTCGGCGCCCAGGCGCGGGCCGAGTAGCCGCCGTGCAGCTGACGCACGTTCGCCTGCTCGTCGGGGACTACGTCCGCTGCTTCAGCTTCTACCGCGACGTGCTCGGCCTGGAGGTCACGTTCGGCGATGAGACGAGCGGCTACGCCGACTTTCGCAGCGGTGACGGCTCGGCGCTCGCGCTCTTCGACCGGCCCGAGCAGGGCGACGTGGTCGAGCTGCGCCCGCCGGGCGACGGCGCCGTGCTCGTCTTCCGCGTGGACGACGTGGACGCGTTCGCCGACGAGCACGAGCACATCGTCATCGGGCCGCCGCGCAGCCGGGCGGAGTGGGGCATCCGCTTCGTGCATCTACGCGACCCCGACGGAAACCTGATCGAGGTCAATCAGCAGATTCCGATGGAGGAATGAGGCGGCCGCGGTCCGTGCGCGAAGCGGACGTGGCCGACAAGCGCGTCCTCGTCCGTTCCGACCTGAACGTGCCGCTCGAGGACGGGCGCGTGGCGGACGACACGCGCATACGCGCATCGCTGCCCACGCTCGAGCTGCTGCTCGAACGCGGCGCGACCCGGGTAATTGTCTGCTCGCACCTGGGGCGACCCAAGGGCCCGGATCCCGCCTTCTCGATGGCGCCGGTCGAGGCCCGGCTGCGCGAGCTGCTACCCGATGAGCGGGTCCGTGTGCTCGAGAACACACGCTTTCACCCCGGAGAGACGAAGAACGACCCCGCGTTCGCCCGCGAGCTGGCCGCTCACGGAGATCTCTACGTCAACGACGCGTTCGGCTCGGCGCACCGGGCGCACGCCTCGACCGTGGGCGTCGCGCAGCTGCTGCCCGCGTATGCCGGCCTGCTCCTCGAGCGCGAGCTGGAGATGCTGGGCCGTCTGCTCGGCGACGTGGAGCGGCCGTTCGTGCTCGTCGCGGGCGGTGCGAAGGTGGAGGACAAGCTCGGCGTCCTCGAGCACCTCGGCGGCCGGGCGGACGCAGTACTCGTGGGCGGCAAGATGGCGGAGGAGCTACGCGTCGAGAATCCACTTGCGTTCTCGGTCGAGCTGCCGGTCGACGTGCTGGCGGCGGCGGCCTTCGAGCCCGATGCCGAGACGCGCATCGTCGCCTATGACGATCTTCCACCAGGGTGGCTCGGGCTCGACATCGGGCCGCGGACGCGCGACAACTTCGGCACGCGCATTCGCGACGCCGGCACGGTCTTCTGGAACGGGCCGATGGGCGTCTTCGAGTGGCCCCGCTTCGCAGAGGGCACGAAAGCGGTCGCGCGGGCCGTGGCCGACTGCGACGGCTTCACGGTCGTCGGCGGCGGCGATTCTGTGCGCGCGGTCCAGGAGCTCGGCGTCGGCGACCGGATCTCGTGGGTCTCGACGGGCGGCGGGGCGGCTCTTGAGCTGCTGCAGGGCAAGGATCTGCCCGGCGTGGCGGTCATACCCGAAACGAATCAGTAACGATGCGCCCACACCTGCCCGGAAAGGACACCTTCCAGGGACAGCCCCTGGGCGTGTCGGTTCGGGACGTGGCGTTCGTGCCGGATCTGTGCTGAGAGTGGTGAGGGGGCCATGCTGATCGCCGGCAACTGGAAGATGTTCAAGACCCGCTCCGAGACCGAAGCCTTCCTGGCCGAGTTCCGGGCGCCTCCAGGCGTCGAGACCGTCGTCTGCCCGGCGTTCACCTCGCTCGCGGCCGCCGTCGGCAGGGGTGTTTCGGTGTTTGCCCAGAACGTGCACTGGGAGCGGGAGGGCGCGTATACGGGTGAGGTTTCGTCCGAGATGCTGCTCGAGCTGGGCGTGGAGGGGGCAATCGTCGGCCACTCCGAGCGCCGGCAGTACTTCGGCGAAACCGACCACGGCGTCGCCCTCCGTGCCGCAACGGCGCTCGCTGCCGGCCTGCGCGTGATCGCGTGCGTCGGCGAGCTCGAGGAGGAACGCGAGCGAGGCGAGACGGAGACCGTCCTACGGGCGCAGCTCTCGGTCCTCGAACCCCATCCCGGCCTTGTGATCGCCTACGAGCCGGTCTGGGCCATCGGCACGGGTAAGACGGCCACGCCCGAAATCGCGCAGGACGCGCATGCCTTCATCAAGACGCTGATCGAGGCGCCGGTCCTCTACGGCGGCTCGGTGAAGCCCGACAACGCCGAGGAGCTGCTGGCGCAGCCCGACGTCGACGGCGCGCTCGTGGGCGGCGCATCGCTCGAGGTCGGCTCATTCACCGCCGTCTGCG
Source organism: Gaiellaceae bacterium (assembly GCA_036824245.1). GTDB lineage: Bacteria > Actinomycetota > Thermoleophilia > Gaiellales > Gaiellaceae > JACVRM01. The sequence goes on along the minus strand of DAITAO010000016.1, from coordinate 22,132 downwards.
AGGCGGCCGCCCGCGTCGCCGCCGCGTGAACGCGAACGCTCGCGCGTACCCACTCGTCGCCCTGATCATCCTGGACGGCTGGGGCTGCGCCGCCCAGGGGCCCGGCAACGCCGTTGAGCTTGCGCAAACGCCGGTCTTCGACCGACTCTGGCGAGACTTCCCGCACACGACGCTCGAGGCGTCAGGCGAGGCGGTGGGGCTGCCGCCGGGTCAGATGGGCAACTCCGAGGTAGGTCACCTGACGATCGGCTCCGGGCGCGTGCTGCTCCAGGATCTGCAGCGCGTGAACAGAGCGATCGCCGACGGGTCATTCTTCGCCAATCCCGCGCTCGCCGGCGCCTTCGAGCGCGCGCGCGCACGCAACGCAAACGTCCATCTGCTCGGGCTTGTCTCCTACGGCGGCGTGCACTCGCACATCGACCACCTGCGCGCGCTGCTCGAGCTGGCCCGTCGCCACGGCATGGAAGACCGCACGTTCGTGCACGCGTTCACGGACGGACGAGACGTCTCGCCGCACGCCGCCGTCCGCGACCTCGCAGAGCTCCCCGCCGAGCGCATCGCAACCGTGTGCGGCCGCTACTACGCGATGGACCGCGACGGCCGCTGGGAGCGCACCGACAGCGCGTTGCGCGCCGTCGTCGCCGGAGAAGGCCATGTCGGCACGGATCCGGTGCAGGAGGTGCAGCGCAGCTACGACCGCGGCGGCACCGACGAGTTCATCGAGCCCATCGTCTTTCCCGACCGGCCGCGCCTGACGCCCGCCGACGAGGCGATCTTCTTCAACTTCCGCCCCGACCGGGCGCGCCAGCTCACCCAGCGGCTCGTCGAAGGGGGCTTCTCGGTGACCACGATGACGCGCTACCGCGACGACTTCCCTTGCCCGGTGGCATTTGCCGAGCAGCAGGTGGGCGACGTGCTCGCCGAGGTGCTCGCGGAGCATGGCTTCCGCCAGCTACACGTGGCCGAGACCGAGAAGTACGCACACGTCACCTACTTCTTCAACGGCGGCCGCGAGGACGAGTGGCCGGGGGAAGAACGCATCCTGGTGCCGTCCCCGCGTGATGTGCCGAGCTACGACCACAAGCCCGAGATGTCGGCGCGCGAGGTGACGGCCGTGACCGTCCGCGCCCTGCAAGCAAACGGCTACCGCTTCCTCGTGCTCAACTTCGCCAACCCGGACATGGTCGGCCACTCGGGTGTGGTCCCGGCGACCGTTCGTGCCGTCGAGACGGTGGACGGCTGCCTGGGCCAGGTCGTCGAAACGGTGGCGCGGGGAGGGGGCTTCTCACTCGTCACGGCGGACCACGGAAACGCCGAGCAGCTGCTCGAGGCCGACGGGATAAGCCCGCACACGGCGCACACCACCAACCCCGTGCCGCTCGTGGCGACCGATACACGGCTAACCCTCCGCTCGGGCGGCGAGCTGTCCGATCTCGCCCCCACCGTGCTCGCATTGCTCGGTCTTCCAAAACCTTTACAGATGACTGGCCAGAATCTCGTAAGTCAGTGGTGAAAGGCGGTATACTCCGGCTGCTTGTCGCTCCCACAGCCTGATCTCGCCATTCTGCGGAAGGCACAACGGGGTGACGAACGCGCCTTTTCGATCATCGTGCGTTCGTACGAGACCCCGGTGTTCAACTACGTCCTCCGCCTCGTCGGCGACCGTGCGCTGGCCGAGGACCTGACCCAGGAAGTCTTCCTGCGTATCTACCAGGGGCTGTCCAGCTTCTCGTTGCGCTCGCGCTTCACGACCTGGATGTTCCAGGTGACCAAGAACCGGGTGCTCGACGAGCTCAGGGCGAGCGAACGGCGACCCCGCTCGGTCCTGGCGATCGAGGACGCCCCGTCTCTCGAGGTGCTCGATACGCCGCTCGAGAGCATCGAGGAGATGGACGCCGTCTGGCGTGCCATCAACGACCTGAACGTCGACCTGAGGATGGCGCTGCTGCTGCGAGACGTCGTTGGTCTCTCGTACACGGAGATCGCCGACTCGCTCGAGATCACGCTCGCGAGCGTCAAGTGGCGCATCTACAAGGCTCGGGAAGACGTGCAGCTCGCGCTCGCGCGCGAGGGCATCACCGTCGGCACCGGCCGCGTGACGCGGGTCGAGCGCACCGCCGAGTTCGTTCAGGCGCCGTAGGCCAGACGCTCGGCGAGCGCCTCGGGCAGGCCGCGCTCTCTCATCTCCGCCTGCGTCCGCTCTACCGGGTACTCGATGCGCCGGAAGGTCGCGCGAGCTGCATCAAGGTCGAGTACCAGGTAGGCGGCGCGCGGATCACCGTCGCGCGGCTGGCCGACGGCGCCCGGGTTGAACAACCAGCGCCCGGTCGTCAGATCGACGTCGGTGCCGGCCGGCGCCAGCCCGCCGTGCACACCGCCGCTCTCGCTGGTTATGGCGAGCGGCACGTGGCTGTGCCCGACGAGCACGACCGGCTCGTCCGTCAGATCGAACGACAGCGCGGCCGCCTCGCCCGTCAGCACGTAGCCCCAGACGGGATCGAAAGGGCTCGCGTGGAACAGTGCGACGCCGTCGAGCTGAGCCGCGGGCTCGAGCGCGGAGAGGTACCTGCGCGTTTCGTCGTCGAGCTGCTCGCTGGTCCAGAGCGCGGCGGCCCCGGCGTCCGGATTGAACTCCTCGACGCTCACCTCCGCTCGCCCGAGCGCGACAAGGTCGTGGTTGCCGATCAACGCCAGATCAGCTCGCTCCCGTACACGGGCACACGCCTCGTTCGGCGACGGGCCGTAACCGACCACGTCGCCGAGATTCCAGATCGCCTCGACACGCTCGTCCTCCAGCGAAGCGAGCACCGCTTCGAGCGCGTGGAGGTTAGCGTGGACGTCAGAGATGACGGCAACGCGCATGGCGGGGAAGGCGGCAACGATAGCCGTGCTGGCTGCTTTGTGGGTCGTCGCCGGCGCGCTGCTCTGGCGCACGCGAGTGCCGGCCGGGCTCGACCTGCCCGAGCTCGACGCAGCGGACTACTTCAGCAGCGCGCAGCTGCGCAGGGCGGAGCGCTACGAGAGCTTCCTGCGCTTCGACTTCCTGGCTGCGTCGCTCGTCCACGTCGCGACGGCGGCTTGCGTCGCGCTGTACGCGCCCTCGGTCGTGCGCCGGCTTCGTGGCGGCCCGGTGGCACGTGGCGTGCAGCTGGCCTTCGGCACGCTCCTGCTCCTCTGGTTGGTGCGCCTCCCGTTCGGCCTCGCCGCACACTCGTGGCGGCGCCGCTTCGACATCGCGCGTGAGGGGTACCTGGAGTGGCTGGTGCGGCCGTGGCCGACGCTCGCGGCCGAAACGCTGCTCGCGTGCGTCGCGGTCGCGGCGCTGATGCTCCTGGCGGCGCACCTCGGACGGCGCTGGTGGCTGGCGGGCGCGGCCGCGGTGGCCGTGCTGGGTAGCGCGTACGTCCTCGTGCAACCGCTCGTGCTCGCACCGCGCTTCGCGCCGCTCGACGACCCCGCCCTGGCGACCGAGATCGAGCGGCTGGCGCGCTCGATGGACGTCGGCGAGGTCGAGGTGCGGCTGCGCAAGGCGGCGGAGCGCACCCGGGCGGCCAACGCGGAGGTTGTCGGCATCGGGCCGACGCGGCGCATCGTGCTCTGGGACACGCTGCTGGAAGGCGAGTTCAACCGCACGGAGGTGCGCGCCCTGGCGGCGCATGAGCTGGGCCACGTCGCCGAACGCCACGTCTGGAAGGGCCTGGGTTGGTTCTTGCTCGCCGTTGGGCCGCTTCTCTTTCTACTCGACCGCGCCGCACGGTGGCGAGGCGGGCTGACGCGGCCCGACGCGGTTCCGGTGGTGATCGCCGCCGTCCTGGCGCTGCAGCTCCTCTTGGCGCCGGCGGTCAACGCCGTCTCGCGGCGTTACGAGGCGGAGGCAGACTGGGTGGCGCTCGAGGCGACGGGAGATCCGGAGGCGATGCGGCAGCTGCTGCGCGGGCTGGCCGTGCGGAACCTCGCCGATCCGGAGCCGCCCGCCTGGTGGACGGCGGCCTTTCGGACGCATCCCTCGATCGTCGACCGCATCGCAATGGCGGAAGCATGGGCCGCCGACCGCGGACAGAGGTTGCCGCCGCCCACCGCTGAGGCCTTCCGAGGATGATCCGACCCGCATCTGGCGCAGACGCGTGCGCCGCTCGCGGCTAGCCTCGAACCGGAGGGAGGCACGCGGCCGGCCCCCGGGACGACATGTCCTGGGAGGACAGGATCGTGAAGGCTCAGGCGGGCGCGCGGGGATCCGCCTGGCGCGTCGGCCGCCCTCGCCCGCGGCGGCTCAGTCGCCGTCCGGGGCGGGCGTCTCTGGAAGGTTGCGGATGCCCTCACTGGTCGACCATTTCGACCAGGAGTCCTCCATGGCGGAGAGCAGCTCGCGCATGAAGCGCGGCGACATGTTCACCCTCGTCACAACCACGCCCGGGATCTCCCCCTCCGCCACCTCGTGGTCGATGCGCGCAAAGGTGATCGTGAACTCGTATTCAGAGAACGTGATGTTCGCAAAGTTGGCGTAGACACCGGCCAGGTGGTCGGGATCGAGATGGATGTTCAGCTGGCGCTCGGCGCTCTCGTCGTCCACGGCTCTACGATAACCCGCGATGGAGACGCGCGCGGTGGACACACCCCAGGCCTTGCCTCCCAAGGCCCTCGACCGCCTGGCGGCGGCGCTCTCTGAGACTGCGGCCCTGTCGGTGACGCTCGAGCGGCCCAGCAACCCCGAGCACGGGGACTACGCGACCAATGTGGCGCTCCAGGCCGCGGGCGCCGCGCGCAAGCCGCCACGTGAGCTCGCCGCGAAGTTCGCCGAGCAGGCGGTCGGCCTGCCGTATGTCGAACGGGCCGAGGTCGCAGGACCAGGCTTCCTCAACCTCTGGTTGACGTCGAGCTTCTTCTGCGACGCGCTCGGAGAGGTGTTGGCGGACGGCCTGGACTGGGGTGGCGGCTCCGTCGCCGCCCCCGAGCGTATCCAGGTGGAGCTCGTCTCGGCGAACCCGACGGGCCCTGTGACGGTCGCCTCCGCCCGCAACGGTGCGTACGGCGACTCGGTGGCGCGCCTGCTCGAGTTCGCCGGCCACTCGGTCGAGCGTGAGTACTACTACAACGACGCGGGGGCGCAGATGGAGCGCTTTCGCGCATCCGTCGAGGCTGTGCGCCGCGGCGAGGAGCCACCCGAGGACGGCTATCGCGGTGAGTACGTCAAGGAGCTCGCCCGGCTGCCCGGTGATCCCGTGCCGGTGATGCTCCGCGAGATCGAGCAGACGCTCGAGCGCTTCCGCATCCATTTCGACAGCTGGGCGCTGCAGAGCCGGCTGGAGGAACGGCTTCCCGAGCTCTTGGAGCGGTTACCGACCTACGAGCACGAGGGCGCGATCTGGGTCCCGTCCAGCAAACACGGCGACGAGAAGGATCACGTGATCATCCGCTCGGCCGAGCGCGGCGGCCGGCCGACCTATCGAGCGGCGGACATCGTCTACCTGGCCGACAAGCTGGAGCGCCGATTCGACCGGGCAATCTACGTGCTCGGCGCCGATCACCACGGCACACGCAACTGGTACGCCGCGGTGGCGCGCATGCTCGGCTACGACCCCGCTCGTGTAGAGATCTTGCTGTACCAGTTCGTCCACCTGACCCGCGGCGGAGAGCAGACCAGCATGTCCAAGCGGCGCGGCGAGGTCGTCTTCCTCGACGACTTCATGGACGAGGTCGGCGTCGACGCGGCGCGCTGGTATCTCGTGAACCGCGGCCCCGATCAGACGATCGAGATCGACGTCGACATGGCTGCCGAGAAGAGCGAGAAGAACCCGGTCTACTACGTCCAGTACGCGCATGCGCGCATCGCGGGCATCCTGCGCAACGCCGGCGATGCCCCACCTGCCGTCGAGGGGACGGAGGAGCTCGCGCGCGAGGAGCGTGAACTCGTCAAGCGGCTCGCCGAGCTGCCGGCCGTCGCCGCGGAGGCCACGGAGCGCCGCGGGCCGCACGGCATCCCGTTCTACGCCATCCGGGTCGCCGACGACTTTCACCGCTTCTACCACCACCACCGCGTGCTGGGCTCGGAGCAGCAAGGGCTGCGACTCGCGCTCTGCCATGCCACGCGTGCAGTGCTGGCCCGCTGCCTCGATCTCGTCGGCGTCGAGGCACCGGAGCGAATGTAAGGACGCTCAGGCGACCGCCAGCCGCAACCCTCAACCGTAAGCAGAGCTTGAGGGAATGAATGCGTACGCGCGCGCGGGCGCGTCCAGGATTAGGATCCACGACATGGCGCAAGCCACCGAAGGCGGCCCGAAAGAGCCGCTCGCCGGCGTCGCCACACGTCCGGATCGCAATCTCGCGCTCGAGCTCGTCCGCGTTACGGAGGCGGCGGCCATGGCCGCAGGACGCTGGATCGGCCGGGGCGACAAGGAGGCCGCCGACCAGGCCGCGGTCGACGCGATGCGGCTGATGCTCGACACGGTGGCCATGGACGGCGCCGTGGTGATCGGCGAGGGCGAGAAGGACGAGGCGCCGATGCTCTACAACGGCGAGGAAGTGGGCTCCGGCCAGGGCCCGGAGGTCGACGTCGCCGTCGACCCACTGGAAGGCACGCGCCTCACCGCGCTCGGGCAGCCGAACGCGATCGCAGTGATCGCGCTGGCCGAGCGGGGGACGATGTTCTTCCCGGGCGCAGCTGTCTACATGGACAAGATCGCCTGCGGCGCCGACGCTGCCGCAGTCATAGACATCTCGGCGCCGCCCGCCGAGAACGTGCGCCGCGTGGCCGCAGCCAAGGGCATCAAGTCGAGTGACGTCGCGGTTGTCGTGCTCGACCGGCCGCGCCACGAACGCTTGATCGCGGACTTACGCGAGTGCGGGGCGAAGGTGATGCTCATCCTCGACGGAGACGTGGCACCGGCGATCGCGGCCGCACGGCCTGGGACCGGCGTCGACCTGTTGATGGGCATCGGCGGAACGCCCGAGGGAGTCATCTCGGCGGCAGCGGTCAAGGCGCTCGGCGGCGCACTGCAGGGCCGCCTGTGGCCGCGCGACGACGACGAGCGGCAGCAGCTCGTCGACGCCGGCTACGACGTCAACCGCGTGCTGAGCACAGACGATCTGGTGGCCGGGGACGATCTCTTCGTGGCGGCGACGGGCGTCACCACCGGCGCGCTGCTGGACGGGGTGCGCTACACCCGCGAGGGAGCCGTGACGGACTCCTTGGTGATGCGCTCCCGCTCGGGCACCATCCGCCGCATCGAGGCACACCACGCCTTCGAGAAGCTCGCCCGCTTCACCGGCGTCGAGTACCGCTAAAAACCCGCTCTTTGCGAACTTCGCGTACGTCGCCCTCTTGAAGCGGCAGACCTGCCGGTTTAGACAACCGGCAGGAGCGGACTGCGGCGCCGCCCCGTCGGACAACTCAAAGGGGGAGGGAGAAGTGAACCGATTTCGGTTCGGTCTCGGCGTCGTACTGGCGCTGGCGTTTTCCGCATTCGCGGCCACGCCCGCGCTGGCCGACGACGGGCCACAGCACCCGCGTTTCGATCCGCTGACGGCAAACGTGCCGTACCTGGCCTGGCGCGGCGAGCAAGTGCGCCTGGTGAAGTGCGATATAACGTTCGAGAACGGCATCGAGTCGACGGGCGGAGGAGGCGACGGAAGCCTGGCGCTCAACGCCGACTGGATAGTCGAGGACTGGTCGGGATACCCGTTCCAGCCGCCGTCGCTCGAGCAGTCGACCGTGAAGTTCTTCCGCGCGCGCGGCGACCGCCGTGATGCGCCCTGCGTGAAGGCAAACTTCGTGTCGCTCAAGGCGGGCCTCGCGATCATCAAGCTCGTCATCACGGATGCCGCGACCGGCAATCCGCTCGTCAAACACCAGTTCCTGGTCGGCTGGCTCGGCCTCAACGAACCGGTGATCGACAGTCCGCTCGACGGTCTGGAAGACGTGCCGGGCGGCCTAGGCAACCGCCTCAGGGCGCGCCTGACCGGCGCCCTGCCGCTCGGCAACAACTTCGTCGAGCTCGGCCTGCCACCGTCCATCCAGCTCCCCGCCGAGGCCGACGGCTCGACCTACTGGGACGAGCTCGCTGTGGCGCTCGCCACGACTAGCGATCCACGGCCGTTCTACCGCGATGCACCGTGGCGCATGTGGGACATCCACGACGACCAGCTGCTGACCGAGGGCCACGTGGACGCGGACGCGGCGGTGTTCCCCGATCCGTACGGCGGCCCCTGCCCGCCCGAGCCGCCTTCCGGTACGCCGACGCGTGACGCTGCGATCGACGCGGTCGACAACTGCCCCGGCTTCCAGGGCGACGACGGACAGTTCTCACGTATCTGGGGCGATCTGACCAACGGCGGCGGCGGTGACGAAGAGGCCACGGAAGGGCCGTTCGACCCCGTGCGCTTCGAACAGACGTTCCTCGGCGACGGCAAGCTCGACGCGGGTGACGTGCCGCTGCCTGCCGCACGGGTGGACTTCTCGATCGCGGCCAACAGCGGCGCTCCGACGGACATCAGCGGCGTCGGGTCGTTCACGGACGCAAACAAGGGGTCGAGCGGCGACGGCTTCCGGGAGATCTACGAGCGTCGGCAGGACGCCCTCGTGGACGACGACGACCCGCACAACCTGTACGCCCCGTACTACCAGGCGTACATCCCGGCGGTCCGCGGGGAGAACGACGGCGACGGCACGTCGTCCGGAACGGACACGGCGGGTACGACCAACAACTACCCGAACTTCCTCACCTGCATCGAGGAGGAAAACGGCTCGCTCGGTGGGCCTATCGGCGACGCCGGCTGCGAGTACGACTACTGGACGATCGAGCTCGACCTCCGCACGGCCGCCGGCGGCAGCACCGACTGCCTCCGGCGCCTGGACGCCCAGCCGGCCTTCCGGCAGCTGCCCTTCGGCCCGCAGGCGGTGGTCGTGTACTCCGACGAGCACGGTGAGGCGTGGGTGCAGTGGCTTCCGGGCCTCGGCTTCTTCTTCGACAACCTCGGCGTGGGCACGAACCTCAACAATGCCTGCGACCTGAGAGGCGTGGATGTGCTCGGCACCGCGGACATCCAGGCGATCGCCCGCTATCCAGGGCAGAAGACGACCGATCCCGACAAGCCGTCGAACGTGCTTACGAAGACGGTCGGCAACCTGTTCAGCAAGGAAGTCACTTGCGTTCCGAAGGGCCCGGTGCCCCCGGTCGAGAACAGCCTCGCGTTCATCTGCACCGCGACGGCAATCGACATCGACGGCTCACCGTTCGCGGGCGAGAAGGTCTGCTTCATGACCAACGGCGAGGGTGCCCGCCCGTTCCCACTCGGCACGCCGAGCACGCAGGAAGGTCTGCACCGGCTCTGCGTGATCACGAACGCACAAGGACAGGCCGCGATCGAGGTCTTCGGCAAGTGCCTCCAGGGCAACGTGATCGTCGAGTTCGTGAAGGAGGGCATCATCCGCTTCGCCACCTTCCCGTTCGGCTGTCCGCCCGGCGCGGGCGGCGGCACGCAGGTCTCGGCGGCGCAGCTGCTCGGCGTCGACCCGAAGACGCTCGTCCCGGGCATGTCGCCCCAGCAGACCCAGCAGGCGCTCGCTCAGGCGCGCGCCAAGGCGAAGCCGAAGGCAAAGGCGAAGAAGGCGACGCTCGCGTTCGCCCGGATCCAGGTGAAGTCATTCCAGAAGCGCGACCGCCGGCTCGTCGTCCGCGTTAACAGCCCCGCGCGGACGGCGCGCATCCAGGTCACGTTGATCAGCGCGTCGGGCAAGGTGATCGGAGGACGGCTGGTACGCACGGTGCCCACCAACAGGGCCGTGCGTGTGCCGAATCTGAAGCTCCCGAAGGCCGCCAAGACGGCTCGCGTCAAGGTGCTCGGCTAGCTCCGACATCAGTCATCGAGCAGGACGAGGACCCGCCGCCGGCGGGTCCTCGTCTGCCCGGCGTCCTCGAGGGGTGGGTGAGGCGTCCGAGAACCCGGCCCTGAGCGGGTGAATTGGGCGTCAACGCCCTTGAAACAGACCCCCGAGAGTGTTATGAACGGCCGGATGCGCGTGCGCCTCCAGGGCGCGCGCTGATGGAGGGGAGGTGGTCCTGAGAAACAGGGGTCGTGAAGCACCTCGAAAAAGAGAGCTCTGGCGTCCGGAAGCCGGAGTGTCCAGGAATCGAGAGAGTCATCTCTCAAGGGGGAGGTAACTAGGTGAAGCGCTTTAGATTTGGACTCGCCGCGCTAGTCGTAGCGGTGTCGGCGGCCGCCTTTGCGGCCGGGCCGGCAGCGGCGTACGACGGCTCGCACCCCGCCTTTGATCCGCAGACGGGGAACGTGCCGTATCTGGCGTGGCGGGGTGAAGAGCTCAGGCTCGTCAAGTGCTCGGAGGACATCTCAGGAGGACAGGACGTCGACTGGATCGTCGAGGATTGGAGCGGCTACCCGTTCCAGCCGCCCTCGCTCGAGACGTCGACCGTCAGGTTCTTCCAGGGCACCGGCGAGCACGCTGAGGAAGGCTGCGTGAAGGCGGACTACGTCTCGCTGAAGGCCGGCCTCGCAATGATCAAGCTCGTGGTCGCGGATGGTGAGACCGGTAACCCGATCCTGAAGCACCAGTTCCTCGCCGGCTGGCTCGGCCTCAATACGCCGGTCATCAGCGAGGTCTCGGCGACGTCGCAGCCGGGTGGCGGCGGCGTGCTGGGTGATCCGCTCGGCGACGGCCAGTTCGTCCCGAACGGGGCCCCTGGCCGCGTGCAGGTCCAGGTGACCGGCAGCCTCCCGCTCGGCAACAACTTCACCGAGCTGGGACTGCCGCCCTCGATCAACCTGCCGACCGAGGCTGACGGGTCGACCTACTGGGACGATCTCGCAAGGGCCATGGCCACCACCAGCAGCACGTTCCCGAACTACCGGGACAACCCATGGTGGTTGTGGGACATCCACGACGACCGAACGACGGCCGAGGGGCACATCGACACCAGCCCGGCCGCCGGCCATCAGTCGCCATGCGCTGTTCCCTTCGGTCCCGAGACGACGGTCGACTCCGTCGACGCGTGCCTCGGCGCTGGCTTCTTCCTCGGAGACGGCGCGTACTCGCGTGTCTTCCACGACGACCCGTTGAGCCTGGATCCGACCTTCGGCCCGTTCGACCCGTTGCGGCCGGACGAGACGCTGTTGTCGGACGGCAAGCTCGACGACGGTGACGTGCCGATGCCGTCGGCCCGTGTCGACGTGTCGATCGCGGCCAACTCGGGCGCACCGGACGACATCAGCGGCGTCGGGTCGCTCGTGATCTACGACGACGCGAGCGGCACGCCCATCGGGGTGTACAAGTGCATCCCGTACTCGCGCGACAACAGGTGCTCGTCGAACACGGGTCCGCACCCAACGACGGTCCCGGATGTCGCAGGGCCGCCGTTCGGCGACGAGGACCACAACCACTACGCGCCTTACTACAGCCGCTGGCTGCCGGCCACCAACGCGCCGGCCGCCGAGGCCTCGGGGAACGACGGCCCGCAGGTGGGCAACAACTTCCCGGGCTACCGCGGCGTGGGCTTCGGTGGTCTCGATCCGATCCCGGGTCTGTACGACTACTGGCAGCCGGCTCAGATCCTGCGCGAAGCGCTGGGCGAGGAGACGGACTGCCGCCGGATCGGCGACGAGTTCCGCATCCAGCCTGTGGGCCCGCAGTCGCTCGTCCTCTACTCGGACGAACACGGCGAGGCACAGGCGTACTTCAACCCGGGTATCGGATTCTTCTTCGACAACCTGGGCGTGGGCACAAACCTGAACCTCGCGTGTGATCTGCGCGGCGTCGACGTGCTCGGCACGGCCGACATTCAGGCGATCGCCCGCTACCCGTACCAGAAGACGACCGACCCGGACAAGGCGTCGAACGTCATCACCAAGACGGTCGGCAACCTGTTCAGCAAGGAAGTCGTCTGCGTTCCGAAGGGCCCGGTGCCGCCGATCGAGAACAGCCTCGCGTTCATCTGCACCGCGACGGCCATCGACATCGACGGTACGCCGTTCGTCAACGAGAAGGTCTGCTTCATGACGAACGGCGAGGGTGCTCGCCCCTTCCCGCTCGGCACGCCGGGCGTCGTGGAAGGGCTGCATCGTCTGTGCGTCTTCACGAACGCGCAGGGCCAGGCCTCGATTGAGGTCTTCGGCAAGTGCGTCCAGGGCAACGTGATCGTCGAGTTCGTGGACGAGGGCATCATCCGCTTCGCGACGTTCACGTTCGGCTGCCCGCCCGGCGCCCCCGGCGGCACGCAGGCTGGTGCCGCAGCTGCGAACGGAGTCAATCCGGGCACGCTGGTCCCGGGCGTCTCCACGCAGGCGACGCAGCAGGCGATCCAGCAGGCGCAGGTAACCGCGGCCGCCGCGAAGAAGGCGGCGAAGGCCAAGAAGGCCACGCTTGCGTTTGCCCGCATCCAGAAGAAGCCGTTTGCACGCTCGAGTCAGCGCTACATCGTGCTCCGCGTTAACGGCACCGCCAAGACGGCCCGCGTCCAGATCACTCTGGTCGCGACGAACGGCCGTGTGATCGGCAAGGTCAAGCGCACGGTGCGGACGAACCGCGTCGTGAAGGTTCCGAACCTGAAGCTGCCGAAGGCGGTCAAGACGGCACGCGTCAAGGTGCTCGCGTAACGGAGGCCTGGCGCAACGGAACCGGAGGGCTCGCCGCACAGCGGCGGGCCCTCCACTTCCAGCGAAACAGGTTCCACCGAGAATCGACCAAGAGGGGGAGGTACTAGTTGAACCGAGTTCGATTCGCGATTGCCGCGCTCGCCGCGCTGACGTTCGCGGCGTTGTCAGCCGGGCCGGCGGTCGCTCAGAACGGAGCCGACGAGGCGTTCGATCCGCTAAACACGAACATCCCGTCGCTCGCCTGGCGTGGTGAGGAGCTGCGCCTCGTGAAGTGCGTCCAGCTGGAGGGGAACGACGAGATCGTCGAGGTGTTGCAGAACGGCGACGCCGACGGCGATCCCTTCGTCGATGCCGACTGGATCGTCGAGGACTGGAGCGGCTATCCGTTCCAGCCGCCGGCGCTCGAGCACTCCACCGTGAAGTTCTTCGAGGGCACGGGCGAGCGTGCCGGCTGGGCTTGCATCAAGGCCAACTTCGTCTCGTTGAAGGCCGGCCTGGCGATTATCAAGCTCGTCGTCAGCGACCAGGAAACCGGTAATCCGGTTCTGAAGCACCAGTTCCTGGCCGGCTGGCTGGGCATCGACTCGGTCACGCTCGAAGAGCTCTCAGAGACGTCGCAGCCCGGTGGCGGCGGCGAGCTCGGAGACCCGCTCGGCGACGGCAACCTCATCGCCGGCGGCGATCCGGGCCGGATCCAGGTCGAGGTGACCGGCGATCTCCCTCTCGGCAACAACTTCGTCGAGCTGGGATTGCCGCCTTCGATCAAGCTGCCGACCGAGGCGAACGGCTCGACGTACTGGGACGAGCTGGCTGTGGCGCTGGCGACCACCGCCGATACGCGTCCGCTCTACCGTGACGAGCCGTGGCGCATGTGGGACATCCACGACGACCGCACGACCGCTGAAGGTCATGTGGACATCGTCGAGTGTGCTCCTGGGCCGCTCGCGGCCGTCGACGCAGTCGACGACTGCGACGGCGATGCGTTCGTGTTCGGCGGAACGTTCTCCCGGGTGTTCGGCGACCAGAGCCACTGGCCGACGATCGGTCCGTTCGACCCGCTGCGGGCGAACGAGACACTGCTGTCGGACGGCAAGCTCGACGACGGCGACGTACCGATGCCGGCGGCCCGCGTCGATGTGGGCATCGAGCCCAACACGGGCGGCCCGACGGACATCAGCGGAGTCGGCTTCCTGTCGGGCGTGCTGAAGTGCGAGCCGTACACACGTGACCACACGTGTCTCAGCGACCCGGCCAGCAGGAACCACAACTTCTACGCGCCGTACTACGCGCGGTACCAGCCTGCCACGGGCGCGTTGCACTTCCCCGACGGGGAAGCAACGCCGGTCGGCGGGCAGGTGGAAGTTGCGGAAGCCTCGGGCAACGACGGCCCGCCGCTCGGAAACAACTTCCCGGGCTACGGCGTCTTCTCGACGTTCGACGGCTTCTACCCGTACTGGCTGATCGACCAGTCTTTGCGGGATGCCCTGGGCGGCGACACCCAGTGTCTCCGCCGCGATCCACCCATCGGCGCTGACTCGATCTGGCGGCAGCTGCCCGCCGGCATCCAGGAAGCGGTCATCTTCACCGATGAGCACGGCGAGGCCCAGATCAAGTTCTTCCCGGGCCTCGGGTTCTTCTTCGACAACCTCGGAATCGTCGTCAATGCGAACGGTGGCTGCGACCTGCAGGGCATCGACGTGCTCGGCACGGCCGATATCACCGCGGTCGCGCGCTACCCGTACCAGAAGACGACGGATCCGGACAAGGTGTCGAACACGCTGCCGAAGATCATCCATTCGCTGTTCGACAAGGACATCGACTGCGTCCCGAAGGGTCCGGTGCCGCCGATCGAGAACAGCCTCGCCTTCATCTGCACGGCGACGGCCATCGACATCGACGGTACCCCGTTCGTGGGCGAGCCGGTCTGCTTCGTGACGAACGGCGAAGGGCTGCGCGAGTTCCCGCTCGGGGCTCCCAGCTTCGAGGACGGCCTGCACCGGCTCTGCGTCATCACCAATGACGAGGGCGAGGCGTCCGTCGAGGTGTTCGGCAAGTGCCTGCAGGGCAATGTCATCGCCGAGTTCGTCGAAGAGGGCTTGATCCGCTTCGAGACCTTCACCTTCGGCTGTCCGCCCGGTGCGGGCGGCGGTACGCAGGTGGGCGGCGGCGCTGCGGCGAACGGGGTCGATCCCGGCTCGCTCACGCCCGGCATGACCACCGCGCAGGTGAAGAGCATCATCCAGAAGGCCAAGAAGCCTCAGGCGAAGCCGAAGAAGGCGTCGCTGGCCTTCGCTCGCATCCAGAAGAAGCCCTTCGCCAAGAAGGGTGACCGCTACCTGGTCGTCCGCGTGAACAGCGCAGCCAAGACTGCTCGCGTCCGCGTCACGCTGGTCGGCCCGAACGGCAGAGTGATCGGCAAGGTCGTGCGCAAGGTTCAGACGAACCGCGTCGTGCGCGTGCCGAAGCTCAAGCTGCCGGCAGCGGTGAAGACCGCGCGCGTCAAGGTGCTCGCCTAGCGAGGCCTTCGCGCGCAACCGAACAGGATGGAGGCCCGCGCTAGCGGGCCTCCATTTTTTCTGGGTGGGCCAGGGCCCGTCGGGCCTGGCCGATGACGCTCAAAGCTGCGCTATTCTCAGCTGCACGCGGACGTAGCTCAGTTGGTAGAGCATCAGCTTCCCAAGCTGAGGGTCGCGGGTTCGAACCCCGTCGTCCGCTTCACAGGAAGGCGCTCAGCGTCCCTCGCGTTCTCAAGACTCGACGAACCCTTCCGGTTGCACTGCCGGCGCGGTCGTCCTCGCCTAAGGCTTGATGTGAAACCATCCGGCGTGCTGCCACACGGGCTGAGCAGCGTGGGTCGAGGTGCCAACCGCCCCGAGAGTGGCGTGAGGCTCTCACACTCAAATCGGGAGGTTCCATGGCTGTCTATCTCATGCGCTTCAGCTACACGCCTGAGACATGGTCGAAGCTAATCGAGAACCCTGAGGATCGCCGCGATGCAGCGCGCGCGTACATCGAACATGTAGGCGGCGCCCTACACGGCTTTTGGTATGGCTTCGGCGAATACGACGGCTACGCGATCTTCGAGGCGCCTGACAACGTGTCGATGGCCGGGGCCGTGCTTGCTATCGCGGCCGGCGGCGCCCTAGCCTCGGTCGAGACGACGGTGCTGATGACCGTGGAAGAGACGCTCGAGGCACTCGCCAAGGGGAAAGGCGTCGCCTACCGCCGGCCAGGAGAGTTGCCGGCGACCTGAGCCTTTACCGCGGGTCTACCGGTGGCATACTCGGACCAGCTGTTCGTCGGGCCCGGCCACGAGCGGCGCGGCATCGGGCGCCGCCTGCTCGCCTATGCGGAGGGCTACGGGATCGCGGAGCGGGCGCCGATCCTTCGCGTGGCCGTCGAGGAGGACAACCGGCCGGCCCAAAGCCTCTACCGACGCGCGGGCTTCGTCCCGCGCGAGCCCGAGCTCTTCGAGCTCGTCCTCCCCAGGGCCGAGGGAGCACCGAGGCATTGCCCCTCTGATCGCCGCGCTCGGCGTCGTGGGCGCGCGGTGGCGGCGAGGTCGCGAAGGCGAACTTTCGCCGCTTTCCTGCGATGATTCAGACCAGCAGTTGTAACTAGCCGACAGCGTCCGTCAGGCGGCGGCGCATGTTCCCAAGCTGAGGGTCGCGGGCTCGAGCCCGTCGTCCGCTTCGCGAAGGCCGTGTGCCGCCGTAAGCGTGAAAGACAACCTGTCGGCGCCAAAGGATCGGAGTTGTGGCAACCCACGATTCAGAGTCCCGTCCCGCTGACGCCGCCGGCAACGGCGCGGCCAGTTTCGCCGAAGGCCTCGCCGAGCTCGATGCGCGCCTGCAGCGCGCGCTCCTGGAGGCGCAGACCGAGGCGTTCATCGACGGCGTGCTCGTCGTCTCCGCGGACGGCCGGATGATCCTCACCAACCGCCGCTTCGCCGAGATGTGGGAGATTCCGGACGAGGTCATCGAGAGCGGCTCCGACGAGGCCGCGCTCGCCTCGGTGCGGGACAAGCTCGTCGATCCACAGGAGTTCCTCGACCGGGTCTCCTACCTCTACGAGCATCCGCACGAGCGCAGCCGCGACGAGATCGCGCTGAAGGACGGCCGCTTCTTCGAGCGCTACAGCGCGCCGGTGCGCGGCGATGACGGCACGTACCAGGGCCGCGTGTGGTTCTTCCGCGACATCACCGCCGAGCGGCGGCGCGAGGCCTCGCAGCGCTTCCTCGTCGAGGCGAGCACGGTGCTGGCCTCCTCCCTCGACTACGAGACGACTCTGGCCAGCGTGGCGCGACTGGCGGTGCCCGAGCTCGCAGATTGGTGCGTCGTCGACCTCGTGAGCGACGACGAATCGATCAGGCGCGTGACCGTGGTCTGCGCGGACCCCGCGAAGTCGCAGCACGCCGTCGAGCTCGAGCGGAGCTACCCGACACAGCTGGAACGGGAGGAAGGCACCTCGAAGGTGCTTCGTACTGCCAGCCCCGAGCTGATCGAGCACGTCTCCGTGGACTGGCTCGACGCCATCGCGCCGGACGACCGGCAGCGCGAGATCCTCCGCGGGCTCGAGCTGTGCTCGAACATCCTCGTTCCGCTGGTGGCCCGCGGCCGCACGCTCGGAGTGCTGACACTCGCGACCGCGGAGTCGGGCCGGATCTACGACCGCGCCGACCTCGAGCTCGCCGAGGAGCTCGCCCGGCGCGCCGCCGTGGCCGTGGACAACGCGCGGCTCTACGGCGAGGCGGCCGAGCGGGCCGACCAGGCACAGGCGCTCGCCTTCGTGGGCGACGGGGTGCTGCTCGTCGACGCCGAGGGAGTGGTGCGCCTCTGGAACGCGGCGGCCGAGACGATCACAGGGCTCCGGGCGCGCGATCTGGTCGGCCGCCCGGCCCTGGAGGCCATTCCCGGCTGGGCCGCGATCGAGCCCCAGGTACCGCTCGCTGCGGGACCAGGCCAGCCGGCCCCGGGCGACATGCTGCCCCTCGAGCTGCCGGATCGCGAGGCGTGGCTGTCGATCCTCGGCGTGCGCTTTCACTCCGGGACCGTCTACGCGTTCCGAGATCTGACCGAGGAACGTGCCGTCGAGAAGCTCAAGAACGACTTCGTGTCCACCGTCTCGCACGAGCTGCGCACACCGCTCGCGGGTGTCTACGGCGCCGCGATGACGCTGCAGCGGGACGACGTGCGCTTCGACGAGGAGCAGCGCTCGGCGCTGCTCGACATCATCTCTGCCGAGGCCGAGCGGCTGAGCCGCATCGTGGAGGACATCCTCTCGGCAGGACAGCTCGAGACGCAGGCGCTCAGCCTCACGCTGGAGCGCTGCGAGCCTCGAGAGCTGGCCGCAGCGGCCGTGAGCACAGCCCGACTGCGGCTCTCCACGTCCGCACACATCGAGACCGTGGTTGCCGACGAGACACCGCCGGTCACGGTCGACCGCACGCGCATGCTTCAGGTGCTTGCGAACCTGCTCGACAACGCCGTGAAGTACGCGCCGGGACCGGCGCCGGTCGAGCTGCGGGTGCAGTCGGCGGCCGACGGCGTTGTCCGCTTCTCCGTGTCCGACCGTGGCCCAGGCATCCCGCCTGCCGAGCGGGAGCGCATCTTCGACAAGTTCTTCCGCCTCGACCCAGAGCTTGCCGAAGGGGTGGGCGGAAGCGGCCTCGGGCTCTACATCTGCCGCGAGCTGGTCGACCGCATGGGCGGTCGCATCTGGATCGAGGAGCGCGCCGGCGGGGGCTCGACCTTCGTCGTCGAGCTGCCCGGCGCCGCCTGAATGCCACCGGCCCCGTTCGGGGCCAGCAGCTCGGCGAACGCCTCCGTCACGAGCACCTCGAAGGTCTCCGGGAGCACGCCTGCAGCATCGGCATAGGAGCGGAGGTGATGGAGGTACGCCTGCCACTCGTCCAGGCGAGCGGGGAAGGAGTGGCCGTGTTCCGCAACCAGAGCCTCGAGCACCGGCAGATTCCGCTCGGGCGGCGCGGCAGTAATCGGCCGCGGGCGAGGCGGCGGCAGCTCGACCGGTGGGTCGGGGGGCGCTGTACCCGAATCGTCGCGTGCAGGAGCCGCGCGACCGCCGCGCTTCAGCTTGGCCTCCCGTCGTGCCACCTCGTCCTCCCGCGCATCGAGCGCGGAGATGCGCTCGGCAATCGCTGACTGGGCCCGCTCGACCGCGCTCAGCTCTGCGCCCTCCCAGAGCGCCGACAGCTCGGCCTCGCGCGCGGCGACGGCCGCTTCCCGGCGTGCGACGTCCGCGGCCCTGGCGTCGAGCCCCACCGCGGCCTTGGCCTGGCCTCGAACCACGGTGACGAGCTGCTGCGAGCGGGAATCCACGTCCTGGAGCCTGCGCCCGAGCGATCTCTCGCGTTCCGCCAGGGCACGCTCACGTCTTTCGACGTGGGCGAGGCGGCGCTCCTGGTTTCGGACCGCGGCCTCACGCGCCTCGAGCTCCGCGACGAGCGACTCACGCCGCTCGACCTCTCTCGCTCGATCGTCGACCTCAACCCGTCTGCGAGCCTGCTCGTCGCTCTCACGAGTCGCGGCTTGCTCACGGCGCTCGACCTCCGCCGCGCGGCGCCTCAGAGCCTGCTCACGCTCGCGGAGACGGCCCTCCAGCTCCCGCGTGCGTGCGTGCAGCCTTGCCTCGATCTGAGCTACGGCGCTTTCCCGGTCGGCGACCGCGGCCGCACGCGCCTCAATGCCTTCGGCGGCCCGCTCGAGCTCGACCCGTGCCTCGCGGGCCTCACGCTCCTCGACCTCGAGCGCCTCGGCCTTGCGGGCGAGCTCGCGACCGCGGTCGGCGAGCGCGGCGTCGCGCGCGGCGGCGTCGGAGGCGCTCGACGTGAGCGCCGCGTCGCGTTCTTCGAGCTCGGCGAGCGTGCCCTCTGCGTCGGCCGTGCGGCGCTCGGCTTCGCTCAGGCGGCGCGCCGCCTCTTCGCCCTGCCGCGCAAGCCGGCGCTCGCGCTCATCGAGCTCGTCCGCCCGGGCATCTAGCTCCGACGCCGCTACCGTCGTGTCCGCCTGGCTGCGCTCCGCACGCTCCGCGGCCGCGCGCAGCTCTTCCTCACGCACGGCCACCTCGTCCAGCCGGCCGTCGAGCTCCGCGCGCGCCCGATCGAGCTCGCCGGCCCGCTCGGCGACAACCTGCTTCTGCCGCTCGAGCGCATCTGCCGTGCGCTCATGGGCGAGGAGGTCGCGCTCGAGCGACTCCGCGCGCGCCGTGAGCTCCTCATCCCGCGCACGCAGCGCCTGCTCGCGTTCGTCGATCTTCTCCTGGCGCTCTGTGAGCTCAGCACGCAAACCGTCGAGATCGGCGTCGGCCTCGGCGCGCTCGCGGATCGCGTCTTCGAGCTTGCGCTCATGGGCGGCGACGGCCACCACGCGGCGCTCCAGCTCCGCGCTCGCCGCCCGGCGAGCCCGCTCGGCCTCTTCGAGGCTCCGGCGCGCCGCCTCGGTCCGCGCCTGCCGCTCCTCGAGCTGCTCCTCGAGCGCCGCCAGGCGTCGCTCACGCTCGGCAAGCGCGGCTCGTTCCTCGGTCATCTCACCGAGCACGTCACCCGCAACCGGGGCGGTCCGCTGCTGCACCTCGTCTCTCACGCGCTGAAAGCGAATGATGTCCACGAAGGCGGATGCCCCACGTGGCCTGGAAAGTCCTCGGTCAGCGCGATAGCCTAGGGAATGCCCGAGAAGGCCTGACTCGGGGTGGCGAGCGGGGCGGCTTGCGTTTCTCCCCCTGCAGCCGCCCCGCGCTCCGATTCAACTTCCGCGCGCGATCCCCGGCGTGCCCGGATCTAGGCATCGGGCCAGGCCGCAGCCAGGCGTCTTCGCGTCTCGGCGAGGTGCTCGGGCAGCACCTTCACATCGGCGAGCACCGGCATGAAGTTCGTGTCGCCGGCCCAGCGCGGCACCACGTGGAGGTGCACGTGATCGAGCACGCCCGCACCCGCCACGCGGCCGACATTCCAGCCGAGGTTGAAGCCGTCGGGGCCGTACACATCGCCGAGCGCCGCGAGCCCGGCAACGGCCAGCCGGTGGATCTGCAGCGATTCGTCGTCGGTGAGCGCTGCCAGATCGCCCTCGTGGCGCACGGGGGCGACCATGAGGTGTCCGGAGGAGTAGGGGAACCTGTTGAGCAACACGAACGCGAGGTCGCCGCGGCGCACGACGAGACCGTGTTCGTCATCGCCCTCCAGAGCCGCGCAGAAGAAGCATCCTCTGTCCTCGTCGGCGCTCACGATGTACTCGAGCCGCCAGGGCGCCCAGAGCTGCTTCGGAGACACGAAGGCGATTTCTACCCGAGCGGCGTCATGGCGCCGCCGATGCCGGCTTTGCCGGCGTCGGCTCAACGCCCTCCATTGGCGCAACCGGCTCGAAGTCGTCATGGCCTCGGCGAAGCCGAGGCCGGACTTCGAGCGGTTATATCCAGCGCTTGAGCCTGAAGAACGTCACCAGGCCGCCGATGATGATTGCCATCGCCGCGATGATGACCCAGAACGCCTCCACGGTTCCCTCGCCGGGATAGAGGACATTCATGCCGAAGACGCTCGCCAGGAAGGTGACGGGGAGCAGCACGGCGCTGAAGACGGTCAGCACGCGCAGCACGTCGTTCTGGCGGTGCGAGATCACGGACTCGTTCGTGTCTTCGAGCGCCTCCACGACCTCCTTGTAGTTGTCCAGCAGGTCCCAGATGCGCTCCGCGGCGTCGACGATGTCGTCGAAATAGAGCTCGAGCGACTCGGGCAGGAAGCGCACGACATGGCGCTCCAGCACCCGCAGCGTGGCGCGCTGCGGCTTGATGATCTTGCGGTAGGAGATGATCTCCTGCTTGACGTTGGAGATGTCGCGGACGATCTCCTCGGCGCGCTCCTCGAACATCTCGTCCTCGACCGAGTCCAGCTTGTGGCCGATCTTGTCCAGGATCGGGAAGCAGTAGTCGAAGAGGTCGTCGAGCACCTCGTAGAACAGCCGGCCAGAACCCTTGGCAAACAGGTCCTCGCGCAGCTCCTCGACGTCTCGGCAGCGGGTGAAGAGGCGCGTGACCGGGAGCAGCTCGACGTTGGGCAGCGTGACGAGGTAGTCGGGGCCGAGGAAGGCGTCGAGCTCGGCGGCGTTCAGCCGCTGGACGTTCTTGTCGTAGAACGGGAAGTGGAGGACGACGAACAGGTAGTCGGGGTACTCGTCGACCTTCGGGCGCTGCCGCTTGGAGAGCACATCCTCGACGTCGAGGGCGTGCCAGCCGAACCGTTCGGCAAGCGCAGTTGCAGCCTCTTCGTCCGGATTGTCGAGGTGGACCCAGGTGAGGCCGCGGGCCTCGACCTCAGCGGGCGGCGGGCGGCGCGGCTCGCGCTCGGGCAGCGTGCGGCCGCGCTGCCGCCGGATGCGTGGCAGGCTCGGCATCGGTACTGAGCGGCTCGAGATCGTTCGTCGCACTCATCGTGCGGATTCTAGCCCCGCGGGCGTTCGCCTTCCGTCAGCCGAGCTCCGAGGTGGCCAGGGCGGCCTCGGGCCGCGGCGTGCGGCGCACG
>DAITAO010000134.1:0-5151 GCA_036824245.1 Gaiellaceae bacterium | reverse complement strand
TGGACCGAGTGGGGCAACCTCGTCGACGTGCCGATCGAGAAGGGGGCTTAGCAGGGTCCAGGCGCCGGGTGGGTCGCACCTCCCGGCGCGACTCACTCGCCCCCTGGGGGACGCGAGCGCCCCTGAATTCACGGTAGCGGAGAAGCAGTGGCGGGTCCGTCACGCGGGCGTGCCGAATCAGTGCCGGCGGTACAGTGGCCGCGTGGCGCGGGCGAACGCCGCTGTGGAAACCGGTTCCGGCTCCGTGAAGCTCACGGACTACACGGCCTGCGGCGGATGCGCAGCCAAGTACGCGGCGGCCCGCCTCGAGGAGCTCCTCGCCGGGCTCGTGCCGCCTGACGCAGAGGCGCTGCTCGTGGGCCTGGCGCCTTCCGACGACGCGGCGGTGTACGGACTCGACGACGACCGGGCACTTGTCGTGACCGTCGACTTCTTCCCGCCGATCGTCGACGACCCCGCCGATTTCGGCGCCATCGCGGCCGCGAACGCCCTCAACGACGTCTTCGCCATGGGTGGCACCCCGCTGCTGGCGCTTTCGGTGGCGGCCTTTCCCGAGCAGTTGCCGACCGAGGCCGTGGCGGCCATCCTGGCCGCGGCCGGCGAGAAGGTGCGCGAGGCCGGTGCCGTGCTCGCCGGCGGCCACACACTGCGTGACGACGAGCCCAAGTACGGGCTTGCGGTCGTCGGCACTGTGAACCCACAGGCGGTCTGGACGAAGGCAGGAGCGCGCCCCGATGACCTCCTGTTCCTCACGAAGCCCCTCGGCACCGGCCTCGTCGTGCACGGCGCCAAGCGCGGCCTCGTCGGCGAGGCTGCTCTGGCCGAGGCGGTAGAGCTGATGCGTGCACTCAACGGCCCCGCCGCCGACTGCCTGCGCGACGCGTCTCCGAACGCGGCCACCGACGTCACCGGGTTCGGACTGTTCGGGCATGCCTACGAGGTAGCGGCCCGCAGCAACGTGCGACTAGTGCTCGAAGCCGGACTGCTTCCGGCGCTCGAGTCCGCGCTGGCGGTCGCGCACGCCGGCGAGCGCACCGGGGGAGATCGGCGTAACCGCGAGTTCGCCGGCGCGCATGTCGAGCTCGACGGGCTGCCGGGCGATCTCGCCGCTGTGGGTTACGACCCGCAGACTGCAGGCGGCTTGCTCGTCTCACTGCCCGCGGACCGTGCGCAACGGCTGGAGGCGGCATTCGCAGCCGCTGGGCTCTGGCTCCGCCGCATCGGCCGCGTGGAGCAGGGCTCAGGCGTCCGCGTCGAGTGAGGCGGCTGCTCGCCGCCACCGCGCTGGTACTCGCCGCGGCGGGCTGCGCACTGGGCGGCTCGCCCGATGACGACCTCCTGGTACGGGCCGACCTGCTTTTCGACGGCAGCGGGTTCGTGCGCGATGCAGCGGTGCTCATCCGCGACGGGCGGATCGAGACCGTCGGTATCGCCGTGGATGACGATGCAAAGCGGACGATCGACCTCGGCGACGCAACCATCCTGCCGGGCTTCATCGACCTGCATGTGCACACTGCCGGCAACTACGCGCTCGTCCGCGGCGGCGTGACGACGGTGCGCGACCTGGGCAACTCCCGGTACTTCATCGACGTGGCCCGAAACGGCAAGACCGGGCGCCTGCGTGTCCTGCCGGCGGGGCCGATCATCACCACTCGCGACGGCTACCCGGTGCCTGTCTTCGGGCCGCGCATCGCGCTGCAGGTGAAAGGCGTGCACCAGGCTCGCGTGGAGACCGAAGCGCTCGCGCGCGACGGTGCCGCCGTGATCAAGATCGCGCTCGACTCGGGCGTCAACGGCGACTGGCCGCTGCTCGACGTGGCGGAGGTGCGGGCGATCGTCGACGCGGCGCACCGGCACGACCTGCTCGTCACCGCTCACGTCACCGACGGGCAGGGCACGCGCGTCGCGCTCGCCGGGGGCGTGGACGAGCTGGCCCACATGCCCTGCCGCCAGCCGCTCGCGGGGTTGATGCGCGCCGTGGCCGCGCGCGGCGTCCCCGTGGTGGGAACGCTGCGCGTCGTCGCCGACTTCTGCGCGTACGGCGCGCCGAACACGCGCGCGTTCCTTGCCGCCGGTGGACAGCTCCTGTACGGGAGCGACTGGACGAGGCTGGATCTGCCGGCGATCGACCCGACCGAGTTGCGCTTCATGATCGACGCGGGCATGACGCTGACGGGCGTGCTGCGTACCGCCACGTCGCAAGCAGGGCGCTACCTCGGGATGGCACCGCTGGGGACGCTTGCCCCACGAGCGCCCGCCGACCTCTTTGCTGTCCGGGGGGACGTGCGCAGCGACTACGGCGCTCTCGCCGAGCCGGTGCTTGTGGTCGCGGGCGGCGAGATCGTCCTGGAAGGGCCCGGTTGAGTTGAGCGCGTCTCTAGACTCGCCTGCGGTGGAGGCACGTGCCGAGCGACTGGGTCGGGTGCGCCGTTTCGAGCTGTCTCAGGGCGCATTCCGCAAGCTGACCGCGGCGACGGCTCTTTCGCTCTACTTGATCGTGATCACAGGGGCGCTCGTGCGACTCACCTCCTCCGGCCTGGGCTGCGAGAGCTGGCCGGGATGCGAGGAGCGGAACTTCTTCCCCGAGGAGAACTTCCACGGCACCGTCGAGTTCGGCAACCGCGTCTTCGGAGTGGTGCCCATCTCGCTCGCTCTGGCCACCGGAGTGCTCGCGACGCGCGTGCGGAGCCTGCCGCGCTGGGCGGTGCTGCTCGCTCTCGGCATAGCCGCGGGTACGGTGGCGCAGGCGCCGCTCGGCCTGCTCACCATCACCTCGGGACTGCATCCGCTCCTCGTCATGTCCCACTTCCTGCTCGCCCTGGTCGTGCTTGCAGGCGCGGTCGTGCTCGTCCTCGCACCTTGGCGCAGTGGCGGGGCCGCGCGCGTGCCGGTCGCTCTGCAGCGTCTCGGGCTCGTGCTCGCCGGCGCGGCGCTCGTGCTCGTCGTGAGCGGCGCCTTCGCCACCGCCGCGGGCCCACACCCCGGCGACAACGCCGACGTGCGCCGTATCGGCACGGTCGAGGACGCCGTCTGGGTACACGTCCGCGTGACGGCAGTCTTCGGCTGCGCGCTGCTCTTCCTGCTCGGATACCTGGCCGCCCGGCGCACGAGCTATCCGCGGCTCTTCCGCGCGGGGCTCGGTGTGCTCGCGGTGGTGCTGGTGCAGATGGCGGTGGGCGAGCTGCAGTACCGGCTGGAGCTGCCCTGGGGGCTCGTACTCGTGCACGTGGCGCTTGCCGCAGGGGTGTGGGCCGTCACGGTCGCTTTCGTCACGCTCCTGTGGCGTCCGCCGGAGGCCGCTGCGCAGGTCTCTACGTAGACTGCCAGCGTGCCCAGCGAGCTGCGCGTCGCCCACCGCCCACGTCTGAAGAGCCCCGTGCTCGTGGCGGCGTTCCGTGGCTGGAACGACGGTGGCCAGGGGGCCTCGCTGGCGGGTGGCTATCTCGCCCGCCTCTGGCAGGCGGAGCGTTTTGCAGAGCTCGATCCGGAGGACTACTTCGACTTCCAGGCCACGCGCCCGGTCGTCTCGCTGGAGGAAGGGGTGACCCGTCGCGTCGAGTGGCCCGAGAACGCGTTCTACTTCGCCCGCCCCGGCGAGTTGGGCCGCGACGTGATCCTGCTGCTCGGCATCGAGCCGAACCTGCGCTGGCGCACCTTCTGCAACCACGTCGTCGACTTCGCGAAGGAGCTCGGCGTCGAGCTCGTCGTCACGCTCGGAGCCCTTCTTGCCGACGTCCCCCACACCCGCCCCAGTCCTGTCACGGGCAGCGCCTCGGATGCAGAGCTCGTGGAGAGTCTCGGGCTCACCACGTCCCGCTACGAAGGGCCGACCGGCATCGTCGGCGTGCTGCACGACGCGTGCCGGCAGGCGGAGCTGCCGTCGGTGAGCCTGTGGGCTGCCGTGCCGCACTACGTCCAGCTGACGCCCAGCCCGCGGGCCGCGCAGGCGCTCTGCGAGCGGCTCGCGACGCTCCTGGGCGGCCATATCGACGTCGCGGAGCTGCGCAAGGCGGCCCACGGCTACGTCGAGCAGGTTTCCGAGGCCGTGGCGGCCGACGAGGAGACGGCCGGCTATGTCGAGGAGCTCGAGCAGCGCAGCGACACGATCGACCCGTCCGAGCTTCCCACAGGCGATGCGCTCGCCGCCGAGCTGACGCGCTATCTGCGCGAGCGCGACGACGACGAGCCAGACGCCGCGACCCAGCAGTAGCGGCGGCTAGGCGGCTTCGGCGTCGGCGGCTGGGCGGTCCCCGCCGTCGGCCGGTTCGTCTTGCTTCTTGTCGTCGCCTTCCGCGGGCGCCTGCTGGGCCGCCTGCGGCTGGGGCTGCGACTGCGCACCGCGCTTGCGCCTGCGTCGGCGCCGCGAGCGGGACGGTCGGGCCTTCGGCGCCGGCAGGTTCTCGCCCAATGCGAGTGCCACGTCCGGCAGCGGGGCGAGGCGTTCCCGTGCCGCTTCGATGAGCTTGGTCGCCCGTGGGGTGTAGCCCTCTGCGGAGGCAAGCAGCGCGGCGCCGACGTGCAGCGGCAGCTCCAGCGCCGCGTTGACGAGCTTTGCCGCGTTCTCCTCGTGGCGGTGCCCGCGGGAGTTGGCGAGCGCGCCGAGCAGCCGCTTGGCCTCCGGGAACTCGGCGCTTGCCCGCCGGTCCTGGGCCTTGCGCGTGGCCCGCGCGAGCTTCCATGTCCAGCGCGCGAGGATCTGCTCCGGCGCGTCCACCTTGCCCTCGCCGAGCGCGCGCAGCAGCGTGCGGATGCCGGGCAGCCGGTCCTTCTCCCAGGTGGGCGCCTGGGTCACGATGGTGACGAGGTCGTCGAAGCTCTCGCGTTCGATGCCCATCGAGAGACGGTCGGCGAGCGCCGTCATGCGCAGCCGCCGGTTGGGGTTCTCGGCTGCGCACGTGAACAGGAACTGCTCGAGGCACGCCTTTGAGGAGCGGCTGTCCGTGAGCTTCTTGACGAACTCCCCGCGGTCCTCGAACCGCACCTGGCGCCCGGCGATGGTGGCCCAGTAGCGCTGTTCGTCCTCGTCGAGGAACCGCGGATCGACGCGCTGCCATTCGCGGGCGATCACGGCCATGCGACGCCGCACGTCCGGCGTCACAGGCACCAGCCATGGCGCCGGCGAGAGGCGCCGGCGGGCGCGGCGCTGTGGCC
>DAITAO010000067.1:12549-17952 GCA_036824245.1 Gaiellaceae bacterium | reverse complement strand
GCTTCTCGGCCAGCCGCGCGAGGCGGCGGCCGAGCAGCCGGCGTGCGGCCCCCAGCGGGTGGCGGCGCAACCAGGCTCGCGTCAGAGCAGGACCGAGCCCAGAGAGGACGCCCCAGTCCTCGTGGCGCGCCGCCTCGAGCAGGCGTGTGGGAGTCGAGCCCGGCGGGCAGACCTCGGCCAGGATGCGCCCGAGCGGGCCGTCCGGCCGAGCGCCGCAGGCAAGCTCGTGCAGCCGGGCGGCGTGACGAGGCGGAAAGGCCCGCTTGTCCAGCAGGCAATGCAAGAGCAGCGTCCAGAACGCGTCGTCCGGATCGAGCGTGTGTACAAGGCCTGCTTGCCTTCGCCTCGCAAGGCATCCGTCTGCGGCTCGCGTCTCGAGCGCGAAGAGCGGGCCGTACGAGAGCTCGGAGACGATGTCGAGCTCGACCCACGTATCCAGGGCCGCGTCGTAGCCGAGGAAGAAGGCGTGGGACCCTCGGCCGAAGCCGGGCAGGCGTGCGAAGCCCACGCGGGCCAGCACAGCGCGCGTGCGCTCGAAGTCAGTTGCCGAGACCAGCAGGTCGACATCGCCGGTGTGCTCTCCGAGCTGCTGCTCCCCGCGCAACACGCACCAGGTCACGCGCGCGCGCTCGAGTGCGACGAACGCGGTTCGCAGGAGGCCTCGGGGAGCTGGCGCGGCGGGCGCCGCAGTTCCCGCCGCGCCAGGCCGCCGTGTGGCGGCGTTCGTCACGCGACCACCTCGGCCGCGTCGTACGGCCGGGCAGCGGCGCGCCAGCGCCTCGCCACCCGGAAGAGCCGTGTTCGCAGAAGGTCGTCACACGGCGCGGTGCGGAGGCCGCAGCGACCGCTCACGATGCGCCCGAAGGCCGTCAGATCGGTATCTGCGGTGATGGTGACGCGGGCGAGTGCGAACCGATCGTCTGCTGTGGAGCTGAGTGCGTTCTTGACGGCGCAGGCCGATGTGAAGCCCGCATCCCGAACTAGTCCGCGCGTCGTCGCGTCGAACCAGCCGTACGGGTAGGCGAAGGTCGTGACCTCGTGCCAGAGCTGATCCTCGAGAACGCGCTTGCTCTTGCGGATCTCGGCACGCGCCTGGGCGAGCGTCAGCATGTCGAGCTCGGGGTGGGTGCACGTGTGCGCGCCACACTCGATGCCTGCGGCGTCGAGCGCCCTGACCTGCTGCCACGTCAGCATCCGCCGCCTCCCTTCGGGGCGGCGCTCCCAGCTGCTCGTGCCTCCCACGTGGCCGGTGACGACGTAGAGGGTGGCCCCGACCTCGTACCGCGCGAGGGCCGGCAGCGCTCCGGAGTAGAAGTCGGCCAGCCCGTCGTCGAAGGTGAGGACGACGGGGCGCTCGGGGAGACCGTCTCCGTCGCTGTCCAGCACCGCAGCGAACTCGCCGACGGTCAGAGGCGTGTAGCCGTTGCGTGCGAGGTAAGCGAGCTGTGCGGCGAACGCGGCCGGCGTCAGGACGAACCGCCGATAGCGGAGCGGGATGTGCTCGGACACGCCGTGATACATGAGGATGGGCACGACGGGCGTCATGCGGCTCCCAGCTCGCGCGCCGACGCGCGCCCGCGGATGTAGGCGAGCGGCCCCCCGAGGAGGCCCCTCAGCTCGGTCACGGTGAGCTCCCTCGGGTAGCCGCTGCTCTTGCGCTCGTTCTTCGCCGACCCCGGGGCGAGCAGGTACCACAGCGCGCATGGCAGCCGGCGCCCGAACTCGAGCACCAGCCCGGGCTCGTGGGCCACGCAGCGTGAGAGGTAGGCGCCTAGGCCGACGCCGTACCCGTGCACCTGGCGGCGCAAGCGGTCGTAATCGCGGTGATGCGCGTGGTGGACGATCGCGTGCGGCGTGTAGACCAGACGGTGCCCACGCCGCACGACCTGGACGAATGCGGCCAGCTCCTCGCCGCCGCACGGCCGGCCGCCCGAGCCGAGCGCGGGATCGAATCCGCCCAGCTCGCACAGAAGCGAGGCGCGGAAGGCCATGCACGCACCTGAGCCGAAGCGACCGGCCGTGAAGGGGTAGAGAGGATCGGCGGGCCGGTGGGGCCCGGTGTCGTAGACGCGCAGATCGAAGCCCCGGTCGTAGCCGCCGAACTCTTCGGTCAGCAGCTGCGCGGGGGTCTCGAGCTCAGCGGGAAGGATCAGACCCGTGACGGCGCCCACGTCGTCCGCGGCGCGAAAGGCGGCCACGATCGCGGTGAGCAGGCCGGGATCCACGACGGTGTCGTCGTCGACGAAGACGACTAGCTCGGCGCGGGCCTCCTGCAGCCCGCGGTTGCGTGCCCAGGACGGTCCCCGCCGGTCTTCACGCACGTAGCGAACCTGGGCCCGGTCGCTCCTCAGCAAGCTGACCAGGTCGTACGTGCTGGACGAAGCCGGCGCGTTGTCCACGATGACGATCTCGAACCGACGGGGGTAGTCGGCGGCGAGGAGCGAGCGCAGGCACGCGCTGAGCGGACCGGGTCTATCGCGCGTCGGCACGACCACGCTCAATTCGGGCGCGTTTGCCAGCAGCGCTGCGCGTTCTTGAAGGCACGTCGGAATCGCCGAATTGCCGAGGCCGCAGGGCCCGAGCGAGTCCGCGGCGGGCAGGCCGTCGGCGAGCAGGTGGGCGTTGATCTCGGCGTTCAGTGCTCGCCAGACCTCGTGTCCCACGGCCGCCGGGCCGAGGCCCTGCTCGCCCAGCTCGAGCGGCACGAGGCCGAGCGGTGCGCCGTGCAGGCGCACTACGCAGAGGGCCCGCGTGTAGGTGCGCCCGGTGTGCGGGGCGGCGGCAGGGCGGACGGCTGTGAGGGGCCGGCTCAGCTCGGCCTCGACCATGCGCACCGGATCGAATGCGCTCCGGCTCATTGCCGCGCCCGTCCCCGCCGTGAGACAAGTGTCGCCGAGGCCGCGCCGACCGCGTAGCCGGCCGTCGTGATCGAGAGCCCGGCGACGATGGCCGCCGCGCGCCCCGCGCCGCTCAGGTCACGCCGCAGCACCGTGTCGGCGATTCCTCTCGCGACACCGCGAGGCAGCATGCGGCGCACGTAAGCCCGCTCGGCCGAGAGGCCGTCGTCGGTTCCGGCGCGCGCGGCGATGAGGGCCTTCGAGACGCCTTCTGCGTAACAGCGGGAGCGGAAGTACGCCCAGCTCGTCCGGTTCCTCGGCACCCGGTGACGGACGCGCGCCCGCGGCTCGTAGAGGAGCACGCTCTCCGGCCAGCGGCGGCGGACACGGATGCAGAAGTCCGTCTCCTCACAGCCGGCAGGCGGGTAGGCGCCGATGCGGCCGACGCCGGCGAAGAAACCGCCCACCGCGTCGAAGACCCCCCGGCGAAAGGACATGTTGCCGCCCTGGAGGTTGCGTACCGGCCTGGCCTCAGGGCTCGCACCCTGGTGGTAGGTGCCGCCGACCACCCAGTCGAACTCGGACGGGAATACCTTCGGCTTCCCCGACAGCCAGATCGGGTCGATCGAGCCACCCACGCCGATGACCTGACGGTCCTCGTAGCCGGCGAGCAGCAGCTGCAGCCAGTCGGGCGCCGCGACCGCGTCGTCGTCCAGGAAAGCGATCACCTCGCCCCGGGCCGCCTGTACGCCCGCGTTCCGTGCGCCGGACAGGCCGCGGGCGCCCGTGTTCTCCACCGCCACCACATCCGGCATCCACAGGCGCACCTCCTCGAGGAGCCGCGGATTGTGGTCGACCACCACGACGACCTCGAGCGGCTCGGCTAGCTGTCGCCGCAGCGATTCGACGGCCGCAGCCAGCTCGCTCCGGCGCTGCTCGGTGTACGCGCAGACGACCACCGAGACGTCCTGGTGAGTCAGGGCGGTCGCCGCTCCGTTGGATCCGTTCGAGCTCATCTACGGCCCGAGCGGGACGTAGTTGTGCCAGTAGTAGCCGCTCGCCGACTCGTTGCTCGCGACGACGACGAGGCCCGTGGCGCTGTTGACGTTCTGCTTGGTCGAGGTGGCGTTGTTCATGTTCGCGACGCTGGGATCGCGAATGAACACCGTGCCGCGGCCGGTCGGGAACGAGATGGCCGAGATCGGTGCGGACTTGTGGTAGATGGTGCCGCCCGCTGTGGGAGCCGTCGCGAAGACGTGGACGCGCATGTTCTGGTCGTCGAGCATCACGATCGCGCGCGTGTGGTCGTCGCTGACGCGCCCGTAGATGTGCGAGCTCCAGCCCGCCGCCGGATCGCGCACGAGCAGCACGAGCTGAGGCGACGTGGAGCTTCCGGAGCCGTCGCCGAACGAGGTCTTGACGGCGGCGAAAATTCGCCCGCTTCCGTCCGTCTGGAGCGAGCGCAGGCTGATGTGATCGTCGGCTGAGCCAGGTCCCGAATACGCGAATTGGGTGGTCTGCCACGTCGAGTCGGGCGCGCCGTCCACGTGGGAGGCGAAGTTCATGGTCGACGTGTTCTGGTTGCTCCACAGCACTCCAACCTTGTTGGCGCCGAAGGAGACGAGCGAGGAGATGTCGTCGCCGGTGAGCCCAGTCGCGCCACTGGCCGGGAGGACGAACGGCGTCCCCCACGTGGCGTCGTTGCCGAGCGTGTGGTTGACGTAGATCTTGTTGTCCTGAGCCCAGGTCGCCCAGAGCGTCCCCGTCGAGTCCTTGTCGATGACGAGCGTCTCCGTCTTCGTGTTGTTGATCGAGACCGGGAAGCCGGGGTCGAGCTGGTAGGTGTCCGCCGCGGCGTTGTAGCTGAACCTGTACAAGCGGCTGGGGTTGCCGGGCGAGCTCGCCGAGCACTCGCAGAACGAGAACTTGTGCGATGCGACATAGAGGTGCGTGCCGTCCCAGAGCGTGTCGGCGCGCGTCTCGGCGCGATCGTCCAGCGCCACGCCCGTGTTGGCCCAGGTCTGGGCGGCCCAGTTGAGCCTGAAGATCCGGAAGCTTGCGCTTCCTGTGTCCCACATGCTGGCCCACCAGGAGCCGTCGTTCCACCAGAGCTTGCTCTCCGGCTTCGATCCCGTCGGAGCCGCGCCGGCGCCGGTGAACGAGGGGCCGCGGTAGCCGGTCGAGGAGGGCGCAACGGTTACGACGGCGGTGCTGGCCGAAGGTGCGCTGCTGGAGCCGTCGGCGTTAGTCGCCGTGACGGCGATGCGGATCGTTGAGCCGACGTCCCCGGCCGCCAGAACGTACGTCTGCGCAGCGGCGCCGGCGATGTCGGCGCAGTTCGCGCCGCCGGTGTCGCAGCGGCGCCAGCGGTAGGTGTAGGTGATCGGCTGAACGCCTGTCCAGGTGCCGGGCTGGGCGCTCAGGGTCTGTCCCTGGGAGGGCGTCCCCGTGACGGTCGGCGGGCTCGTGTTGAGGGGCGGTGCGGTGGAAGTGACGGTGGCCGTCTGAGGCGAGGTGGCGATGCTGGAGCCGGCGCTGTTCGTGCCGGTGACGGCCACGCGGATCG
>DAITAO010000067.1:3295-12449 GCA_036824245.1 Gaiellaceae bacterium | reverse complement strand
TGGTCGCCGCGGGTATGTCCGCGCATGCCGACCCGCTGCCGTTGCAGCGGCGCCATTGGTAGTCGTAGTCGATGGGGGCGCTGCCCGTCCAGCTGCCGGGGTCGGCCGTCAGCGTCTGGCCTTGCACGGCCGATCCGGCGATGGTGGGGAGGGAGCTGTTGGTGGGCGGCGCGGTGACCGCCGCGGTCTGAGCGGAGGTGGCGATGCTGGAGCCGGCGCTGTTCGTGCCGGTGACGGCCACGCGGATCGTGGAGCCGGCGTCGGCGGCGACCAGCGCGTAGGTCTGAGTGGTCGCCGCGGGTATGTCCGCGCATGCCGACCCGCTGCCGTTGCAGCGGCGCCACTGGTAGCCGTACGTGATCGGGGCACTGCCGTTCCAGGTGCCGGGGTCTGCGCTCAGTGTCTGCCCCTGGACGGCGCTGCCCGAGATGCTCGGCGGAGAGCTGTTGGCGGGGCCAAGGTTGTCAGGATCGGGACTGACGGCCGGCGTCGCCGGGGAAGTAGCTGTCGCCGAGCCGGCGGGATTGGTCGCGGTCACGCCGACGCGAATCGTCGATCCCAGATCCGCGGGCGTGAGCGTGTACTCGTCGATCGTCGCGCCGGCGATGTCCGTGCACGTGCCGCTCGTCGCGGCCTGGTAGTGCTGGCCGACCTGGGCGGCGCTGAGGGAAGTGGCGTAGAGCGCGGCCTCGTCGACGTAGGCGTCGAGGGACATGCCGCTGCCGAGGGGGTGGTGGCCGATGGCGAGCTGCGACGAGCTATTCGTCAGCGTCTGGTTGGTGACCGGGCCGGTCACGTCGACGCCGTCCAGGTAGAGCCTGACGTTTGCCCCGTCCTTCGTGGCGACGACGTGGTGGTAGCGCCCGTCGGGGCTCAGCGTGGCGGTCGACACGGCGATGTCGCTGCCACTCGACTTGCGCAGCGCGAAGGCGCCCGAGGGCAGGACGCGGAAGGCGGCCGTGCCGGTGCTCTTGCTCATCAGGTTGCCGATCGTTCCGGCGGCGGGCAGGCTGACGATGCGCACCCACAACTCGTGGGTGAAACGGTCGCCGTAGTTGAGCGAGGTGCTGTGTGGTACGACGACGTTGCCCTTGCCGCTGGCGGTGAGGCGCACGGCCGGGTCGGCCTCGCCGGCCAGCGCGCCGACCTGGTTGAGCGTGAAGGTGCCACCGTAGGCGCCGTCGTTGTTGCTCGTGGTCTGGTCGGCGGCCGCCGTGCCGGTCGTCTCGCCGAAGCGCCAGTAGGCGCGCGGCGCGTCGGCCAAAACGAGGTTTGCGTAGCCGCCGCCCGTACAGCGGCGCCACTGGTATGCGTAGTTGATCGGCGCGCTGCCCGTCCAGGTGCCCGCGTTCGCCGTCAGCGTCTCGCCTACTGCGGCGGCGCCGGAGATGCCCGGCAGGGAGCTGTTGGCGGGAGGTGCGGTGACCGGCGCCGTCGCGGCCGAAGCCTGAGTGCTCGACCCGACGGGGTTGGTGGCGGTGACAGCAACGAGGATGGTCGCGTCGGCGTCGGCCGCGGTCACGGCGTACGTCTGGGCGGTGGCACCTGCGATGTCGGCACAGCTGCCCCCGGAGCCGTCGCAGCGGCGCCAGCGGTACGCGTAACTGATCGGCTCGCTGCCCATCCAGCTGCCAGGAGCGGCGCTCAGCGTCTGGCCCGAGACCGCGCTGCCGGAGATGGTGGGCGGCGACGTGTTGGCCGGAGGCGCGGTCACGGGTGACGTCGGAGTCGAGCTCGCCGCGCTGCTCCCAGCGTCGTTCGTGGCCGTCACGACGACGCGGACCGCCTTACCGACGTCGTCGGACCCCAGCGTGTAGCTCTCACCAGTCGCGCCGGCAACGTCGGTGCACTCCGCACTGGTGGCCGCCTGGTAGTGCTGACCGACCTGGGCGGCGCTGAGTGCGGTCGCGTAGACCGCGGCTTCGTCGACGTAGGCGTCGAGCGAGTCGGAGCTGCCGACCGGGTGGTGGCCGATCGCGAGCTGGGCGGAGCTGTTGGCCAGTGTCTGGTTCGCGACCGTGCCGGTCACGTCGACCCCGTCCAGGTAGAGCTTGACGCTGGCGCCGTCCTTGGTGGCGACTAGGTGGTGGTAGCGTCCGTCGGCACTCAGCGCGGCGGTCGAGACGCTGATGTCAGTACCACCCGACTTGCGCAACGCAAAGGCGCCGGAGGGCAGCACGCGGAAGGCGGCCGTCGGGGGGCTCTTCGTCATCAGGTTGCCGATCGTGCCGGTGGTCGGGAGGCTGACGATGCGCACCCACAGCTCGTAGCTGAAGCGGTTGCCGTAGTTGAGCGAGGTCTTGTGGGGGAAGACGGCGTTGCCCTTGCCGGCGGCGGTGAGGCGCACCGCTGGGTCGGCGTCACCGGCCAGCGCGCCGGGCTGGTTGAGCGTGAACGTGCCGCCGTAGCTGCCGTCGTTCTCATTGACGGTCAGGTCCGCCGCCACTGTGCCGGTCGTCTCACTGAGGCGCCAGTAGGCGCGCGGTGCGTCGGCCAGGACGACGTCGGCGTAGCCGCCGCCCGTGCAGCGGCGCCACTGGTGCGCGTAGGTGATCGGCTCGCTGCCCGCCCAGCTGCCTGGCGCCGCGGTCAGAATCTGGCCTGCAGCCGGCGAGCCGGCGATGGTCGGCAGGGCGGTGTTGACCGGGGCGTCCGCGGGATCAGCCGAGGCGCCGGTGGTGCCGGCAACGGCGACGACCGCGAGCGCCGCGATGGTCAGCAGAAGGCGCGCGCGCGCCGTGCGCCGGCGCGAGGCCGGCGCGGGTCCCGGACCCGGGTTAGACACTCCCGACCGTTACGGGCGCCTCGCGCTCGGCGACGAGCGTGCGCCTCCGCCACTCTCTGAAGATCGTCCGCAGCACCCTCCAGCCGTCCCGGAAGGTGCGCAGATTGCTCTCCCCGTGGATGCGGTCCTCCTCGAAGCTCGGTACTTCGGTGACGCGCAGACCCGCCCTGGCGACGCGGATGTTGATGAGCGTCTCGACCTCGAAGCCGTCGCAGTCGACGTTCATCGCCGGCAGGCAGTACGCCCAGAAGGCGTTGTAGCCGTAGCAGAGGTCCGAGTAGCGCGTGCCGAAGAGCACGTTGACAAGCGTGCTGAAGAACCAGTTGCCGAGCCGGCGCAGGACGGTGATGTCGCTGCTGCCACCGCCGGCGATGAAGCGGGACCCCTTGGCGAAGTCGGCGCCCGACTGGAGCGCCTTCACGAACGCGGGTATCTCCTTCGCGTTCGCCGAGCCGTCTGCGTCGAGCATGACGATCACGTCGCCGCGGCAGGCCGCGAAACCGCAGGCGAGCGCATTGCCCTTCCCGCGGCCCGTCTGCCCGATGAGTCTCACGGCGGGGAAGAGTTCCCGGGCCACGTCGACCGTGTCGTCCACGGAGTTTCCGTCGACGAGGACGACCTCGTAGACGTCCGCGGGCAGGTTCGCGAAGACATGCGGCAGGTTCTTGGCCTCGTTGAGCGTCGGGATGACGACGCTGACGCGCGGGGAGCCGGTCAGCGGCTGGGCCGCCTGTCCATGGCCCACCGACATCTGAGCGGTCTCGATCAGCGCACGCACGTTCCTCTACCTCCTCACAGGGCGTCGCAGCCCGTTTTGCTGGGTGAGGGGCGTTTCGAGGTGCCCGACGAGCCCGGGCCCCTCGTCCCGGCAGTCGTGGCAGCGAAGCGACCCGAGCAGGCCCAGGGCGGGGCGGATCTCGCCTCCGCAGGCGACGCAGTGAAAGGGCGCGGGCGTCTGGAGCCGGCTCGTTTCGAGGGCTGCGCTCACAGCGAGCCCTCGAGCTCCGGCTGCTCGGCCAGACTCCGGTAGAAGGCAGCGGCCTCCCACCGTGACGGCAGGTCGAGCTTCTGCAGGATGTTCTGCACGTGGCGCTTGACGGTGAACTCGGAGATGACCAGCCTCCGCGCCACCTGCTTGTTGCGTGCACCTCCGGCGACGAGCGACAGGACTTCCCGCTCTCGACCGGACAGGGCGGCTGCTCGCTCTCGGGCGCGCTCGCGCCGCTGGGAGCCTTGCAGCGAGTTGACCAGCAGCGAGGTGAGGTCGCGGGCGAGCGGGGCTTCTCCGTCAGCCACGCCGCGGAGCGCGCGAAGCAGACCGCTCGACGAGATCTCCTTGTGGACGAAACCGGCCGCGCCCGCCCGAATCGCCGCCAGGACGGCCGCCCCGTCGGGGTCGACCGTCCAGACGATGGTCGGCGCGCCGCATGCTTCGCGGACATGTCGAATCGCCGCCAGCGCACCCGAGGGCGGTAGGTCGCGGTCGACAAGGACGAGGTCGGGCGGCGCTGCGGCGACGGAGGTCGAGAGCTCGGCGAGGTCGGCTGCCTCGACGATCTCGTAACCTGCGCTCAACAGCACGAGCCGCACTCCCAGCCGGAATGCGGGGAGCGGCTCGGCAAGCAGGAGCCGCGGCGGGTGGTTCGTCAGATTTTGCTGAAAGCTCACGGGAACTGGGCGAGCTTATGAAGAAGAGTGGAGAATTAGGAAGATGTCGATCGGGTGAACTTCCGGAGACCATGCGTACTACTTTCGAGGTACGCGGACTGGTTCGTGCCGGGCGCCGGGACCTAGCGAACTGCCCACTAGTGGCTCCTTCAGGCGCTCTGGAGGCCGCGGCGAACCAGGTTCGGCCATGGGCCCAGCGGTCCCGAACCGGACGCGCGGCGGGGCCGGGCCCAGAGGCTCGTCTAGAATGCGCCGCGCATGACGCCCGACCGGAAGCCACCGGAGGAGCGCCTCGGCGATCGCCCAGGCTTCGACGAGTGGGCCGACGAAGTGGTCAGGGCAGTCGACGATCGCCGGCGCGGCGAGCAGCCGCCGGACCCGCCTGAGACGGACACGGAAAAACCACCCGCCGACCGCGGGAAGCGACGCCGCCGCACGCGCGGCCTACCCTTCTAGGGTCGGCCCCGCCGGCGCCGCTTCTGGGAGGCGGCGGCTCAGCTGCACGTTTTCGTTCGGCTATGCCTATGTCGAGCGAAGAACACTGTCTTCGCGAGCGTGCTGCTCTTGAAGCGGACGACGCGCACCCTCCTTTCGTCGAAAGTGGTTCCGTAGGTGCCGGCGGCCTCGCCGGCACGGCGGCAGTCGAGCACCTTGACGCCGTCACGCTGCCTGACCATGCAGCCGATGCCCGCGCCCGAGACGCGGACGACGTCGCCTATGTCGATCTCGATGACCGCGTGCTGGCTCACCGGTGCTGCGCGGGCGGCCTCGGTGGGCCTTGCCTGGAGAACGGCAAGGCCCACGAAGATCAAGCCCAGCGGAATCGCGCCTGTGAGAAATCGCCTATGGGTCACGAGTACCTCCAGGTTCCGATCTGCGGCACCGCGCTCACGGCGCACGCACCTCGCGTGGCGCCTCGAGCTCGGCCTCCAGGAGGCCGTGCAGCTGAGCCCACCGGCTGGCCTCCGTTCGATTGCTCACTTCGATCTTCCGGTAGATCCGGGACAGGTGGACCTTCACGGTCGGCTCGCTGAGCCACAGCATCTCGGCCACCTGCGCGTTCGACCGGCCCTGCGCGACAAGCCGGATGATCTCGATCTCACGCTCGGTCAGCTTCTTCGCGGGGCTCTCCGACCCCGCCGGATAGCCGGCCGCTTCGGGGAAGTTGAAGAGGTAGACCGAGCTCTCGAAGATCTGCCGGATTGCGGACGCGATGTCTTCCGGTCGAGCCGTCTTCAGCACGAAGGCGAGCGCGCCCGCGGCGTAGGCCTCCTCGACCAGCCGGGGGTCGTCGACCATCGAGAGCACCACTACCTTGAGTCCCGGCACGCGCTCGAGCGCCTGACGCACGCAACTGCTCCAGTCGAGGAGGCCGTTTGCCGCCTCGATTCCGATCGCGAAGACCTCGGGCCGCAGGCGCTCTACCAGCCCGAGCGCCTCGTGCACCGACGTGGTCTTCGCCGTCGCTTCCACGCCGATCGGCGCCATCAAGTGCTCGAGTGCCTCGAGCCACAGCGGCTGTTGGTCCAGGAGCACGGCGGGATGAGACGGAGTCAGCGTCATCGCGTGCCCCCCGGGCCAGTGTTCCGCCGGTCGCTCAGCTCTCGCCGAGACCACGCGAAGAACGCAGACAGCACGCTGAGCACTGCCAGCACCATCGCGATCAGGCGCCGCACGCCGTCATCTCCTGCCGCCGAGCCTCCTCTGCTCGGATCCGCGAACGGACCTGCGGTCCTCGGCTCCCCGAGGCCGGGCGCCGGCCCGGACGGAGGAGACGTGGCGCTGCGGCGTCCGGCCACCTCGCCGAGCTCGACCGCACGCACCGACTGAAGCGCCTGCACGCCATGCTCGAGGACCGAGCTCACGCGGCACGGCAGCACCCTTACGGACGGGAAGTGCAGCTGTGCGGCCGAGAGGCAGCTGAGTACCGGCTCGGCTGCACGTGTCGACGCGGCCAACGCTCCGCCGGCCAGCGCCAAGAACGCTGCTAGGCCCGCCAGGAACGCGGCGTCCTCGAGCGTCGAGGACTCAGTCCCCCTGGCCGAGAACGTCGGCTGGGTCCCGGACGACGGCAAAATGCCGTCGCGCCAGCTGGCCGACGCGCCGTAGACCTGGTTCTCACCATCTGCGGCGGCCGGTAGGCGGGTGCTTCCCGCCTCTGCGACACGGGTCGCCTCCACAGGCGCCGTCCCGGCAGTCTCGGCGATCGCATCAGCCGCCTCGCCCTCGGGCGCGACGACCATCGAGTCGCTCTCGGCGGCCGAGACGCTCCCGATCGACGAATTGACCTGGGCCGGTTGCGTTGCGGTGGAGACAGCGCCACTCGCTACCCCCGCGTCCTCGGCCGGCGCGGTGGACAGAGCTTCCCCGGCCTGCCCCGTGGCGGAGGTCGCTGCCGCGAGGGCCTTCGTCGGCTCGCCGCTGATGGTCTGAACGGCCGAGAGAGCCGCCGAGGTCGTCGATTCGACCTGCCCGGCGGCCACGAGCGGCTGGATCTGGCCGGCCGCCTGCGTGGCCTGGCTGAGCGTCGCACCGCCTGTCCCCAGCGCTGGCTGGGCGAGAGTTGTGACGACGCCGACGGCTGTCGGAACGGCCTGGCCGACGGTTGTGAGCGCGCCGACGGCCTGCGGAACGGCCTGGCCGACGGTTGTGAGCGCGCCGACGGCCTGCGGAACGGCCTGGCCGACGGTTGTGAGTGCGCCGGCGGCTTGCGGAACGGCCTGGCCGACGGTTGTGAGTGCGCCGGCGGCCTGCGGAACCACCTGGCCGGCGGGCTCGGTCAGAGCCCCGGTCGCCTGGCCGACGACACCCGCGAGGAGGGGTGTGATCGGTGGCGCAGGAGCCGTGGCCGATGTAAGCGTGCCTGCAGCAGTCGAGGTGGTCGACTGAAGCGTGGTCGTGGCGTTCGCCACAACCTGGGTCGAGGTCGCCGTGGCCGTACCGGCCAGAGTCGACACGGTTTCCGCAAGGGACGCCTCGACGGGCGCCAGGACCTGCTCGCCGGAAACCGGCGTACCGGCCTCCGAAAGAGCCACAGCCTGCTCGACAGTCGCGACCACGCTGGGCGGCTGAGAAGAGCCTCCCGATGCGGCTTCCCCGGCACCCTGGAGGCTGGAGGTCGCTTCGCCGACCGTCTCGGTGAGGGCTTGCGCAGCGTTTTCAGGCTCGGCGGGCGTCGCGGCTGCGGAATCGGCCGCGGCAGAAGCCGTCTCGCCTGCGGTTGTAGCCGCCTCGCCTGAGCCGGTGGCCGATCCGAGTTGCTCGCCGACCGCGGTTGCGGCCTGTTCCACAGGGGCCGGAATGGCCTCTGCCGGAGCCGGCTGGGGTGCCTGCACCACTTCGGACGCAGGGGCAGGCGTGTCCACAGGCTCGGGAACGGGGGCCGGCGCAGGAGGCTCGGGTGCGGCAGGCTCCGGCGCAGGGGCTTCCGGCGTAGCAGGGGGAGCCGTTTGCGCCCCGGGCAGTGTTGCCGAAGCGGCAGCTTCGACAGCCTCGACGCCGACGGACGGATCGGTGGCGCCGGCGGTCGTCACCGCGTCTCCCACGGCCGGGCCGTCGGATGCGGTGGCCACTCCGCCCCCGAGGACGACCGCGAGTATCGCGATCAGGGCTAGGACGTAACGTGTCATCAGTCTCTCCTTTGGATCTCGAATGGCGATTCAGCACGGAACGGAGCAAGGCTCCGCCGCACTCAGGGGCTAACCAGGGGTTAGCCGGGCCGTTCGAGCAGAGAGATGAATGCGGGTGCCGGACAGAGCTCTCGTGAGAGCCTGAGCCGCCGTCCCGGCTTCGGTGCGGTGAGTGCGAACGCCGCCGCGAGCCCGGCGATCAGCAAGCCGCGGGTCGGCGAATGCGAGCCCGAGAACGCGGCCTGGAGAAAACTGGTGGGGACGTCGGGAGACCAGGGCCGCTCGCCTGGGGCAGGCGCTGGCTGGTGAGCCTCCGCGGTCGCCGGCGCCTCGTGTCGATCCGGCGACGTGCTCGAGGCTGCGGTATCGCCCCAACCTGTGCTTCTGAGGCTTTCGAGCGCGGCGGTCAGCGCGACCAGGTCGGCCAGAGCTGCGAAGGGGCCTGTCGTCACGACGAACGGCAGGAGGCCGCCCGTCATGTGCGTCTGTGCCGCGCTCCTGGGGAGCGGAGTGCCGGGGCGTGGGCTCAAGTCGACGCTCGTAGCCGGCAGAGTCGTGTCCACGGCGAGAACCTGGCCGGGTGCGGGTGCACCTCTCGAGAGCGCGGGGGCGACGGACTGCTTTGTCACCTTCGGGGTTCCGGCCGAGGGCTCGCCCAATGCAGCGGCGGGAGTGGTTGCGGCAGCCGGAGTGGGAGCACCAAACGCGCCGGTCGGGCCGGCGGACAAGACCACTTCCGCGGTTGCAGGCGCGGCGGACGTGGGCTCGGGCCCTACCAGGGTGAGCGGCGGCGGCAGCGTCGTTTCGGTGCCGGCGGCCGGCGCACCGGCCGCCCCCGGCACCTGGCTCACGGCCGTCCCGACCAGGTTCGTCACGGGCGGCACGGCGGGCGGGAGCTGCTGCTGCACGGGGCCGAGCACGGTCTCGACCTGTGCGACGACTCCGGTTGTCGTGCCGGTCACCTGTGCGACGACGGTCTGAAGCGTGCCGTTGACGGGGGCCAGAGTCTGGCCCAGTTGCTGCTCGACCGGGGCGACGATGCCGGTGGTGGTTTCGCCGGCCTGTTCGACGA
>DAITAO010000067.1:0-3195 GCA_036824245.1 Gaiellaceae bacterium | reverse complement strand
TCGGGGTGAGCTGCTCGACCGGGGCGACGATGCCGGTGGTGGTTTCGCCGGCCTGCTCGACGACCGTCGCCACGGCGGTGGTCACCGGCGCCAGCTGGCCCACGAGTGGGGCATTCGCCTCAGCGACCGGCGTGGCGATCGTTTCCATAGCCTCGGCGAGAGGGGCCGGGCCTGCAGGAGGAGTCTGAGCGGGCGGATTGATTGACGGCGCGGCCGCCTCCACGGCCTCGAGGGCCGCGGCGGGCTGAGCTTCGGCGTTCGTCGTCGGCGGCGCTGTGCTCGTCGCGGTCTGCGCGGCCGTGCCGACGGCTTCCACGACCGGCGCCACGTTCAGAGGCGCAGCCGCGGGCGGCTCGGCGGGCGTGACGGGGGAGGGCGTTGACGGCTGTGCCGATGTGGGTGCCGACGACTGCGTTACCGCAGGCAACTGCGGCGGGGCGGCAGTCGCGGACGGTGCGACCGGCGTTGGGAGAGTTCCGGTCGCCGGTTGTCCGGCCACGATCGGCGTCGTGTCCGCCAACGTGGTGGCTATTTCGCTCGTCGCCTGCAGGGCGAGGGGCGACTCCGCGTGAGCCGTCCCGGCCGCGACCCCGGCCACGACCAACGCGCCCACCGTCAAGACGGCCCGCGTCACCCGACGCAGCCCGACCCCGCTAGGTGGGTCAGCCATTCGTACTGCTGTCGTGCCGCATGCTGCCCCTCAGTACCCCAACCGAGCGTCCGTAGTCCTACCTTTGGGCTACGGCTGTCAGCCGATCTGCTTCCCGGCCACCAGGTCGGCGTAACGCGATGGGGTGCAGCCGGATGGCGGAAAAGTTCGCTCTTTGCGCAAACTTTCGGTCACGAGTTGACGGACCGGGAACGTCGGAGCCCACGCGCGGCCGGACGCCTAGCGTGCGAAGGTCACCTTGTTGAGGCCCCGCGGCCGATCCGGATCGAGCCCTTTGGCCTGCGCGACCGCCCAGGCGAAGAGCTGGCCCGGCACGACCGAGAGAAGTGGTCCGAGGAGCGGTGACACGGGCCTTGGAACAGCGAGCACGTGATCGGCGCCGGCGAGCTCGCCCGCTGCGCTCCCGCTGGCGATCAGCGCGGCACCGGCCTCACGGGCGCGGTTGGCGGCCTCGAGCACGGTGGGGAGCGTTCCGTCGTGCGAGGCGATCGCCCACACCGGGAAGAGCGGGTCGAGCGCGGCGACAGGCCCGTGTGAGAGCCCGGTTGCCGTGAGTGCCTCCGCGGCGATCCGGCAGGTCTCGAGCAGCTTGAGTGCGATCTCGCGCGCCGTCGCGTACTCGGCGCCGCGGCCGATCACGAACATGCGGCCCGTGAACGCGTACGGCATCGCCACTTCTCGAATCCGCGCTTCCAGCGCCGGAATGAGGGCCGCCAGCGCATCGATCGTCGTGCGCAGATCCTGTGAGAAGCGCTGCCCTTGGCCGGCCGCGTGAGCCGCGAGGAGCCCGAGCCCCGCGAGCTGGTTGACATACGTCTTCGTGGCGGCGATCGCCCGTTCGGGGCCGGCGGAGAGCGGCAGCACCACCTCAGCGGCGCCCGCGAGCTCCGAGTCCGGGTCGTTGGTCATCGCGATCGTGAACGCGCCGCGCTGGCGGGCTCGCTCGATGTACGTGACGACGTCCGGCGTGCGGCCCGACTGGGACAGGGCGATGACGGCGAATCCAGCCAGCTCCGGGCCGGAGTCGTAGTGCACGGTCAGGGTGATCGAGTCGCGGAGTGCCGTCCAGCGCGGCAGCAGCCCGAAGGCGTACACACCGTACGACGCCGCGTTGTCGGACGATCCGTGGCCGACCATCCGCACGATGCGCATGTCGCGCTCGCGCAGGATGGCTGCGACGCGCGCGAACTCGTCTTCGTGCTCCAGCAGCGCCGTCAGAGCCCGTGGCTGATCACGGATCTCGGCCAGCATCTGCGCGCCGGGCTCGGCGCCGGCGCCCGCCTCGACCGTCTCTTCAGCCGCCCGCACGAAGCTCACCGCCGACCAGCACACGCTCGATCTCCAGCTCGTCGGTGAGGACGACCACGTCGGCCGGCAGGTCGATGTCCAGCCTTCCGACCGCCGGCGGGCCGACAACCCGCGCCGGTACGGTCGTCGCGGCGAAAACCGCGTCCCCGAGCGGCGCGCCGAGAGAGTGCAGGTTGCGAACCGCCTCGATCATCGTCAGCGAGCTCCCGGCGAGCACGCCGTCCGGACCGCGAGAGACGCCGTCGCGTAGCTGCACCTCGACGCCCCCGAGGCTGTAGGCCCCGTCGGCGCCGCCGGCGCCGGCGATCGCGTCGGTGACGAGCGCCAGGCGGCCGTTCGCGCTGCGCCACACCACCCGCGCTGTATCTGCGGCAAGGTGAATGCCGTCCAGGATGAGCTGCACGATCACGTCGTCGCGTGCGAGCGCGGCTCCGGCGATGCCCGGATCTCGGTGACGAAAGGGGCGCATCGCGTTGAACAGGTGAGTCACGGTTCGTACGCCGCGGTCGAACGCCGCGTTCGCCTGCTCGGCCGTGGCGTCGCTGTGGCCGCACGAGACCGTGATGCCGCGGCGCTGGAGCAGGTCGATGACATCGTTGGCGCCGGGGAGCTCGGGAGCAAGCGTCACGAGCCGCACGGGTCCTGCTGCCAGCAGGCGCTCCGTGAGGGCGCAATCCGGGTCTCTCCGTGCGGCGGCCGGGTGAGTGCCAAGCCGTCGGGGCGCGATGAACGGGCCTTCCAGGTGAACGCCCAGCACGCGAGGCGCGGACGCTCCGTTCGGTACGGCGTGGAGCGCCTCGATGAGCTGTTCCTCCGGCGCAGTGATGAAGGTGGGGAGGTAGCCCGTGACGCCGGTCTCGAGAAGCGCGTCGCCGGCGCGTCGGTAGCCCTCGGAGTCCGCGTCGAGGAGGTCGACGCCGCCGAACCCGTTCACCTGGAGGTCGAGAAAGCCGGGCGTTGCGATGCCACGCCCGTTGGCGGATGCGATGCCGTAGCGCGCGATGCGTCCATCGACGACTTCCACGTCGCCCGGCACGATTTGCCTGCCGACGACGGCTGCTTCGACGCCCAGCTTCATGACAGCAGCGCCAGCCGGACGTTGCCGCCGACCTCCGCGAGCCGGCCTCGCG
Organism: Gaiellaceae bacterium; assembly: GCA_036824245.1. Classification (GTDB taxonomy): domain Bacteria; phylum Actinomycetota; class Thermoleophilia; order Gaiellales; family Gaiellaceae; genus JACVRM01. The sequence goes on along the minus strand of DAITAO010000067.1, from coordinate 87 downwards.
CGGTTTCCGCGTCAACGGCGCCGAGCAGCGAGACGATCGCCACCTTCGCGTCGCCGCCGGCTGCATCGAGCGCGCCGTCGACGTCGG